>DXFG01000131.1 GCA_019114545.1 Candidatus Blautia pullistercoris | reverse complement strand
ACAAGAGGAAGTCCTCCCCCGTTGTTTACCTGGGCAGACAGCATGAAACGTATTTTTTCAGCCGCCATCTCCGGGGAAAGATGGATGATCCCCTGGATATCCTGCACTGTGTCACGGTAGCCGTATCCGTTGCGCAGACCGCAGTAGATGAAAGAGGCAGCCCGGGACCAGATGAAGGTTATGAAGCAGTTATAGGCATTCCAGGTATTGATCATAGTGTTAAAGGCAGGACTCGGAGTCTTTACCTGGAGATGATCCAGTCTGCCGTTCCAGTCTGCTTTCAGCGTTTAAACCTCCTGGAGGATCTGTTCTTGTGGATTTTTGTAGGAAGCCAGAATTTCTGCACACTTTTCAGAAGAATCCATTCCCAGGACAAAGAGGATGGTTTTGGATTCTCCCGGCTGTAACGTCACGATGCAGGAGAGAGCGCCGCAGGAATTTTCATTATAGCTGGTGACATTTCCCAGATCTCCGGACACTACACCCTGGGGATTTCCATATCCGTGATATTTTCCAAGGAAAACATCCTTGTCTCCGCAGTAGGAAGAAACCTTCTCCCCCGCCAGGCCGAAAAACCGCTCTGTGACATTTTTTTCATCTACAAGCCTGTCCTCCGGCTGGGCATCCAGGTTTCCGTGTATCTGCTGGATAATGGAATTATTCCGGAACAGGGTCCTGGTTATAAAAAGAGAGTACTGAAGATTGACCTGATCCTGCTCGTAATTGCTGTGATTGGTAAATTCTCCGTATCCGGTTAAAGTAAGTTCCCGGGACTCAGAAGACTCATTGGCCACTGTAAGCCCCCATACTTCATAGGTTTTTCCAAGAGGAACATAATAGAGAGCTTCGGAACGGATCCCGGCATAGGAAGCAGTCATTTTTGTATAGCCCAGACCATGACGGCACTGGCTGTCATATCTGTCCAGATCTTTTCCTACCGGCTGCCAGGAAGCAGACCAGTAATCTTTTGACTGGTTATCCCGGATATAGAGGTATCGTCCCGGCTGATCGAAATTATTGAATACATACCGGAGGATCCTTCCATTAGCGCCTGATTTGGCGAAACTGTATCCTCCTGCATTGTTGGAGATGATAGCTCCATATTCAGGAGAACCCAGATAATTCACCCAGGGAGCCGGGGTATCCGGCCGTTCAATTACATATTCTCGGTTTTTATCATCAAAATATCCGTATTTCATTATGAATACCTGCCTTTCAATTTCTATTTAAATAAGTTTTATAGTGACAGAATGCAACCCATCTCCCAGACTATCCAGTGTTTTTTGGGAGAGAACCCCATAAGAATTATCAACAACAGGAAGTTCCCTGCCTTCACAGACAGCGGAAGCAAGGGTATAGTTACCATAGTCTTTTCTGTCTGCATTCTCGAAGATGACATCTAAAGTTTTATTGGCAAAAGAGATCCGGATGGAAGCTTTTCCTTGGCTGTCAAATTGCTCTGCCAGAAGTTTGGGAGCGATGATAAGATCCCCGCCTTCTCCCCGGACGCCGAAGACCTGTGTGACCATGGTCAGCATATACCAGCTGGCGGCTCCTGTAAGATAGTGGTACATGCCCCGGCCATCTGAACGGAAATATTCGGGAATCCCAGGATAGATCCGGCTGGTGTTAAAATCCAGAGCTGTATCAGACAGAGATTTCAGGACTTTCCAGCCTTCCTTTGCATAGCCACGGCGATATAAGGCATTTCCATACATGACAGCCATATGAGAGAATACAGCTCCGTTTTCCTTTTCCCCATAGGCAAATCCAAACATCCGGCCAAGGTCAAATTTTAATTCATGGAAATCTGTATTCAGCCGGTATCCTCCGATTTCCTTTTCATATAAGTAATGATCGGCGCTTTTTATAATGCTTCTGATCTGAGGATCCTCGGCTACTTTTCCCATAATGGCGAAAACCTGCCCTGTAAGCATCATTCGTACCTGGTCTTCCAGGATACCTTCTACAGCCTGGCCGTGATTGTCATAGTAACTGTTGAACCAGCCTTCTCCCTGGCCGGCCTGGATCCATTCCTGTTTCCGGATGTGCCCGGACAGCCATTGGGCTTTGTGCTCAAGATTTTCAGCAAGAGACAGGAGAGAAAATGTTTTTCGTCTGCCGCTGACATGATGGCGGCACAGGGAAGTAAAGCGGGCCAGGACCTGCTGCTTCTCGCTGATATTATCGTAAAGTTCTTTATCATCCTTAAGTAAAACTTCCAGCTCTTCCAACAGGTCTGTGGTTTTGACAGATCCGGTGTCTGCTAAAGCACGGATCAGCTCAGCCAGTTCCCGGAGATTCCCAGCATAGGCACAGGTGAAAGCTACACTTTCTCCTCTTTCTGATGCCATGTCTAAGGCGTCATTCCAGTCTGCTCCCCGGAGCCGGCAGATATTGTGTTCTCCCACCTCATAAAAAGCAGTTAGCTGCTGGATCAGCAGATGCTCCAGGATACTTCCGGTGTAGATCTGTTCCTGGCCGGTCATTTGAAGGTTTCCCTGGCTTTCTGTCCAGAGGGTATCCAGCTCGGTCCCTCTCCGGGCCTGTCCGTCTTTAAAATAAGGAACCTGCCTTGTGAGAATCCGGATATCTCCCGTCTGATCAATATAAAGCTTGGTGGTCATCTGCGGCCAGAGACCATGGTCCATCCATACACGGGCGATTCCGTTTCGGTCTGCGATAAAGTTTCCGTCTCCGGCTCCTATGATGGTAGCGTTAGTGCCGTCAATGCGGACTCCGGAAAAATTTTTCTCAATCATCATTCCTACATCTTTAGGATCCATTAACAGAAGAGAGAGGCAGTCCTGCCACAGATCCCGCCATCCCCGGCCACCTCTTCCATAATCATGGTGAGGAAGAAAAGAACAGCCAAAGAGGCGACGGAGAAATGGCTGGAAACATACCCATTTCATATAATTATCAAAATCCCTGTCTCCTGTATGGAAGCTCACATTTACCTTTTTCTGCCAGTAAACTTTTGTTTCTTCTAAAAGAGCCTCTGTTTTGCCAGCAGTATTGCATTTTTCAAAGAGCTGATCGATTTCCTCTTCCTGATCGGCAACGCCAAGCATAAGGATATAGCTGGCCTCTTCTCCGGGATCCAGGATTAATGTAGGAAAACGGAAAGCGCCCATGGCCTCCCGTCCATCGATCCTTGTAAATGGTGAACAGCCGGGGGCCCCTTCGTAGACAGCCCGGGGATGGGTGAAACTGCCGCCTTCGCCCAGGAAAGCCTCTGTTGTGGGATAAAAACTTTCAGGTAATTCTCCCTTTCCACTGCAGCCTTTCACATAATAAATTTTGTGATTAGGCTGATGGCCCCGCTCATCAAAGGACATGGTGGGGCATACAAGAATACCGGATTCGTCGGTTCTGATACGGTGGAGAAGAGAGGTTACATGCCGGTGATCCCGTATATTATCAGCGCTGCGTCCGTAAACAGGAATTGCGGCATAGGGAAGCAGCTCTTGCCTTTCTTTGGAAAGATTTTTTACAGTGACATACATGATTTCCCCATTACAGTCCTTTGGAATAAAAGAAGTAACGGTGGACTCTAACTGCAATGATCTGGAAGTTCGTCTTACAGACTGCCACATAAAGCCGGCAGTCAGTTCACTGTTATCCTGGAGAGAAGAAAATTTCTGGTTCTCCTGTCCGCTGGAGACGCCTGCTGCAGAGTAAACGCCGGAATTCTTTACTGCAAACCAGAAATTGCGGCAGGAACGGTTATTATGAAGGTTTTCCGCACTTACCGGTTCCAGAAGAAAGGTATCCTGGTCTATTTTGGAGTCTCCGCCCAGATTGGGAGTAACGGCACTTTTTAATCCGGCTTCTGAGGCCAGGGGAAAATACAGATAACTGATGTTTTCCGGCTGCCGTACAGTAAAAGTGCCTTTGTCATCAATGAAATATAAAGGTTTCAATATTCGGTCTCCTTTCTTTTTCAGATTTGTTTAGGGGAATTATATAAGAATTTATTTTCTACAAAAATCAGATATCTGAGAAAAATATCAGAATCATGACATAGAATGTGTTTTTTTGCAAAACGGGTCATGAATCTGACATTTTGTTGAAATTTTTAATATATCCCAAAATGAAAAGCGTCTATAATCTGGTCATGTTCAATGAGAGGGCCATCTCACAGAAAAAATAATGAACAGGAGGTTATATGTAATGAAAAAGAAAGTGGTTGCAATGCTTTTGGCAGGCATTATGGCGGCCGGCGCTCTGGCAGGCTGCGGCGGTTCTTCTGATTCAGGACAGGGAGGATCCGGAAGTACAGAAGAAGGAAAGGTTATCAACATCTATACCTGGAATGATGAGTTCCGTACCCGTGTAGAGGCGGTTTATCCTGAAGTAGAAGAGACTTCCGCAGACGGAACCGTTACTACATTAAAAGATGGAACGGAAATCCACTGGATCGTAAACCCAAACCAGGACGGTGTGTATCAGCAGAAGCTGGATGAGGCCCTGATGAATCAGGCGGACGCAGCAGCAGATGACAAAGTGGACATCTTCTTATCTGAAACAGACTATGTGTATAAGTACACAGACGCCGAGGCAGATGTGGCTATGCCTCTGACAGATCTGGGAATCGATCCGGAGAAAGATCTGGCAGATCAGTATGAATTTACGAAAGTAACAGCTTCTGACCAGGACGGGGTACAGAGAGGTTCCACCTGGCAGTGCTGTCCGGGACTTCTGGTATACCGCAGAGATATTGCCAAAGATGTATTTGGCACAGATGATCCTGCAGCAGTAGGAGAGAAAGTAAAGGACTGGGATACATTGAAGACTACGGCTGAAGAATTAAAGGCAAAAGGCTACTATACCTTTTCTTCTTATGCAGATACTTTCCGTCTTTATGGAAACAGTATTTCTCAGCCTTGGGTAGCAGAGGGTGAAACAACTCTTAAAGTAGATCCTCAGATCATGGAGTGGGTGGAAACCTCCAAGGAATGGCTGGATGCCGGATATTATGATAAGACGGTAAAAGGCCAGTTTAATGACGACTGGAATAAGGCGATGGGTTCCGCTTCTAAAGTTTTTGCATTCCTTCTTCCGCCTTGGGGAATTGATTTTACTTTAAGTCCTAACTGGGACGGCGAAGCAGGCGCCTGGGCAGTTACCAATCCTCCTCAGGAATATAACTGGGGCGGTTCTTATATCCATGCCTGCACAGGAACAGACAATCCGGAACATGTAAAAGAGATTATCCTGGCGATCTCAGCAGATAAAGATAATCTCCTGCAGATCTCTAAAGACTATCTGGATTTCACCAACACAAAGAGCGGTATGTCTGAAGCGGCAGAAGATGATGCCAACTTCTCCTCCGAATTTCTTGGAGGACAGAATGCTTATAAATATTATGTGCCGGTAGCAGAAAATATTGAGATTGCTCCTCTTTCTGCTTACGACCAGGGATGTGTGGAACTGATCCAGAATGCTTTCAGCGATTACTTCCAGGGAAATGTTGACTTCGAGAGGGCAAAAGAAAACTTTGAAACTGCAATTAAAGAACGTTACCCGGATATTACAGAAATACAGTGGCCGGAATAAAGGGTAAAGTGCTGCCGTACAGAAGGTGCGGCAGCCTTCTGACAGAAAGGAACGATGTTTTATGAAAAAAAAGAGTAAAAGCATCAGCTATGCAAAATGGGGATATCTTTTTATTCTTCCGTTTTTCGTCTGCTTTTTGATTTTTTCTCTGATTCCGCTGGTAGATACCATCCGGTACAGTTTCTTTGAATACTATCGTTCAGGAATCAAAGAAGTGGGGCCGAATTTCATAGGCCTGGAGAATTATATCAGCCTTCTGAAATCTGATATGTTTAAATATGGAGGAAATACCTTGATCCTGTGGGTGATCGGATTTATTCCCCAGATCGTTATTGCCCTTCTTCTTGCCAGCTGGTTTACAGATATCCGTCTGAAAATCCATGGAAAACAGGCCTTTAAGGTAATTATTTACCTTCCCAACCTGATCATGGCTTCAGCTTTTGCCATGCTGTTCTTTGCCATGTTTTCCACTAACGGACCGATCAATTCTATTTTAACCTCATTGGGATGGATCAAAGAACCTATTGATTTTATGGGATCGGTTTTTGGGACCAGATCTTTGATCGGATTGATGAACTTCCTTATGTGGTTCGGAAATACCACCATTATGCTTATGGCGGCTATCATGGGGATCAGTCCGGATATTTTTGAAGCCTCAGAACTGGATGGCTGCGGCGGTCTGAAAAGATTTTTCTATATCACTCTGCCTCTGATACGGCCGATCCTGGCTTACACATTGATCACTTCCATCATCGGCGGTCTGCAGATGTTTGATGTACCTCAGATCCTGACTAACGGACAGGGTAATCCGGACAGAACATCTATGACATTGATCATGTTCCTGAACAGCCACTTAAAGAGCAAAAACTATGGTATGGCAGGTGCCCTGTCTGTATACCTGTTTATTATCAGCGGCATTTTGTGCTTTATTGTATATAGGATGACCAATGATTCAGACCCGGACGGATCGAAAGCTGCAGCAAAGAGAAAAGCAAAAGAAGCGAGAAGGAGGAGATAAGTTATGAAATCAAAAGCAGCACAGAGAGCATGGAGCATTTTTGTCCATGTAATTCTTATTGCACTTTCATTTTTGTGCCTGTTTTTCTTCTACATCCTGATCGTCAATGCTACCCGTTCTCATGCTGAGCTTCAGAGAGGATTTTCGGCACTGCCGGGAAAATATTTCCTGGAAAATTTAAAAAATGTTGCTAATGACGGTACCTTCCCTATGTTTCAGGGAATTATCAACAGCCTGGTAGTCTCCGCCTGCTCAGCGGCTTTATGTACATATTTTTCTTCATTGACGGCATATGGACTTTATGCCTATGACTTTAAGATGAAGAAAGCCGCTTTTACCTTTATTATGGCGATTCTGGTAATGCCTACCCAGGTAACAGCTATGGGATTTCTGCGGTTGATCACAAATATGGGAATGTATGACTCTCTTCTCCCGTTAATCATACCTTCCATTGCCTCACCGTCAGTATTCTATTTTATGTACAGCTATCTGGAATCTTCCCTGCCTCTTTCGCTGGTGGAAGCGGCAAGAATCGACGGTTCCGGAGAATTCAAAACTTTTAATAAGATCGTCCTTCCGATCATGAAACCGGCTATTGCCGTTCAGGCGATTTTTACTTTTGTGGGATCCTGGAATAATTACTTCGTTCCCGCATTAGTTATCCAGTCAAAGGACAAAATGACAGTTCCTATTTTGATCGCAACCCTTCGTGGAGCGGACTACATGAACTTTGATATGGGAAAAATATACATGATGATCACAGTGGCCATCGTTCCGATCATTCTTGTATACCTGATCTTATCCAAATACATTATCGAAGGTGTAACCTTAGGCGGTGTAAAAGGATAAGGGACTAAAAATATATGAAAAACGCCATAGGATATTCCCCTTATGCTGTATCAGGAAAACTATGGCGTTTTTCTTCTATTATTACTATTACCAAAAGAGAGAGGAAAACTATGACAGCAGGAAATTGGACACACAGCGGAACCATGGATCATAAGCCTTCAAAGAGAGAAAAGAAACACCGGATGTTGGCGAGAAAAGCTGCGGAGAAAGGAATTGTTCTTCTGAAAAATCAGGGAATCCTTCCTTTATCCCCTTCTTTGCCGGTAGCTCTTCTTGGAAGAGGAGGAGAAAAGACGGTAAAAGGGGGAACCGGCTCCGGAGATGTGAACAACCGGGAAAATATTTCTATTTTCAGGGCCCTGGAAGAGGCCGGGGTGACTATCATTAGTACAGACTGGATCCGGGATTATCATAACCGCTATGAAAATACAAGACTTACCTGGAAAGAAAAAGTCCTGGAAAATGCAAAAAAGGTAGAAAACCCTTTTGATGCTTATGCAGAAAATCCATTTGTAATGCCGGAAGGACGCCGGATATCCGATAATGACCTCCAGGGAGCCAAAGCAGTGATCTATGTGGTCAGCCGTATTTCCGGAGAAGGAAAAGACCGGCGCAGGGAAAAAGGGGACTATTACCTGAGCCAGAATGAGGAAGAGGATCTTCTTTATCTTCATGAAAAACAGGTTCCCGTAATTCTGATCCTGAATTCCGGAGGGCCTGTGGAACTGACGGATATTCTGGAGAAAGCAGAAAATATCCAGGCTGTTTTGTATATTTCCCAGCTGGGACAGGAAGGGGGCTATGCAGTTGCAGATATCCTTTTGGGTAAGGCGGTGCCGGAAGGCAAGCTGACCTCAACCTGGGCGAGAAGATATGAAGACTATCCCTCAGCCCGGACTTTCGGCTATCTGAATGGAGATCTGGAGAAAGATGAATACAAAGAAGGCATTTACATAGGTTACCGGTATTTTGATACCTTTTCTGTACGGCCCTTGTTTCCTTTTGGATATGGACTGTCCTATACTTCTTTTTCCATAGGATTTCAAGGTCTGGAAATCGGAGAAAAAAACATAGAGCTGACCGTTTCTGTAAAGAATACCGGAGAATGCTACAGCGGAAGAGAAGTGGTGCAGGTTTATATCACAGCGCCTCAGAACGGGGAAGGGAAAGAATACAAAAGACTGGCAGGTTTTGCAAAGACCGGGCTTCTTCAACCGGGGCAGGAGCAGGAGATCAAGATCCGGATAGAACAGAAGGAGCTGGCCAGCTTTAGGGAAGAATCCCATCAGTGGAGCATTGACAAAGGAAGTTACGGACTTTGGATAGGAAACAGCGGGGCTTCCCTTATATTGGCAGCCAAGATTACTGTGTCTGAGACAAAAGTCATTGAGAATACCCACAGAGTCTGCCCGAAACAGAGGGACTTTTCCGATTTACAGCCTTCTGCAGCCAGTGGCGACGAAATGGATCTATGGAAAGAAGAGAAAAGTGATTTTGTTCCTTCCTACCGGTTTATGCCCATGAAGGAAGAGAAGAAAATTTATGTGGCGCCGCCGGACCAGGATCATCCAGTGGAAGATCTGCTCCCTCTTTTGTATGGAAACATTACCTGGGGAGCCAGCAACCTGGGATCTGCGGGAACCAGAGTGCCGGGCTCTGCAGGAGAAACTACCCGGGCCCTGGAAGAAAAACATGGGATCCCTTCCATGATCATGGCAGACGGTCCGGCAGGGATCCGTCTGAGACAGAGCTACCAGGTGGAACGTAAGACCGGGGAAGTTTACGGGATCGGCGTGCTGGGGGCTTTGGAGAATGGCTTTTTAGAGCCGGAAAAGCATCATGAGAATGCAGATGTATATTATCAGTACTGTACGGCCTTTCCTGTAGGGACTGCCCTGGCCCAGACCTGGGATTTGGAGTTGATGAAGGAATTTGGAGAGGCCATAGGAAGAGAGATGGAGGAATTCCATATCAATCTTTGGCTGGCTCCGGGAATGAATATCCAGAGAAATCCTCTGTGCGGACGGAACTTTGAATATTATTCAGAGGATCCCCTCCTGTCAGGAAAACTGGCGGCAGCAGTGACTCTGGGAGTCCAGAGCCGCAAAGGCTGCGGTGTGACCATTAAACACTTTGCCTGCAATAATCAGGAGGATAATCGGATGGGAGTGGACGCCTGCGTTTCAGAACGGGCTCTCAGAGAAATTTATTTCCGGGGATTTGAGATTGCCATAAAAGAAAGTGATCCGGCGGCCATCATGAGTTCCTATAACCTGATCAATGGCGTTCATGCAGCTAACAGCAGAGACTTATGTACGGTTCTGGCAAGAGAAGAATGGGGGTTTGACGGAGTGATCATGAGCGACTGGAATACCACGGTTCCCGAAGATGGAAGTATATCGTGGAAATGTGCGGCCGCAGGAAATGACATTATTATGCCGGGAAATGCAGAAGATGACAAAAATATCCGAGAAGCTTATGCAAAAGGACTGCTGTCAGAACAGACCATCCGGGAATGTGCCGGCAGGATATTGTATATGATAAAAAGATTAAGCTGAGAAGAGGCGGTATTTTACCGCCTCATTCCAATATTACTTATGCCTAGTTTAAGATGGACGATTTCTGAGTTGAGAAATATAATCCTACAGACTCTTTCTTGACAGATATGATCAGATATTGTATTTATAGATCATGCATGGAACTGCCCCATTAATCAATATTCCTGGCAGACCGGACGGCAGTTCCAATTACGAGAGAAAAGGACTGGAGGAGGACCGCCATGGACAGTATTATAAAAGGTGGAACAGAGATAACATTTGACAAGACGACATTGAGATTTTCTTTTCAGAAAGAAGACGGCTGCCGGTGGAGATGGGATAAGAGCTACATGCCGTATATGGAATGTAGAAGCGGAAATATATTTTTTCATGACGCAGGGGAGATTACCCATGAACTGCTTCACACCGGGGTGGGAGAAGGGATATTAAGCACCTACTGTGGATTTAAAAAAGAGGGAAAGATCATGCCTTATAAATTCCAGACCCTGGTCTGGGTGGAAGAGGCCACAGGTGATGTGTACTGTGAATGGATCCCACTTTGCGAGGAAGGGCTGGAGGTGAAGAAAGTCTTTTGGCCGGGTCCTATGGAATTTGAAGAGAAAAAAGGGAGCTGGTATACCCTTCTGACCCATCAGCAGGGAATCTTGATCCCAAATACCTGGGAAGTGGAGTTTCAGACCCCGGTATTTGACGGGATGTTCGGAACAGCAGGTGCCTATATGCCCTGGTTTGCCCAGGTCCGGGATGGGGAAGGATACCTGGCAGTGTGCGTGACTCCGTGGAATAGCGGATACCAGGCAGAACATCCGGCAGGAGGACCTTATACCAGGGTTTCCATGCGCTTTGAGCCCAGTCTGGGAAAGATGGACTACCGCCGCATTGTAAAGTACACATTTCTGAAAGAGTGCGATCACAATACTATCTGCAAGACCTACAGAAATTATGTGGAAGAACAGGGAAGACTTCGGACCCTGGCAGAAAAAGCCATAAGAAATCCATCGATAGACCGTCTCATCGGCTGTGCCTTTTTACACAAAGGGATCAAAACATTTGTGCAGCCGGATTCTGATTTTTATGATCCAGAGAAACCGGAGAAAAATAATCACCTGACAACCTTTGCTCAGCGGGAACAGGAGATCAGGCAGCTTCATGAGATGGGAGTAGAGAAGCTGTATCTCCATTTAGACGGCTGGGCAGAGCCGGGATATGATAACCGCCACCCGGATTATGGCCCAGCATGTAAAGAGGCAGGGGGATGGGAGGGAATGAAATCTCTGGTGGACACCATGCATAAATACGGTTATTTATTTGGAATTCACGATCAGTACAGAGATTACTATCTGTCAGCTCCCAGTTTTGATGAAAATTTTGCCTGCCGTCTGCCGGATGGTACGATCCCCCGGCATAAGCGGTGGGCGGGAGGACCACAGTCTTATCTTTGCGCCACCCAGGCTCCCTATTATGTAAAAAGAAATTTTAAAGCCCTGGAAGACCACGGGATCCGGCTGGACTGCGCATATCTGGACGTATTTACCTGCAATGAAGGAGACGAATGCGACAATCCGCTGCACCGCATGACAAGAAAGGAATGCTATGAGCACCGTGCCCGGTGCTTCCGGTATCTTCTGAAAAAAGGTATTCTTCCAAGTTCGGAAGAGGTGAATGACTGGGCGGTTACAAGCCAGGTGTTCTGCCATTATGCGCCCTATGATTTTATGATGAGTGCTCCCGGTACGCCAAAACAGGGGATACCGGTGCCTCTTTATAATCTGGTTTATCATGACTGCGTGATCCAGCCATGGATGATGGAAAAGATAAGCGAAGAGGAAGATTATATGCTTTATGCACTGCTAAACGGGGGAGCGCCTTATCTGGTGCGGGACGGGGCCTATCCTAATACAGACGGAGCTTTTGAGGACAGAGTGGAAATGACGTTAGAAGAGTGTATCACCAGGGCAAAAGTTGTCTCAGATCTTCATGAAAAGGTTGGAAAATGCCAGATGGTAAGACATGAATTTGTTGAAGGAAATCCCCAGGTACAGAAGACGGTTTTCTCCAATGGGATTTCTGTCCAGGTGGATTTTCAGAAGCAGACCTATGAAATCCGGAATGAAAATTATTTTTCCGAGTAAATTGAAAAAGGCCCTGGAACTGCTTTGGTTAAAAATGCAGTTCCAGAGCTTTTATACAAGCTTATTTCCGTGGTTCCACCTGTGCGTTGATCTCTTCAAAGAGCTGGCGGATAACTTCCCGGATTTCCGTCACTGCGTTTTCTAAGTCTATGAGCTTGGAAATCCGTTTGTCTCTGGTCACTAACTCCAGCTGGCCGTTTTTCAGGTTTTTCGGTCCTACCACTACACGGACCGGAACTCCCAGAAGGTCTGCGTCTGCAAACATGGCTCCTGCCCGGATGTCACGATCATCATAGAGAACTTCTACACCGGCCTTCTGTAAATCTTCGTACAGCTTGTCCGCAGCAGTTTTGCAGGCTTCCTGGTCCACACGCATACAGCACAGATGTACCTGCCAGGGAGCGATGGAAATAGGCCAGATAGGGCCGTTGTCATCATGTCTTGCCTCACATACAGAGGCAGCCAGACGGCCTACGCCGATACCGTAGCAGCCCATCACCGGATATTTCACAGAGCCGTCGGCGTCTGTATAGGTCATGTTCATGGACTTGGTATATTTGGTGCCAAGCTGGAAGATATTTCCTACCTCGATACCGCGTTTTACCTGAATAGTCTTTTTGCCGCAGCAGGGGCAGATGCCGCCTGTTTTGATCTTGGACACGTCTGTATATTCTACTTCTCCCAGATCTCTTGGG
>DXFG01000130.1 GCA_019114545.1 Candidatus Blautia pullistercoris | reverse complement strand
CTGATGCATTTTCTTAATGGATATAACAAACACCAGACTCTCACATAACTTTTGTAAATACGGTTCTCTACACTGATATATCTGTTCTTCCTGTAAAATCCGGTAAGAATTCCAAGGATCTGGCTTTCCAGAATTCCATATTCCTCCTGAAAGCAATTGTCTCCCCGCATTACATAAGAATCCGGGAGAACCCGGATCACTCTGTGAAGGATATATTTTCCATTTTTCTTATACAGAGGAACGTCATATTTTTTCAGTTTCCCTTTATAGCATTCCACAACAATGGTATCTATCCCGCTGCGGAGCATAGGATACATACTTCTTCCTTTGACGTTCCCCAGAAACTTTCCCTTCTGTAAAATATTTTCTATGGAAGATCTCATTTTCCTTATGGGATCAGTATCCCTGCCTCCTTCATTTTTTCAATCATGTGTTTCATATCCTTCCTTGCGGTCTCTTCCTCCACATCATACCTTTCCACAATCAGCTCCAGTATATCTGCTTCGCTCTTTCCTGCTTCCAGTCCATTCCAGATTTCCCGGGCCGTTTCATTCAGCACAAGCATCCCGTGAAAATCTTCTGCCGCTCCGCCTGTTGCCACTCCGAGGATTTCTCCCCCAATTTCCCTTATAACAAAGCCTTCTCTTATCTTCAATGTACTCTCTCCTTTTCAAATACAAATCCTGTCATTTTCTCAAAACTTGCCTTTACCGCCTGTTCTGACATATCGCATTCCAGGCGATATACCGGGATCCTGGCAAGCAGTCTGTTCAGAAGTTCTAAGGTCTTCTCCGCCGCTTTTGTATCTCTTGGAAGATAGATCTGTCTGAACAGACCTTCAACAGCCTTTTTCCCGGAAATCCTCGTGATCCGGTTGGATGTTCCCTGTCTCAGAATACAGATGCCCGCCAGGGGCGCCATGCGGTTTTTCTGCCATCCTTCTTTTCCCGCCCAGGGACTTCCACAGATTAATATGTCATTCGCATTCCCAAATGATAACACCGGCTTGTCTCCATTTATAATCTTTACATTATCACCTAAAAGTTTTCTCCATAGCAAAATATGGGTGGATTTTCCAGTTCCGCTTGGCGCAGCAAATAAGTACCCCCTGTTCTTATAGGCCACTGCAGCTCCATGGACCAGCATACGCTCTGTCTTCGGAAACTGTTCGCCGAACCTGCGAAGCAGGGCCAGGGTCTCAAGATATTCTCTGCTATACGCTCTTCCCTCCCTACATTCCTTTATAATATCTTCTGATGTTATCTCTACCACCATTTCCGGATTAATTTTTTCACTGCACTCATAATCCTTAAATCTTTTTCTTGTTTCGGGAAATATTGTTTTTATTTTTATAGAAATACCCGCAATCTTTACAAAAAACTCCATCTCTTATTCACCCGGGAACAACTCTTCTGCACGGACAGCAGGAAGCACTATGTTTCCCCATATCTCTTTATTCCAGCCCGCTCTGCTGTCTGGTTCCTGCCTCTGTATCTGAAAGGCAGCCGCCCGCTGGATATACTCATGTTTTAAGAAGCGGTCTCCCTGAGGCGACATGAAAGCTATATCTACAGAATATATTCCTGAAACAAGGACCTCTGTATCAGCTGTGATCCGCAGGAAACCTTCTTGATTTTTTCCGGAAATTTCTTCGGACAACGCCGTACCTGCAATACGGTCCTGTTCATCATGAAATGTAAGCCGTATGGTCAAATCCGGAAGATCCTCTTTTTCCTCATATCTTATCTTCATTCGGAGGTATCTGTCTCCTTTTTCCAGTCTGGGCGTTTCCATGATAATTTGAGTAACCTGCAGTTTTCCGGTAGCAAAATTAATATTTTGTCGCTTTTCAAACTCATATACCGGCCTGATATCCAGTATATTTTTCATATAAGTCTCAACAGCTTTTTCCGTACTGCCCTGAAAGATCAACCGTCCCTTATCCAGCACTATACAGCGGTCGCATATTTCTCGTATGGTTTCCAGATTATGACTTACATATAGAATGGTTCTCCCCTGTTCCCGGTTTATCTCTCTCATTTTATCCAGACATTTTTTCTGGAATCCTCCATCTCCTACCGCCAGCACTTCATCCATCAGAAAAATATCCATATCCAGATGGGCAAGGACAGAAAATCCCAGTTTTACATACATACCTGAAGAATACTTTTTAACCGGCGTGTCAATAAATTCTCTGCACTCAGAAAATTCAATGATACTTTCCAGTTTTTCGTCGATTTCTTTTCTATTCATTCCCAGCATGGCGCCGTTAAGATAGATGTTTTCTCTTCCTGTAAGTTCCCGGTGAAACCCGGTTCCCACTTCCAGCATACCTGCCACCCGGCCTTTTATCCTTATCAGGCCCTGATCAGGTTCTGTGATCCTTGCAAGGAGTTTCAGAAGCGTAGATTTTCCTGCTCCGTTCCTTCCTAAAATACCCAGCCGTTCTCCTTTTTTCACCTCCAGGTTTATATCCCTTAAGGCCGCAAACTTCTCATTATCTTTCTTTTCTCTTCTGGCCTTCCACAGTTCCTGAAGAGAAGAAATTCCTGTTCTCTGTCCCAGGCAATAGGTTTTCCCCACATGCTCCATTGATATTACTCTGTTATCCACTTACGTGTTCTCTCCCCTTTAAACAGTATCTGTAAATCTTCTCTGTCTTTTCTGAAATATCAAGATGCCTATACACAGTATGGCTATAGTGAGCACAATACTCACAGCGAAATACTGTACCTGGATTATTCCTGTTCCAAACCATCCGGAACGAAAAGCTTCCAGGATCACAGCCATGGGATTCAGCATATAGAACTGACGCCAAAAATCCGGGATCACAGAAGCAGGATAGATCACCGGAGTAATATACATCCACATCTGCATTGCAAAATTAATGAGTACCATAATATCCCTGTACTTTACAGTAAAAGCTGCGAAAAAAATTCCTGTACCCAGGCTCAGGGCCATCATCTCCAGAAGGAGGCACAATGTCAACAGAATAAAAGGGATCCTCTGAACTCCTCCATAGTCTTGAAAGCTTGAAAAATAAAAGATAATAAACAAAATAAATTGTATGCCAAAGCGCACCTTCCGGGACAACACGATACTGATAGGCATGCAGAGCCTTGGAAAATATACTTTTTCTGCAAGACCTGCGTTTGATATAAAAACTCTGGAAATCCCTGTAACACAACCCGAAAAATCCTGCCACAAAATACTCCCCAGATAGTAAAACAGAAACTGTGGTATACCGTCCGTAGAAATTCCTGCTGCCATGCCAAAAACCAGACTCAGGACAGCAGAAGACATCAGCGGCGTCAGCAGCAGCCATACTGGCCCAAGTATAGTCTGGGCGTACATAATCTTAAATTCTTTTTTTACCAGGAGCAGGATCAGCTCCCGGTATTGCCAGAGTTCCTTTATCTCTGAAATAAGGCCGGACTTGCCCGGATACAGGATCAGGTCCCATTCCTGTTCATTGTTTTTTTCTGATATCATATTTCTCCTGTTCTGTTGTTGTATTTATAAGTACTGTTATTTTTGTGTACGCAAATCTCTTTCTCCTCCATATAAAAAATCATCTATTCTTTGTCCCTTATATATTTTCATAGGAAAGGCTCCCCCTTTACACAAAAAGGATTGCCGCTTGTGCATCGAGTCACACAAGAAGAAATCCTTTTTTCATTACTTCTCTTTAAATATCTCCGCTAAAATGCGAAAGCAAATCGCCCTCCGATATTTCTGGGGAATTTCTTCATATTTTTGATCCGCAGCTGCAGCATAGACAACCCCCCCTTTTTCTTCCGGCATTTACTTTACAGAACACAAGATTTTTCTCTAAAATCAGTACCCTATATCCTTGTTATCTCAGAATATGGTATCGGGGAATAGTTCCAATATCCGGATTGTCTCCCAATTGCAGGATACTCTCTTCCAATTTCTGTAGTGCGGCCTCTGGTCCAAAATTCTCATTAATATAAAGGATGATCTTACGGATCTGCTCATCTGCTGTATCTGTATGGACAACGCTATACTTCATCTTATTTCTCGTTCAATATCTACCTTAGATCCTGGAAAGTATTTTCAATCGGTTCAACCCTTCCATTTTTCACATTACCCTCTGCCGGAAATGCCGCACAGAAACCTGCTTCCCCGAAAGGCGCCCCCGCCGGGTCAAGTATCCGGTGAAGACACTCTCTTTGGGAATCCGCAGGTTTGATTTTATGTCATCACCACCATACATTCTTTTTCATAAAAGGCAATCCCGTACTTGATGATCTTCTTCATGCTCCGGCGTTTCAGGCCTTGTGCATATTTCTTTTCTTCAATCTGCTCAAGGGCTTCCCGGCAGGCTTTCTCCAGGTTTCCGTCATCCGCATACTTCAGTTCGATCACAATCCCAATCCGCTCCGGCGTCTGGAGGGAAATATCACTGTATCCTTCTCCCGTTTCTGCGTTGGACTTTACCAGCCAGCTGTCCCGGTTCTGCAAAAGCCCCAGCAGCATCCCATGGTAAAAGTTTTCCTTCATGTTCCTGCGCACTGCCGTATCCCTGACGCTGATGGAATCCCACAGGTAATCGCCGAGCATCTCCTGGATCGTATCCGTATCACCAGCCGGGAACGCTGCGCAGAACCGTCTGATCCTCGAAGTATCGGAACGTGTCGCCTCGCGGAACCAGTCTTGCACCAGTTCATAAAACAGTTTCCGAATCTCTCCATTGGGGATCCACAGCCGGAAAATATCCGCATCTTCCTGATCTACATGCATCCCGGTCAGGTAGCCTATGGCATACAGTACGCTCCACACATTTTCAACACTGTCATCGATCTCACGATATGTCAGTTCCTGTTTCATACGTTTGGTTACCTTCCCGCCATTTAACAGTTCTTCTACTTCGCTCTTTGTTGTCAGGTTTGCATTCTTCAGCATGCGGCGGATCAGGTCATTGCCGCTGGTATTCGCCCAGTAGTTTTTAGGCGGAGCCGATGGATCTGCCAGTAGCTCATCACAGTAATTGATCACATCCCAGGGGCAATAGACGTCTGTATCCCCAAAACGATACCCGTCATACCAGTCACGGATCACATCTTTATAAGAGGAAAGCCCATAGAATTCCAGCATTTCATCCACATCCCCATTGTTAAAGCCAAAGTACTTATCATAGCGGACATCCGAGATTGTGTGTACTTTCAGATTATTCAGCCCTGTAAAGATGCTCTCTTTGAATATCCGCAGGCATCCCGTTAGTACGGCGAAGTACAGGCTGTCGTTGGTTTTCAGCGCATTGTCCAGCAGGTTTCGGATAAGACTTACCATCTCATCATAATATCCGGCCTGAAAGGCTTTATCCAGCGGAACGTCATACTCATCGATCAGCAGGATGACTTTCTGGCCATAGTGCTTTTCAAGCAGCCGGGAAAGTGTTTGAAGGCTGGCTGCCGCCATGCCTTCTGTCATGGCATAGAACCCGCCCTGTTCAGATCCTGCCTCTGTCAGTTGTGCATAAGTGTTTTTTCATCATTGGAAAGATTAGTACTGTTCCTCAAAATATCAAAACGTCTGGCTTCATTTCCTATCAGTGTCCGCAATGCTATGGATGCCGACTCGAAGTTCCGTCCATCCACACTTTTCAGGCTGATGGAGATCACCGGAAACTTTCCCATATATTTCTCGCACAGTTCTTTTTCCTGCGATATCTTCAGTCCTTCGAACAGCGCCGGCTCGCCCCCTATCTCAAAGAAACATTTCAGCATACTCATGTTGAGGGATTTACCAAATCGTCTTGGGCGGGTAAACAGGTTTACCTTTCCCCAATTCTGCAAAAGTTCTTTTATGAATAGCGTTTTATCTACATAGTAAAAATCCTCGGAGGAGAATTCCCCAAAATTTTCAATTCCAATGGGGAGTTTTTTCCTCATCTTCCCCACGCTCCTTTCCTTGATTTCGGCCATATGGCCATAAAGGGATCATCACAGAGCAAAATCCACCAATTATGTATCCATTTTACCGTCAAGCCGCAGGGCAGTCAAGTTTGTACATAGAACGATCTGTAAATTATTTGTAGCCGTGCAAGGACGTTGCCAATCCTCCATCACCAGCACCTCTTAACTTCCAGTAGTATTTCTGCACATCCATCCGGGATTTCCTTTAATCTCTCAATAATCGCTTTTACCAGATCAATTGCTTCTGCACTGTGCTTCCGACCTTCTGACATGTGCCGAACATACCAAATCTGGTCATAAATTTCCACTTGAGAGAGGAGCATATTAACATCGAAGCTAAAATCAATCTCATTTGCTTCGCTATATCGCATAATAAACCAATCCAGTCTGCGCAAAACAGCCTGTTTATTAATATCCAGCGGTACATAGATCCGTATATTATCCTCTGCGTTTTCAGGTTTCCGGTATTCTACTTTCACCGGAACTTCCTCTCCGTATTTGTAAATTTCCTTTACCTGATCTGTGTATCCATCTGTGTATTCTTCTAAAATTAGTCTCAATATCCCGGATTATCTTTTGGGTATTTTCTGTATTTAGAAGCAGTCTGTATCCCAAATCGGTAATTAGCGGTATATGCAAAACAACATCCATTATAAAAACGTTTAACTCAAATGGTCATGCTTTCTCTCATTATAATTTTGCATGCTCTT
>DXFG01000129.1 GCA_019114545.1 Candidatus Blautia pullistercoris | reverse complement strand
CAGTAGCAGCTTCAAATTCTTCTACTGTAGTTAATCTGAATTCACTCATGTTATCCTCCTTTATGTCGCCTCTTCTCTTAAAATTCTAATTTGTCCACAATTTCCCGAATGGCTTTTTTCACAGGCGAGTCCTCGGGAAGGTCAACGGTTGGCGTGCCGTCACAGTCATAATCATAGACTGTCTCATTTTGTGGTACTACTCCCAGAAGATGGAGGCCCTGTTTTTCAATCTCATCTCTGGTACCTTCATTGAGCTCTCCATTGGGAGCCCGGTTTACAATCAGGCCTACCTGTTTAGGATGCATATCGCATTCCTTGATCAGCTGGGCAATCCTGCCCGCAGCCTGTACTCCTCTCCTGGAACAGTCACTGACAAGAATGGCTGTTTCTATATTCGGAAGTACACCTCTGCTGATATGCTCCATGCCGGCCTCATTATCCACAATAATATAGGGGTAATTTTTTTCCAGCCTCTGAATCTGTGCCTGAAGGAGTCCATTGACAAAGCAGTAACAGCCTTTGCCTTGGGTACGCCCCATAACCAGCAGATCAAAATCATCAGATTCCACAAGAGCATCATCAAATTTAAACTCCATATAATCTGCTTTTGACACTCCTGAGGGAATAGGGTTCTTTGCAGCCATTTCTGCTCCTGCGACTTCTTCTCTGATATCTCCCAGTGTGGTTTCTACTTCCACGCCCAGGACCTCATTCAGATTGGAATTCGCATCTGCATCCACCGCAAGGATCGGGCCCTTCCCCCTTTCTCCCAGATACTGTATGATCAGTCCCGTTAATGTTGTCTTACCTACGCCGCCTTTACCTGCGACTGCAATTACATGTGCCATATATCAGGCGCCTCCTGAACTTAATTTTTAAACAAGTGTGCGGAGTCCGGATCTGTCAATAATCTCCGATACATCTTTCCACTTATTCAACGCATAGAGATGGATACCGTTAACGCCCAAGGCCCGGTATTCATCGATCTGTTTTATGGTATATTCGATACCTTCTTCTTTAAATTCTTTTACTTTTTTATCATAGAACATATCGAATGGTTTGCCGTCTGCATCCTTCGGATTGAAAGGATTTGGAAACAGCCAGTGTCTGGAGATCAGTCTGGACAATTCTCGGTCCATTACACAGCCGTTACGGGACAGGGCCATATTGATCGTGGCAGCCTGATCCAGAATCGGCATAATCCCCACATCCACCGGCATGGTCACGCCTGCTTTGCGAATAGCGTCCAGCCAGCGTTTGAACTGTTCCATGTCCCAGCAAAGCTGAGTCATGATGTAATCAGCTCCGTTATCCTGTTTCTGTCTCAAAACGGAAATATCCGCTTCCAGACTGCGGCATGCGATGTGCCCCTCAGGAGAACCGGCTACTGCGATTTCAAACTTATCCCCATACTGATCTTTTACAAATTTCACAAGATCTGTGGCATAGTCGAAATCTCCACAGGTAGTGGTTTCACCCAGAGGAAGATCGCCCCGAAGAGCAAGCATATGGTCTACACCTTCTGCCAGATACTGGTCCAGCTGCTCTTTAATGCCTTCCTTTGTGTTACGGATAACCGTGAAGTGAGTCACAGGGATGGGGCCGGCTCTTTTAATCATCTGGCATACTTCCCTGTTCGCCCCTACATTTCCACCTCCAGCTCCATAGGTACAGGAAATATATTCCGGTTTATATCTGCACAAATGTTCAATGGTGCCCGGAAGGTTTTCCATACCTTTCTCAGTTTTCGGCGGAAAAAGTTCAAAGGAAAGGAGCATCTTCTCCTTCATAGCCTCTGCTAGTTTCATTGGTCTTTACCTCCGCATATTGTGTTTTATTTTAAGGGGTTTCCCCATTAAAACCTTAGCTTATTCGCAGTCCAGCTTTACAATGCTGTTGGCAAGGTCTACCATTAAGATCCTGCCTACGATGGTTTTTGTTTCTCCCATGATATCTCTGAGGATCACCTTGTCTCCATCCACATCGATACGGCTGACCATTTTCAAAATTACGGTATTGTCACTTTCTTTCTGAACCGTTGCAAGACACATGATCTACGCCTCCTTTAAATGTTCTTTTACCAGTGTCAAAGCCAGTCCAAGGCGCATATTTCCTTTCTGGAAATCTGCCACACCTTCCTTAATCGTCTTAGCTGCATCTTCCATCCCCAGCTTCTGGAGATTTTCTGCCATCTGATCCAATTCCTGGGCATGATGCTCATTGTGGGAAAGCATATAGTTCAAAAGAGCTACAACTTCCTGAGAGCAGTTTTCCTGGCAGTTATCGCCGCAGCTTCCGCAATGTTCATGCTGATGAGCCTCTCCTCCGTGAGGAATCACATTACCATTTTCATCTTTGATTAAATGCATTTTTCCATCCTTTCCAGGCCCTTGTTTTGTATTTGGGCGCACTGAATGACAATTATTTATCAATTAGCTTCATTATACATGGTTTCCTGTCTTTTATCAAGCTATTTTATGTATTTTTCTAAGTGCTTTCCGTCATACTTTTCCCTCTGTTTTTCCTGTTTGTAATTTATGTAAAATCCCTTTAATTTTCAAGGGTTTTCTTTGTGGATTTTTGATTTATACACAGTGCATACCCGCATTTATCACGGTTAGGGGGCAGACCGGTCACATCCCGCTTTTGACCTCTTTTTGCTGGTTTTGGCCTATTTGATCTTTTTTTGAGTCGCTCTCAGGCAAGATGCTGTAAGATATTATGAATTTTAATAAATATGTCTAACATTTTTCACATTTTCATGCTATACTAACAAGGATTGTAAAAAGGAGGTTTGGTATATGTCTTTTGGCGAACATGTGATCCATTTAAATGACGGAAGAGAAATGCCATTGTTAGGCCTTGGCGTTTATAAAGCCACAGATAATGATGAGCTGAAACAGGCTATATCCAGCGCCGTTTCCTGGGGCTACCACTTGATTGATACAGCTTCTTTCTACAAAAACGAAGAAGGAGTCGGTAAAGGAATACAGGCTCTTAATCTACCGAGAGAAGATTTATTTGTCACTACAAAAATTTGGAATACCGCTCAGAGAATTGGAGATATAGAAGATAGTTTTAACAGAAGCCTGGAACGCCTGGCTCTGGATTATGTAGATCTGTACCTGATCCACTGGCCTGTACCTGGCTGCTTTGGAAATACCTGGAAAGCCATGGAAAAGCTGCAGGAGCAGGGTAAAGTAAGGTCCATCGGCGTATCCAACTTCGGTATTCAGGATCTGGAACTTCTAAAAACCGTATCTGACGTGATCCCGGCCGTAAACCAGGTAGAATTTCATCCCCTCTTCAATCATCCGGAGCTGAAAGCTTACTGCGAAGAAAACGGCATTGCTCTTCAGGCCTATGCACCTCTGGCCAGAGGCGCATATCTGAAAAGTCCGTTGATGATCGAAATCGGCAAGAGCCATCAGAAAAGTCCTGCTCAGGTAGGCCTGCGCTGGCTCGTTCAGCAGGGAATTGCTGTGATTCCAAAATCAATTCACGAGGAACGTCTGGCAGAAAACAGCCAGATCTTTGATTTTGTTCTATCAGATGAAGAAATGGCTGCTATTACTGCCATGGATGTTCAGCAGCGGGTAGCGGGAGTCCCTGAAGATATGGTTCCCTATATAGTATAGCAAAAAATTTTTCAGCCGCAGAACAGACTGCCGGTATGGAATAATGATTTTCCCTGTACATACCAGCATTTGTAAAAGAGGTCTTTTCTCAAAGAAGACAATCTTTCGGATTTGATTCTTCTCTGAGAAAAGACCTCTTTTTTGTTTTTATTCCCAGGAAACCTCCCAGGATTCAATCTTCTTATCTCTGAGCATAAGATCCTGCACAGCAAGTCCGGGCTCTTTCCCATCAAAAAGCACCTGATTCACCTGCTGGATAATCGGCGTATCCACCTGGTATTTCTGTGAAAGTTCCCAGCCGGCCTTGGCAGAATACACACCTTCCACCACCATCTTTACTTCTTTCATAGCTTCTTCCATAGTCTTGCCCTGGCCCAGAAGGATTCCGGCCCTCCGGTTCCGGCTGTGCTTGCTGGCACATGTAACGATCAGATCGCCGATACCGGACAGTCCGTAAAAAGTCTCCGCTTTGGCTCCCATCGCTATACCCAGTCTGGTGATCTCGGTAATCCCTCTGGTAATCAGAGCCGCTTTTGTATTATCCCCATAGCCCAGGCCATCTGCCGCTCCCGCCGCCAGAGCAATCACATTTTTCAAGGCGCCTCCCAGCTCGATACCCAGCACATCAGGGCTGATGTAAGCGCGAAACACCGGACTCATAAAAATATTCTGGATATACTCTGCAGTCTTCTTTTCTTTGGCGCCTGCTACACAGGTAGTTGGAAGTCCCCGGCTTACCTCTTCTGCATGGCTTGGTCCGGAAAGCACACAGGGAACAGACTCGGGGATTTCTTCTTCAATAATGTCTGTAAGTGTCATCAAAGTGCCTTCCTCAATACCTTTCGATACATTTACGATCAACTGGCCATACCGGATATAAGGCTTGATCATTCTTGCAGTCTGCCGCACAGCTACCGAAGGGACTGCCATAATGAGTATATCTTTTCCAACCAGTGTTTTTTCCAAATCACCGGTAATCTCCAGAGTGTCAGGAAGCCGGACACCAGGAAGTTTTTCCTTATGTTCTCTCGTTTCCGCCAGTTCCCTGGCCTGTTCTTCTCTATGGGACCAGAGTGTGGTATTATGTCCGTTATTTACCAGAAGAATTCCCAGAGCAGTGCCCCAGCTTCCCGCACCGATAATTCCTATATTCGCCATATTTTTTACCTCTTTTTGCTGAGAAAAATCTTATTTTCATTTCCGTGGAGAAGACGGCCGATATTCTGCCTGTGTCTCCAATAGGCCAGAGCCATCAGCAGAAATGCGATCACATACATCTCATAAAGCACCGGCTGATCACAGGGATACATCCCTGTCTGTCCGAAGATCAGCAGAAGGACTACAAAGCACAGATATCCGGTCAGGGAGCACAGCGATACATAGTGGGTGGTAAAAAATAAAAGAAAGAATACCACCGCACAGATTAAAAAGATCCGCCAGTCAAAGGCCAGAAGAAGTCCAACAGAAGCTGCGATCCCCTTCCCGCCTTTAAACTTCAGGTAAAAAGGAAAGTTATGGCCAAGGATACATCCGGCTCCTGCATAGAGCTCCAGGAGACGTATATTATCTCCATAGCTGCCGCCGAAAAGCAGTCTTGCAATGACCATGGCCAGCACACATTTCAGTATATCGCCCAGAAGAGTCAAAGCACCAGCTTTTTTCCCCATGGTACGAAAAGCATTGGTCGTTCCTGCATTTCCGCTGCCATGTTCCCGAATATCGATTCCCTGTTTTCTCCCATAGATATAGGATGTCTGGAATAGTCCCAGCACATATCCCACAGCCAGACATACAATGCGCTCCAGCATATTTTATTCCCCCTCTTTTCTCTCTCTGATGATAAACTTCAGAGAAGTGCCTTTAAATCCAAAGGCCTCCCGCACTTTATTCTCCAGGTATCTGGTATAGGAAAAGTGCATCAGCTCTTTGCTGTTAACAAAAATCACAAAAGTAGGCGGTTTCACAGAAACCTGTGTGGCATAGAAAATCTTCAGCCTTTTTCCCTTGTCAGAAGGAGGCTGCTGCATGGCCACTGCCTCTGTAATGATCTCATTGAGGACTCCCGTCTGGATACGCAGAGTCTGGTTCTCCAGGACCATATCAATGGTTTCAAAAAGTCTGGGGATCCTCTGCCCTGTCTTGGCTGAGATAAACATGATCTCTGCATAAGGCATGAAAGAAAGAACCTCTCTTACTTTATTGGTAAACTTGTAGATGGTTTTATCATCTTTTTCGATGGCATCCCATTTATTCACAGCAATCACAATGCCTTTGCCTCTGTCATGGGCAATCCCTGCGATCTTGGCATCCTGCTCTGTGACTCCTTCCTCTGCATCGATCATCAGCACAACAACATCAGCCCGTTCTACAGCAGTTACAGTACGGATAATGCTGTATCTTTCCAGTGCTTCCTTGATCTTGTTCTTTCTGCGCAGACCTGCTGTATCAATAAAGATATATTCTCTGTCCTGATAGGTTACCTTCGTATCAATAGCATCTCTGGTGGTTCCTGCAATGTCAGAAACGATAACTCTTTCCTCTCCCAGAAGTTTGTTGATCAGTGAGGATTTACCCACATTTGGTTTGCCCACTACGGCGATCCGAGGAATCTCGCTTTCCTCTTCTTCCTGCGGGATATCACGAAAATGCTCTGTCACTTTTTCCAGCATATCTCCCAACCCCAGCATAGAAGCTGCGGAAATCGGCACCGGTTCTCCAATCCCCAGATTATAAAATTCGTAGGTGTCCATCATAAATTTCTGGAAACTGTCTACTTTATTGACTACCAGAACCACTGGCTTACGGCTTCTACGAAGCATGTCCGCCACCTTGCCGTCAGCATCTACCAGTCCCTGACGGACATCTGTCATAAAGATAATCACATCTGCAGTGTCGATAGCGATCTGGGCCTGTTCCCGCATCTGGGCCAGAATAATGTCCTTACTTTCCGGTTCGATACCTCCGGTATCGATCAGGGTAAAAGTTTTATCCAGCCAGGTAACGTCTGCATAAATCCTGTCTCTGGTAACTCCCGGGGTATCTTTTACAATGGAAATCTTCTCCCCGGCCAGAGCGTTAAACAGTGTGGACTTCCCTACATTCGGCCGTCCCACAATTGCTACAATCGGTTTGCTCATACATTTGTCTCCTTTTATGTTCTCTTCCTGCTTCCTTGTCCAGAACTGCCGCCACCAGGTCGGCCCCCTCTTCTCCCACAATTTTCACAGGTATTCTTAATTCTCTTTCCAAATCCTCTACGGTCATATCATCCAGAAATACATTCTCCCCGCTTCTTAATAGATTGCAGGGAAGAAGCAGTGTCTCTCCGAGATCCCTGCCTTTTAGCTGTCTTGCCAGATCCTGACCCGTAAGAAGACCGGATACAGTGATCTGTTCTCCAAAAAAATCATTTCTGATCTGGTAGCCTTTGTATCGAACATTGGGGAATTTTTCCCGAATCCTCTCCAAATAGCGAATAATCACCGGATAGGCCAGCTTTCCGGTAGCAAAGCTCAGACTCACGGTTCTGTCGTCTCCTGCCCTGTCCGCCAAAGCCTCTCTTACCTGTTCTTCTAAAAGCCGCAGCATTCCCACTCCATTCTCCAGTTGAAGATAGCCGTCATACCGCTGGGCCTCAGGCAGTTCTCTCCCGGCCAGGAGATACCACTCATCACTGGCATGCACAAAATGAAGTCCATGCTTTTCATACAGTATTCTCTGCCAGTTTTCGATCAGATCGATCACATCGCCAGCCTCTTTCCTGTCAAAAGCTTCCAATGGATACAATCCGTTTCTGAAACGGCTCAGGCCTACAGGCACTACCGAGACACTTTTCAGATAGGGAAGATATCCGGCCAGATCCTGAATACTTTTCTCCAGCTCAGCTCCGTCATTGATCCCCCGGCACAGAACGATCTGTCCATTCATCTCGATCTGGGCCTGATACAGTCTGTCTACCTTGGGGAAAATATCTCCGGCAAACCGGTTCCGGAGCATTTGGCACCGAAGCCGGGGATTGGTGGTATGAAAAGAAATATTGATAGGGGCAAGGTGATACTCTATGATCCGGTCTATGTCATGGTCTTTCATATTGGTCAGGGTCACATAATTTCCCTGGAGAAAGGACAACCGTGAATCATCATCTTTAAAATAGAGAGTCTCTCTCATTCCCGGGGGCATCTGGTCGATAAAGCAGAAAATGCAGTGATTGCTGCAGGATCTGTATTCATCCATGAGGCCGTTTTCGAAAACGATTCCCAGGTCCTCCTCATACTCTTTCTCCACTTCCAGTTCCCATTCTTCGCCATCTGCCTTTTTTACCAGCAGCAGGATATATTCATCATTTACCAGATAGTGATAATCAAAAACATCTTCTATCGTTTTTCCGTTTATAGAAAGAAGCTCATCTCCCGGTTCCAGCTCCAGCTCCCAGGCAATACTCCCCTCTTCCACTTCTTTGATGATGTGTCTGTTTTTCTTCATAGATACCTCTCTTTTCCACTAGAGCAGCCCTCTGAAATACCAGCCACTCTGCGGCTAGTATACCAACAAAGCCGCAAAAAAGCAATAATTTTCCTTGACTGGGCCTTATGTCGAATGTTATAACTTAATGTGTATGATGTAAAGAAAGGGTAAATTATGGAGAATTTTCTTGCATCATGGGGAATATTTTTCCAAAATAGAATCTATGCATTTAAACGGAGGTCTTTATGATTAATATCAGTTTGCTGGAAAGATCGATTCCAGTGGCCCCTATCAAAATAGCAGCTTTGGAAAGCTGCGCTCAGCTTGCTTCCCAGGTGGATTCTCATCTGGTGCAGTTCCGAAAAGAATTAAATTCTCATAACCAGTCGGGACTGAATTTCCGAGGATACTCAGAGGAAAGTTTTCTCATCGACTGTGAGTGTCCCCGCTTTGGCTCCGGCGAAGCCAAAGGTGTCATCAGCGAATCCATCCGCGGAACGGATATGTTTGTCATGGTAGATGTATGCAATCACAGCATGACTTACAAAATCTGCGGTCACACAAACCATATGTCTCCTGATGATCATTACCAGGATCTGAAAAGGATCATCGCCACCGCTGCCGGAAAAGCTCACAGGATCAATGTGATCATGCCTTTCCTTTATGAAAGCCGTCAGCATAAAAGAACCAAAAGGGAGTCTCTGGACTGTGCCCTGGCTCTCCAGGAACTGGTGCAGATGGGCGTTTCCAATATCATCACTTTTGATGCTCACGATCCTCGTATGCAGAATGCCATCCCTCTGTCCGGGTTTGACAACTTCATGCCTACTTACCAGTTCCTGAAAACTATGGTGGCCTCTATTGACAATTTTCAGATCGACAATGAGCACCTGATGATCATCAGTCCTGATGAAGGCGCTATGCAGCGTGCTGTATACTTTTCCAATATCCTGGGCGTAGACATGGGAATGTTCTATAAACGCCGGGATTACTCTACGATTGTAAATGGAAAGAACCCGATTGTAGCCCATGAATTTCTGGGTGACTCTGTGGAAGGCAAAGATGTGGTCGTAATCGATGACATGATCTCTTCCGGCGAAAGCATGCTGGACGTGGCAAAGAAATTAAAAGACCGCAAGGCCAGACGGGTTATTGTCTGCACAACCTTCGGTCTTTTCACCGATGGTCTTGAAAAATTCGATGAATACTACGAGAAAGAATATATTTACCGCGTGATCACCACGAATCTGACCTACCGGAATCCGGATCTTTTAACAAGGCCTTACTATCTGGAAGCAGATATGAGTAAATATCTGGCCAGCATTATGGATATTCTGAATCACGATCTCTCTGTGGAAAAGGTAAGAAGCACGACCCAGAAGATCAATCAGCTCCTGAAAAGATGCTGATGTTACAGAAAATGAATGATTCCGTACACTACTAAAATTTTTCTTATCAAAACTGCCCCATCAAGGATCATAAATCCATCCTTGATGGGGCAGTTTCTTTTGCCTTTTTGACAGTAAGATTTATTAATTTACCTGATATACATCTGCGTAGCCGCTGCCGAACTGAAGAGCCTCGCTGTGGCTGTTAAAGAAAATGTCTACATGTCCGTAGGAAGTTCCTCTGTCCTCCACAGTATAAACGGTTCCGTTGATCATCAGTTTCGTGCCCAATGGAACGCCGCCCATAGCAACGGTTCTGCCCGCTGTAGCTGTTGTGCCGCTGGCTGTTATCCCGTCAGATTTTCCACAGCACTGGGCGCAGGGACAATAACCTGTAAGACGGAATCTTCCTAAATATGTATTGCCGTTTCCGGAACTGGTCTGCTGACTCTCCTCAGTCACCGTAGACGACGGCGCTGACGGCTGCTGTGTACTGGTACTTGCACTTTCCTGACTGCTCTGAGAGGTCGTGGTATCTGCGGTGCTTGCCGCCTGCTGCTGGCTGGCTGCTGCCTGAGCCTGACGCTGTGCCAGAATCTGAGCCGCTTCCTCATCTTTCTGCTGTTTAATCAGGGTATTGATGGTATCTTTCTGGCTTTCAATCTGTGCCATAAGATTTTGGGCATTTCCTTCTTCCCGGGAAATCTGTCCTTCATAATCCTGGATCTGCAGGTTTGTAGTTTTCACTACCTCATAGATCTCATCCTGCTTGTCCAGGCTTTCCTGTTTTAGGTTTTCCAGTTCCTGCTGTTCCTGCTGGATACTGTTTTCTTTTTCTTCTATTTCCTCTGTTGTCTTCTTGTACTCTTCCAACATATCTCTGTCGTATTGGTTGATCTGAGACATGTTTTCTGCCTGACTCAGAAACTCAGAGATAGAATTGGATTCCAAAAGCATAACCACATAGGAGTTTTCCGCATTTTCATACATATACTGAATGCGGAGCTTCATATCCTGGTACTGCTGCTGCTCTTTCTCCTTGGCAGCCTCCAGTTCTTTTCCCAGTTTTTCCAGTTTCTGCTGGGTCTCGTCCGATTTCGTCTGAATCTCCTGCAGATTCTCTTCCAAGTCGCCTAGCTGCTGATTTAACTCCTGCAAGTACCCTTCAAGATCATCTTTCTTAGATTCCAGGCTGTTGATCCTGCTTTGGGTGTCGTTTAATTTCTGCTGATTTTCCTGCTGCGCATTTTGGGTATCTGTAATCTTCTGCTGCGTAGAAGCGTAACAGGGGGATGCGGCGAGGCTTACAGCCAACAGCCCCATAAGCAGGCTTGTAGTTGTTTTATTCTTCATAACCAAAGCTCCTTTTCACTAACGATAATGATTATATCACAGAATTCGTAAAATGAACAGTGGTTTTTCATTTTTTTGTAACATTTATGTAATATCACCAGAGATACTTTGTAAAGTTTATGCAACTATTCCATTGACCCCCGGATTCCCAGGAAAGCCGACAGATTTCCCCTTTTTCCCTTGCTGGCTCTGTGTGAAAACAGAAAATCCGGATTACAGCAGGTACAGATCCCAGGAAAGCTAATCCGCTCCTCCGGAATTCCCGCCTCCTGAAAGATGATCTCATTTGCCCTCCAGAGATTTAACTGGTATTTTCCGTTTTCTTTCCTGTAAAGAAGCTTTCGCTCCTCTCTATGAGAAGGAAATTCCTTCCGGAAGACCTCTGCCACGTCTTCGCTGACTTCATAACAGTCCTGACAGATAGAAGGGCCAATAGCCACATACAGTTCTTCCGGCTTAGAGCCAAAGGCTTCTTTCATAGCCCGCACCATATGGCTCCCCATCCTCCCGGCAGTTCCTCTCCAGCCGGAATGTGCCAGTCCCACAGCCTTGTGGACCGGATCAACAAAAAACAGAGGCACGCAGTCCGCAAAAGAAGTGGCAAGAGTTATCCCCGGTATATCCGTGATCAGTCCGTCCACGTCCTGATAATCCAGAGGACGCAGGATCCCTTTGCCTCCATCTTCTTTCCTGACCCGGCGTATATTTACCGTATGGGTCTGCTGGGAACAGACTGTCCGCTCCAGATCAAAACCTATAGCTCCGGAAATACGGCGATAGTTCTCTTCCACATCTTCTTTCCGATCCCCTCTCTGAAAGCTCAGATTCATAGAGCTGTAGATTCCCTGGCTGACTCCTCCGATCCTTGTAGAAAACCCGTGGCAGCACCAGGAAAATCTTTCAAAGGCAGGATAGTTCAGGTAGACCACACCGTCCCTTTCCTTTACTTTCATATCTTCTCTGGTATCTTTATCCCATTTTATTTCCATACACTCACCTTTTAAACGAAAATGCATTCTTAGTCACCCGGATCCCATCCGGACGGATCCCCACCACATCAAAACGGCAGGGAGTTGTATCCCCAAGCCCCTGCTTCATAAGATAATATAGGGCAGCCCTGGAAATACGTTTCTGCTTTTTTGCATCTACCGCTTCCTCGGGAGTCCCTGTCTCTCTTTCACTTCTGTACTTTACTTCTACAAAACAGAGATATCCCCCTTCTTTTGCGATGAGATCGATCTCTCCTGCAGGACAGCGGAAGTTCCTTTCCAGGATCTGATACCCCTGTTTCTCCAGAAAGACCGCTGCCTGTGTTTCATAGTAGAGGCCTGTTCTCTTTGAGGAAGCCTCTCCCTTTCTTCTCACGATCTCTCCCCGAAGACATTTCTGATAAATGTCTTTCTGTGGATCGGGGAAGGCCCGTACTTGCGCAGAGCCTCAATATGTTCTTTTGATCCGTAGCCCTTGTGGGAAGCAAATCCGTACTGGGGCATGATCTTATCATATTCCCGCATCAGCCGGTCCCTGGTGACTTTTGCTACGATACTGGCTGCCGCAATGGACAGGCTTTTTGCATCTCCTTTTATGATAGGCACCTGAGGAATGGTGATCCCCGGGATGGTCACTGCATCGTTTAGCAGGATCTGAGGCCTTACTGAAAGCTTTCCCACTGCTTCCCGCATAGCCTCATAGGTAGCCTGGAGGATATTGATCTCATCGATCCTTGCAGGACTGGCATAGCCCACCTGGGCCGCAACGGCTTTTTCCATGATCTCTTCATACAGTTCTTCTCTCCGCTTTTCTGAAAGCTGTTTGGAATCATTCAGCCCCAGTATCTCACAGCCCTTTGGAAGTATTACAGCTCCTGCCACCACCGGACCGGCAAAAGGTCCCCGTCCTGCCTCATCGATCCCGCAGACATAACCTAAATGCTCATATTTATGCTCATACTCCCGCATCTTTTCCAGCCGTACCCGCTCAGCCTGAAGCTTTTCCTGTCTTTTTTCTGCCTGCTCTATAAGCTTTTGGACTCCTTTTCTCCCATCTTCCAGATAGGTCCGGCAAAGGGCCGGAAGTTCTTCTTCAGCGGCATTTTTTAACTCTTCTTTGATTTCCTGTATACTTTTCATCTTTACTGCTCCTGTGTCTGCGGCCGCTCCAGGGTGATCCTGCCGATCTTTCCATTCCGGAATTCTTCCAGGAGGATATTCGCCGCTTTTACATAGTCGCGCTGTCCCCCTTTCTGGATACATTTTCTGTTGTCTGCGATCTGTTCCAGCATAGACAAAGGTGTTTCCGATTCCTGGATGTCATAACGTTTCTCAACAAGTCCCGGGTAGTCCCTATAGAGATTCCCAAGCAGCTCCAGAGAAAGCTCCTCCAGATTCAGGATCTCATCTTTAATGGAGCCTACCATAGCCAGTCTTGCCCCTACCTGCTGATCTTCAAACTTCGGCCACAGAATCCCGGGCGTGTCTAAAAGTTCCAGATTCTTATTGATCCGGATCCACTGCTTTCCTTTTGTCACTCCCGGCTTATTCCCGGTCTTGGTACAGGCTTTTCCGGCAAAGGCATTGATAAAGGTAGATTTTCCCACATTAGGAATTCCCACTACCATAGCCCGGACAGGACGGTTTTTGATCCCTCTTCGCCGGTCTCTCTCTATCTTTTCCTTACAAGCCTCCATAACCAGGGGCAAAACTCCTTTTACTCCGCTGCCGGATCTGGAGTTCAGTTTCAGAACATGAAAACCCTTCTCCTGGAAAAAGCGGCTCCAGGCCTCATTTAATTCCGGATCTGCCAGATCGGACTTATTCAGAAGGAGAAGCCTCGCCTTATTCTTTCCAAGCTCATCAATATCCGGGTTTCTGCTGGACATGGGGATCCTTGCATCCACCACCTCAATGATCAGATCAATAAGCTTGATATTCTCTTCCATCATCCTCTTTGCCTTGGTCATGTGTCCGGGATACCATTGATAATTCATACTCCACCTCGCTTTATATTATTGTTTTACAAAACCCATCTGGTCTGCAGGATAAATGCAGAACCAGAGTTTTCCTTCTATATATTTTTTATCGATATTCTGTACTTCCGCAAACCGGCTGTCCTCACTGTTGTTCCGATTATCTCCCAGTACAAAATATTCATCATTGCCTAAAGTCACTCCATCCTCTGCCAGCCCGGGATTTGTGATCTGAGGCAGGTCTCCCTTTTCCTCATATTCCTCTCCGTCAATATAGATCACTCCGTCACGTATCTCTATTGTTTCCCCCGGCAG
>DXFG01000128.1 GCA_019114545.1 Candidatus Blautia pullistercoris | reverse complement strand
ATACCGGCATTGCGAATGACAGAAAGGACATTTTTTTCGTCTGTAAATTCAACTTTTCTGCCGTCTATTGTCATAAATCCCATAAATCTTCCCTCCTAATATTCAACATATACCGCATCAAATGCACAGTTGTCACGGCAGGCATCGCACTTGATACATACGTTCGGATTAATATGGTAAGCCTGTTTGCGAACGCCGGAAATAGCACCCACAGGGCAGTTCTTGGCACATTTGCCGCAGCCTTTGCAGAATTCCGGATTGATGATGTACTTGCGCATAGCCGTACAGCTCTTGGCTGCACACTTGTGTTCCAGGATATGTTCTTCATATTCCTTGCGGAAGGTCTTTAAAGTGCTGATAACCGGCAGAGGAGCGCTCTTTCCCAGACCGCACAGAGCCATATTTTTTACCATGGTTGCCAGTTCTTCCAGGGTATCCAGATCCTCCAGCTTTCCTTCGCCGTTTACGATCCGCTCCAGGATCTCCAGCATACGTTTGGTACCCTCACGGCAGGGAACGCATTTTCCGCAGGACTCCCGCTGGGTAAAGCTCATGAAGAAACGGGCAACTTCTACCATACAGGTATTTTCATCCATAACAACCAGGCCGCCGGAGCCCATGATGGCATTGTATTTCTTTACATTGTCAAAATCCAGTCCTACATCCAGATGTTCTTTTGTAAGACATCCGCCGGAAGGACCGCCGATCTGGATGGCCTTAAAGTCGCCGCCCCCTTTGATGCCTCCGCCGATATCGTAGATGATCTCCCGGAGTGTAGTACCCATGGGAACCTCAATAAGTCCGGTATTTTCAATGGCACCTGTAATAGAGAAAGTCTTGGTTCCCGGGCTTCCCTCTGTTCCGATGGTACGGAACCAGTCTGCGCCTTTTAAGATAATACCGGGAACATTTGCAAAAGTTTCCACGTTATTTAAAACTGTAGGTTTTGCCCAGAGACCATGATCCACAGTTCTGGGAGGTTTCACACGAGGCATACCTCTGTCACCTTCGATAGAAGCGGTAAGAGCGGAACCTTCGCCGCATACAAAGGCACCGGCTCCACGGTTGATATGGAGATGGAAAGAGAAGCCGCTTCCAAGGATATTCTCTCCCAAAAGACCTTTTTCTTCCGCCTGGCGGATGGCTTTGCGCAGACGGGCTACAGATAAGGGATATTCTGCACGCACATAGATATAACCGTCATGACAGGCAGTGGCGTATGCGCCTATGGTCATACCCTCGATGAGACGATAGGGATCCCCTTCCATTACGCTTCCGTCCATGAATGCGCCGGGGTCACCTTCGTCGCCGTTGCAGACAATGTAATGAACCGGCTCTTCTTTGTGAGCTGCCACCTGTTTCCACTTTCTTCCTGCCGGGAAACCGCCGCCTCCACGACCCCTTAATTTGGACTTGTCTACTTCTTCCAGAACATCTTCCGGAGTCATGTCAAAAAGAGCTTTTGTCAAAGCGTCATATCCGCCGGAAGCTATGTACTCGTCAAGAGATTCTGCATCGAATTTTCCGCAGTTTTCCAGAACAATCCGGGTCTGTTTGGCAATAAATGGAATTTCGTCCGGTGAGGCGTAAGTCTCTCCGCCTTTTTTGTAGAAAAGATGTTCCACCGGCTCATGGTTCAGCACGGTCCGCTGGAAGATTTCCATACAGTCTTCTTCCGTTACCTTTACATACTGATAATGGAGAGGCTCGATACGCACCAGAGGTCCTAACTCGCAGATCCCCTGACATCCGGTCTTTACAGCGCCCAGATGAGGAACATCCTTCTGAAATTCTACAGATACGCCAGGTATTTCCTGACACAGTTCTTTCATTCTCTCATAGATTTTTTCAGAACCGGAGGCAACACAGCCGGTTCCTGCACATACCAGAATACGGCAGTCAAAGGAATCAATCTCTTTCTGGGCAAGTTCCCTCTCTTTTAATAAAGCATCTCTGTTTTCAATTATCATATATTGTCACCTCGCAGTTCTGTGATCAGTTCCAGAGCTTTTTCAGGCGTCATGGAAGGATGGACTTCATTATTGACAGTCAGGGTGGGAGCCAGTCCGCAGGCGCCCAGACAGGATACAGTTTCTACGGTGAACAGCATGTCATCTGTGGTGTGCTTCTTTCTGCTCAATCCCAGTTCTTTCTGCAGAGCCTCCAGGATAGGGATAGATTTACGCACATGACAGGCAGTTCCGTCACAGACCTTGATGATATATTTTCCCTTTGGTTCAAAAGAAAAGTTTTCATAAAAGGTTGCTACACTGTAGGCCTTGGCCTCTGTCACGCCGATCTCTTTGGCTACATAAGTGAGCAGCTCTCCGGGCAGATAACGGTATTCTTCCTGAATTTCCTGCATAATGGGAATCAAAGAGCTTGCTTTCCGTACATAGTGGTCAATGATCTCAGCAGCTTTTTCGTAGTAGCTTTGGTCAAGCATACATTGGTACCTCCTTATTCGTGATTGTAAAATCGCTGTTAAGATAATTTTCATAAGCGAAGTTATACTAATTATACTTTATGTGTAGAAAATGCACAACATTTTTATTTGATAAAAATAAAATTTATACATTTTACAAAACTGCCCTTTACTGCGGCAGTTTGAAACTTTACAACCCCTGGATTTGATGATAAAATGGAACAAAGGAGGAGCATTATGTCTGAAAAATTGTATGAGATGATGGATTGGCCGGAAATAGAGGCCGTTGTATATTCTGAAGAAAGCGAACCGAAAAAAATTCTTGGACCCAGAGTAACTTCTGAAGGTATTCTGATCCAATGCTTTCTGCCTGAAGCCCGGCAGGTAAAGGTAGTTCTTACAAAAGGAAAAGAAGAATATGAGATGGAGCAGGAGGACGAGGCAGGATATTTTGCCGTTCTGATCCCCGGGGACAAGATCCCGAAGTATAAATATGAAGCAGTATATGATGAAGGAGTTACGGAGAAATTCTATGATCCCTATGCCTTTGAAAAACAGATTTCCGTGGAAGAAGAGCAGCAGTTCTGCGCAGGGATCTGCTATAATATCTATGAGAAATTAGGTGCTCATCCGATGACCCTCCATGGAGTATCCGGCGTTTACTTTGCTGTGTGGGCACCAAATGCTATGCGTGTCAGTGTGGTGGGCGACTTTAACCGTTGGGACGGAAGGCGCCATCAGATGAACCGCCTCAGTGTCTCCGGTATTTTTGAATTGTTTATTCCCGGCGTAAAGGCAGGGGCTTTATATAAGTATGAGATTAAGGCAAAAGGCTCTCTGGTTTATCTGAAGTCAGACCCTTACGGAAATGAGTCAGAGCTTCGGCCTAAGACCGCCTCTATTGTTGCTGACCTGAAGAAGTATCAGTGGAATGACGGAGACTGGATGAAGTCCAGAAAGCAGCTTCACGATGAGAAAAAGCCTTTGGCTGTGTATGAGATGCACCTGGGCTCCTGGAAAAAACCGGAAGAGGAAGGCAGACTTTTTTATAATTACAGAGAGATTGCCCCTCTTTTGGCTGATTATGTGAAAGAGATGGGATATACTCATGTGGAACTGATGCCTGTTATGGAACATCCCCTGGATGAGTCCTGGGGCTATCAGGTGACAGGATATTATGCGCCTACCAGCCGCTACGGAAGCTGTGAGGACTTTATGTATTTTATGGATTATATGCATCAGCAGGGAATTGGCGTGATCCTGGACTGGGTGCCGGCCCATTTCCCAAAAGACACCTTTGGCCTTTCTAATTTTGACGGTACCTGTCTGTATGAGCATCTGGATCCCAGACAGGGTATGCATCCTCATTGGGGGACTCTGATCTATAATTACGGACGTCCCCAGGTAAAAAACTTCCTGATCGCCAATGCTTTGTTCTGGGCAGAGAAGTACCATGTTGACGGAATCCGTATGGATGCTGTGGCCTCTATGCTTTATCTGGATTATGGAAAAAATGACGGAGAATGGGTGGCTAATATTTATGGCGGAAATGAAAATCTGGAAGCCATCGAGTTCCTGAAACACCTGAATTCGATCTTCAAGAAAAAACATCCGGATGCCCTCCTGATCGCAGAAGAATCTACAGCCTGGCCGAAGATTACCGGAAAAATAGAGGATGATGGGCTGGGCTTTGACTATAAGTGGAATATGGGCTGGATGAACGATTTCATTGACTATATGAAGAAAGATCCGATTTACAGAAGCGGGGCCCATGATGAGCTGACCTTCAGTATGATTTATGCCTACAGTGAGAAATTCCTTCTGAGCCTGTCTCATGATGAGGTGGTCCACGGAAAAGGCTCTCTCCTGAACAAGATGCCGGGAGACAAGGAAAAGAAAATGGCGAATCTGCGGGCAGCCCTTGGCTATATGATGGTCCATCCCGGAAAGAAACTGCTGTTTATGGGACAGGAATTTGCTCAGGAACGGGAGTGGTCTGAACAGAGAGAATTAGACTGGAATCTTCTGGAAGAGAAGGACCATAAGGAAATGCAGGATTACATGAAAGCTCTCCTGAAGCTGTATAAAGAACAACCGGCTCTCTTTGAAGAGGATTATGATCCGGATGGATTTGAATGGATCAATGTGATGGAAACAGAGAAGAACATGCTTACGTTCATACGGAGAGGAAAGAAAAAAGACAGCACACTGGTAGTAGTATGTAATTTCTCAGCGCTGCCTTATGAAAAATATCAGATGGGTGTTCCGTATCCCGGAAAATATAAAGAGATCTTTAACAGCGATGCAAAGATCTATGGCGGAACCGGCGTGGGAAATCCCAGAGTAAAGGTTTCCAAGAAGGAAGAATGGGATGAAAGGAAAAATTCCATTGTGATCAATGTTGCGCCTCTGTCTGTGCAGATCTTCTCCTACACAAAGAATGAGACGAAAAAATCGGCAAAGAAGAGTGAAAAAGAGAACCAGACTCCGGTATCCAAGGTCCGGAAAGAGCTTGAGCAGAAAATCGAGGAAGAAAGAGTAAAAGCAGAAAAAGAGCAGGAGATCGTTCTTCCGAAAGAAGATCAGAAAAAACTGGAAACTTCCAAAAAGGAACCTCATAAGCTGGAGACCAGCAAGAAGGAACCGGAGAAGTTAGAAACAAGTAAGAAAGAGCCGGAGAAACTGGAGACCAGTAAAAAAGAACCTCACAAAATAGAAACCAGCAAAAAGGAACCGGAAAAGCTGGAAACAAGTAAGAAAGAACCTCCTAAAATAGAGACCAGCAAGAAAGAAACAGAAACGCCGGGAAAGAACAGTGAACAGGCAGAAGAGGATGCTTCTGAAAAGAAGAGGAGAACATCTTCAGAGGAGAAAAAGCCTTCCGGAAAGAAAACCGGGACAAGGACCAGAAAGACGACAAAAAAACAGTAAAGATCAAGAAAATAGAAAGACAGAGAGAGGGGCTTTTGCAGAATATATCTTAAAATCTATAAGAATTTCTGCAATAGTCCCTTTCTATGCGGAAAGAAACAGAAAGGAAACAGCAGAAAGATGAATATTTTTTTAGCAGACACATTGGACACTCTGGAGTTTGAGAGTATCAGTGATTTTGTGCATCACTATTTTACCTGGGCTTTCTGGGAAAAGCAGCTTCCTGTGATCGGAACCTTTGTTGGCAGAGTAATCCTGGCTATCGTGGTGTATATTATTGCAAGTAAGCTGATCCAGAAACTCACAAGATTTATTGTAGCTTCTATGAAAAGAGCAGGCGTAGACACTGGTGTGACACAATTTGTCTCATCCGTGGTGAAGGCGGCTTTGTACTGTCTGCTGGTGGTGTCTATAGCTACCAGCTTTGGGGTGAAAGAATCTTCTATTGCTGCATTGGTGGCTTCCGGCGGTGTTGCTATCGGTCTGGCCCTCCAGGGCGGCCTTTCCAACCTGGCAGGAGGAGTGATCATTCTGGCGTTGAAACCCTTTGTGGTGGGAGATTATATTATTGAAAATACGGATAAACAGGAGGGGACCGTGGTCAGGATCGATCTGTTTTATACTACCCTTTCCACAGTAGATAACCGGAGGATCACCATTCCCAACGGGACACTTACCAGTGCCAGTATTGTGAATGTAACTGCACAGGATAAACGGCAGCTGGATCTGAAGGTGCAGATCTCTTACAGTTCGGATCTGAAAAAGGCAAAAGGGATCCTGGAAAATATGCTTTATGGGGAAGCCAGTATCCTTCATGACGATGGAATACAGGTTTTTGTAGACCAGCTGGCCGCAGACGGCGTGGTTCTGGGACTGCGGGCCTGGGTAGGCTCTGAAGACTACTGGGCCACCCGATGGAGACTGAATGAGAGGATCAAGCTTACTTTTGATGAAGAGGGCATCGAACTGCCATTTGCTCAGATGGATGTGCATATAAAACAGTAAGGGCTTTTTTGGGAGACGTTTTATAGAGAATTTATAATTTTTAAGATTCCAGAAATACTTTTCCAGAATAGTTGGTGATAAAATATACTTCAGAAAAATCATTTAGATACCAGGAAGGAAGAGTAAAATGAAAACACAGGTACTCTATAAGAGCAGGACGGGAAACACGGAAAAGCTGGCAAAGGCGATTTTTGAGGCGATTCCCGGGAAGAATAAAGACATTGCTGCTTTTCAGGGACAGACAGATTATGATATGGGAGATCTGTATTTCATTGGGTTCTGGACAGACAGAGGAAGTGCCAGCATGGATGTGCTGGATTATCTGGGCAGCCTTCAGGGAAAGCGGATTGCCCTTTTTGGAACCTGCGGCATGGGGCAGAGCCCCGAGTATTACAAGAAAATCGAGGAAAATATCCGGGTTTTTATCGAGGACGACAATGAATATATGGGTGCCTATATCTGTCAGGGGAAAATGCCTATGGCAGTACGGGAAAAATATATGAATATGAAAAACGCCCAGAATAAAAAGCAGGTAGAAGCCATGATTCAGAATTTTGATATGGCTATGCTCCACCCGGATGAAAAAGACCTTCAGGGAGCCAAAAAATTTGTAAAGGATATATTTGAAAGAATAGAGAAAGAAGAGCAGGAAAATGGATAAGTTAAAAGAAAAGCTTGCAAGATTTATGTATGGACGCTATGGAAGTGACCGACTGAATATCTTTATGGTCATCGTGCTTCTGATCTGCGCAGTGATCAATCTCTTTGTGCGGATCGGATACTTCAGTGTCCTTCTCACTTCATGGGAATTTCTGCTGCTGATACTGATCTATTTCCGGATGTTTTCCAGAAATATCAGTAAAAGATATGCGGAAAATCAGAAATACCTGGAAATTGAAAACAAGGTGAAGAGGTTTTTCGGAAGACAGAAGTACATACAGGAACAGCGGAAAGATTTCCACATTTATACCTGTCCTCAGTGCAGACAGAAGATCCGGATTCCAAAGGGAAAAGGAAAGATCAGCATCCGCTGTCCGAAATGCGGAGCAGAATTTGTAAAGAAAAGCTGAGGCCATGGGCTAATGCCGGCTTTCACCTCTGATGAATGAGAAAGAGACCATTTCCAAAGTTCCGGACTTTTATGAAAGGCTGGAACTTTAAGAGATGGTCTCTTTTTTTATGAGCCATTTCCAGGGATAAAAAAATTTTTATCCGGGAGATTGCTATCTGGTCCGTATATTTATGGAACTATACGGTTCGAAAAGCTTTTTCGGGAAGTAGAACGGTAGAAAACCAGCTTTTTTGTTCATCTGAACTGTATTCTGGCGGATTGAGCAGCAACAACTGCTCTTGTTCCCGGAAATTGCAAACGGGATATGGAATAGGTCTAGTCTGTTCTGGATATCTCCCGGATATGCCGGTTTCTCATCCAGAAGATACTGGATGAGAATCCCAGGATCCCTGTGCAGAGAAACATCACTGCCATCCCCTTTCCTGGCGCCTCTCCGGTGACACCAGTCAGAAACAGGGCCAGAGGAATATTGGATTCCATAAAAGGTTCAAAAACGTAGTCTG
>DXFG01000127.1 GCA_019114545.1 Candidatus Blautia pullistercoris | reverse complement strand
TTTTATGATATTTCTTCAGAAGATACAGCGATTTTAATTCATATCGTTTTTCATCTAATTTCTTCAGCGCCGCCGTGCCAATCATATGACTTCCGTCAAACAAACACCAAAAATATTTAAAATGTTCCTTTACATTACGATACATTTTATGGCGGCCATCCGGCTGAAATTCCCGGCCGGACTGCGGCAGACATTCCTCTAAAAAATACAGCAGCATCTCCTGGTCATTTTCTTCATACTGTCTTATCTGATACATTTTCCCTCCTGCAAAGCTGACATACTCAATTCACATTTATCGCTCTTTTACCATAACATAATTTGTCAGGAAAATTCCCTGTCTTTCTACCCGCTGTTCTTTGAGAACTCTATATCCTCTTTTTTCAAAAAAAGCTTTTGCTGTAATAGAGGCGTGAGTGGTAATATTTCCCTGAACCGCCTGCTCCAATTGATCGCAAATAGCTGTTGCAATCCCTTTTCCCTGATAATCTGCATGAACAAATAAGTGATCGAGGTAACCTGTCAGATCTATATCACCAAATCCTGCAATCGTTTCATTTTCAACAGCTACTATACTGTAATGTTCCTGGAGTAACCGGTTCCATTTTTTTAAATCTGCTTTTCCATCTGCCCATACGTCAAGCTGCTCCTTTGTATAATCTTTGGCATTAACAGTATGAACTGTATGATAAAACAAGTCTGTTAAAATCCTGCAGTCTGATTGTTTATATTTCCTAATCTCCATTTTTCATCTCTCCAATATCTCAAGATAAACTTTCTGCAGCAAAAATGAATCAATCATATATAGCGTCGCACCTGCTTCATATATTCGATATACTCTTCTCCAAACTTTTCTATACACCATCTCTCTTCCGCAAGAATAATCCAATGGGCGGAAAACTGAAATATCAATACAATCCCCAGCAGAATCAGAGATCGGGTTAAAAGACACATTCCAAGGAAACAGATGAAATATGCCAGATACATTGGATTTCGTGAAAATCGATAAATTCCGTTTTTACTGAATCCCGAACGGTCCGGTGAAGAGAAACTTACCATGGCAGCAGCGCATAAAAACAGGCCAAGAGAATACAGAAATATCCCCAAATAAAATGGCATCGAAAAATCAATTGGAACGTTCAAAAAGAATAGGCCTGCAAAAATTCCGACATTTGATATCTGATAGATCCAGTATGCTGTTCGTTCCCTTCCCTGCATTGGCGCAAAATAGGCCGCTCTGCCAACTGCTTCTTTATTTAAAATCGAAAGCAGCAGGAACCTTATCAATAAGAAAGGAATCAGTAACAAAAATCCGTTCAATGTTTTCTCCTTTATGTTCTAATTCTCTTCTGTCTTTTTCGCGATGCTTCTTTCAGATACGGAAGCTGTTTTCTCAAATCCGACCGCACACTCATATGCCAGAAAAATTCTCCAAAAAACAAAACTTTATGGATATAGTCTTCATGAATCAATGCGTGAATCAGCCGTTTTACGGAATAAATTTTTTTGCTTGCCCGGATATGTTCCAGCTGCAATTCATATGCCGTCATATTTTTCGGATGATGAACAACATTTCCATTGTAAAGAGCCCAGTTCTTATGCAGAAGACTCTTCCTGTGAGTTTTATAAACGGGAGTCCCCGGAACAAAATACATGGATTGAATCAGCACACCCTGGATGTGATTTTCTATCACAAACTCTGCAAGCTGATCCCCCACGCCCTTCTGCTGGTCATCTGACCCCAGAATAAAAAGCCCTCTGACACTGAGACCATGCTTCTGGATGTTCCGAATGGATTTAATAATCTCGTCCCTGGTGCTTTTCTTGTGATAGGTCTGAAAAGACTGATCGTCCAGAAATTCAATCCCCATGTCAAGTTCGAAAAATCCGGCTTTTTTCAGCAGATCCAGCATCTCATCATCAAATCCAACTTCATATCTGGCCTGAACATTAAACCGATACCGGATTTTGCTGTCAATGATTTCATTTAATACCGCTTTTGCCCATTCCCTGTCTGCAAAAAAATTGTCATCGGTAATCCAGAGGCCTTTGGTCAGGCGAAAATGTTTTTTATCAAAAAATTCAATAGACCGGCGGATATCTTCCACAACATTCTCAGGTGACCTGGTCCGGACTTTATGACCGAAATGACGAACTAAAGCGCAATAATCACAATTATGCGGACATCCTCTGGATGCATGCACCTGCGGCCATATAGTGCTGTGCCCTGCCATTTTCTGATACCGGTACACCAGATTACGGTCAGGGATTGTCTCAATATTCTTCGGTGGACAAGGATATCCTGTATACACAATTTTTCCATTCCACCGGTATGCAATCCCCGGGAAGTCCATCGGTTTCTTATTCTTCAGCGCCCTGAGAAATGTAAGAATCGTCTCATCTCCTTCTCCGATCAGCACATAGTCACAATAGCGCACCGCTTCCTTGTAATTCATAGAAGCATGAAGGCCTCCCATTACAATCACCGCACGGCTTCTTTTTTTCAGATACCGGGCAATCTGGTAACCCCGGACTGCAGCAAAAGTGAAAATTCCTATAAATATAACATCCGCATCCAA
>DXFG01000126.1 GCA_019114545.1 Candidatus Blautia pullistercoris | reverse complement strand
ATCCTTCTTCTGGACGAGCCTACGGCAAATCTGGACATTGCCACCAGAAAGGAGATCATGAGAACACTGAATGATATGAAAGACATTACAGAAACGGTTATGATCGCCACCCATGACATGCAGCTGGTATGTGAATGGGCCCAGAGGATCATTGTTCTTTCTCAGGGAAAGATCATCGCAGACGGAACCAGAGACGAGATCTTCGGCAATGAGGAAGCTGTCCGCAGAGCCGGGATCCGTCCGCCGGAAATCTTTACTATGGGACAGGCCCTTGATAAGGAGGCTTATTGCTACACGGTGGATGAGTTTGTAAAGGGATTTGGAGGTTGAGAAAATGGAAAAAGTAATGAAAAAGCTGACAGACAGCGTAGTAGATAAAATTTCCATGGATTTCCTGCGGAACCAGGTGCTGAAAAACGCCTATGGGAATGATGATACGGTCATTGCCATGCTGGACCCCAGGATACTCCTGGTATGGTATGTGTTTTTTGCCCTGGCGCCTTGGTTTGTCAATGACCTGGTATTCCTGCTGGGCTGTTTTCTCCTGGTGGCAGTGACCACCATTATGGCAAGAGTGGCAGGATTGGTTCTTTTTCTGTTTATCCTGGGCGTGTTTTCCCAGACTGGTTATCTTTTTGTAGTATCCCTGCTGTTCGGAGGAAATGCAGAGACGATCCTGCCCCTTCTGATCCTTACCCTGAAGGTGGCAACAGTATCCCTGGCTTCTATTACAGTGTTTTCCGGCCTGGATCCGGACCGGCTTTCCAACGGCCTGATGTGGTACGGCTGTCCGGAAAAACTTTCTTTTTCCATCTCCTATGCGTATCGTATGCTCCCCATGCTTATGGAGGAGTTCCAGAACGTGCTTCTGTCTTACAGGCTGAGAGGAAATGCGCCGGATACAGACACAATTATAGGAAAAATCCGGTATCTGATCTACCAGATCAAGATGATCATCCATTCTTTTTATCCTCTTATGCTGAATACGGCCAAGCGGTCCCGGACAACAGTGGAAGCCCTGGAAATCAAAGGATACCGTTACGGAGCCGTCAATAAAGAGGTTAAGAAAATGAAGCTTTCCGGACTGAAGGTGACTTACAACGACCTGCTGTTTCTGGCAGTGTCCTTTCTGTGGGTTTCCCTGACAGTTCTGGCAGCCACAATACTTTAGGAGGTAAACAGGAATATGTATATGGATTTTCATACACACGGGAAGCTGGCAAAGCGGCTTCCTTTCTCCACTGTGTATACGGACTGGCTTTTTGGAGAAGCGAAAGGAGCAGGGCTGGATGCTTTGTGTCTGACAGAGCATTTTAATACCCTGGGATTTGACCAGGTCTACGGATATCTCCTGGATAAGTACGACAGAGACGGGGATACCCTGCTTACAGATCAGGGACTGCGGATCTTCGCAGGAATGGAGACTGACATTGCAGAGGGAGGACATATCCTCTGCATGGGAGTGCCGGAGGAAATTCTGGAATTAAATAAACGCCTGGAGCCCCACAAAGAAAAAGACACTTTCCTTCCCTTTGAGAAGCTTCGGGATCTGTTTGATGAGTATCATGTGATCGTAGGCGCCGGACACCCCTTCCGGGAAGGCGGCCACATTCCTCAGCTGCCCCTGGAACAGCTGAGACGACTGGACTTTCTGGATCTCAACGGCAAAGACATTGCCGCAGACCGGGCAGCCACAGAAAAGAAAACCGGAGAACTGGGAAAACTGCTGGACATTCCCGTAGTGGCAGGCAGCGACACCCACCAGGCTGTCCAGTATGGCTGTATCCGGACCGATTTTACAAAAGAAACCAATCGTGTGGCAGACCTGTACGAAGAAATGAAAGCAGGAAGATACAGCATTAAAATCTCCGACTACGCCGGTTTTCAGGTGAAAACCGCCGGACTTCTGAAAAAAGCCCTGAAAGAAATCCACGCCATCGGCGGAGATTACGTCTCTGTATTGACCAGCCAATAAGAGACAACTAGTACATCGTCTCGAAAAAACATCCTGCGTGATTGGTCCAGTTATTTATCGGACGATGTACTAGGGAGAAAGTCTGTGGTATTATATAAGGAAAGGGAAAATGCAGGAGCGGAGGGATGAAGATGGATTTATTCAGTGAAGCAATTAAGATCGTTCTGGAAGCCGGAAGGCAGCTGACAGAGCGGAAGGGCATTGATGATATTTCAGAAAAGGGCCCTACAGATTATGTGACGGCAGTGGATATCCGGGTGCAGAAAATGATTTTTGAGAAACTGTCCCAGATAGATCCGGATGTCCAGTTTTTAGGGGAAGAAAAAGATAATGAAGAGATCGATCTTCAGGGGAAGATCTGGATTCTGGATCCGGTGGATGGGACCACAAATCTTATCCATGATTTTCAGCATAGTGTGATCTCTCTTGCCTATCAAGAGGCAGGAGAAGTCCAGTTCGGGATTGTTTACAATCCCTTTTCCCGTGAACTTTTCTCCGGAAAAAAGGGCTCCGGAGCGTTTTTAAATGACAGGAGGATTTCTGTCAGCAATGTCCGGTCTCTTTCCCAGAGCCTGATCAGTATAGGGACGGCCCCTGGCTGCAGAGAAGACGCAGACCGGGCTTTTGCCCGTATGCGGAGGATCTATGACCGCTGCCAGGATATCCGGAGAGTGGGAACGGCGGCCCTGGAGCTGGCCTATGTAGCCTGCGGCAGATTAGACGGATTTTATGAAGGGCATTTGCATATCTGGGACTATGGGGCAGGGAAGCTTCTTGTGGAAGAAGCCGGAGGAATCGTACTTGCTGATCAGGAAAGAGTTTTTGCATCAGCACCGGGAATCGCAGAAGAGTTCCGCTGTATTGCGGAAGAAGAGGAGAATGTTCTATGACCATCACGGTACCAGGGAGAGAAGGGAAATATACAAAGTCAGACGAGAAGATCCTGGAGTTTATGGAGTCTCATACAGATGAGTTTCTGTTTATGAGTATCGGAGAAGTGGCAAAGCGTCTGGAAGTATCAGAAGCTACGATTTCCAGAGCAGCCAGACATCTGGGATACCGGGACTTTAAGGAAATGAAAAATGAGATCATCGGACAGAAGACCGGAAAAGGAGCTGCAGGGAAAATTGCAGGGACTCTCCTGAAGACTCAGGGATTTGATATAGGCAAATGGTTTGCCATGCAGCAGGAATGTTTAAGCAGTACTCTGGAAAATTTTGATCAGAAGGAATTTTCCAGGGCAGTTTCCCAGATCCAGAGCGCCAGGAATATTTATATCCATGGGAAAAATGCTTCGGCTTCCTCTGCCCAGCTTCTTTTCTTCCGCCTGCGGAGATTGGGGTATAAAGTATTTATGGTGCCCTCGGGAGGCTCAGAAGTCATCGAAGGGATTGTCCATGCGGGAGAAGGAGACCTGGTGATCATTTTCAGCTACTCAAAAGTTTCTGTAGAAGGAAAAATGATCCTGGAGTATGCCAAAACAGCAGGATACACCACTATGGCCTTTACCAGCCGCCTGTACGCTCCCCAGGAGCAGCGGGCAGACATAAATCTGTATGTGTACAGAGGAGAAAAAGAAGAATTTCATTCCATGACGGCTCCGGCGGCCATGATCGATGCCCTGATCCTGGCCCTTTCCGAAAAAGACCAGGGAGATACCGCCCAGAATCTTCTGAAGATACAGAAGCTGAAAGAGAAGTTTAAGCAGAAGTAAAGGAGTTCCTTTGACAGAAAATTATTTTGCGTTTCTGTTCATTGACTTGATGGATTATTGTGGTTATACTGAGATTAAAATGAAAAGAATTATGTGGAGGCAAAATGATTTTATACGACTACAAATCGGGAACAGGCCAGGAATTTTGCTTTAAAAGTTGCGCAGCGTCGGAAATCTGGAGAAGCAACCTTGAATATTTACAGTATTGAAGAAAACGAAGCATTCAAGGAATGTAGCCTTTTGCGATTCGAAACACCGGATGAGAAATGGCTGGATTTTGTGTCAGCCAACCGTCAGGGAAATTATCAAGGAAAGCATTATGATCTGATTTATGGAGCTGTGGCCAATGATGATGTATACCGTACGATTACCCTATATATGACAGGAATCCTATCAAGAGAGCAGGCGCTAACTGCTTTGAAGATCCGCAAACTGTTTGATCAAATGGTTTTTGCAACGGAAAAATCTTTGAAATATCTGCATTTTGAGGGGAGAGAAATTGTATGACGAAAGATCAGTTTAGTGCATTGCTGGCAATCATTGTTCCGCCTGTTATTGAACAGATTACAAGGAACTGTAATATTGAAGAGAGCGAGGCAATTTCCAGATTTTATCAGTCCAGACTTTATGAAGAACTTTCCAATGAAAAATCTGAATTATGGCATTATGGCCCTATGACATTGTATACTATGTATCAGGATGAACTTATGACAGGGACTTATGACTATCCGGAGGAGACATGAGAGATGAGAAAAGAGGATGATTTTTTAATCTATTGTATGGAACGATATCGCTATTACAAAAATCTTTCGGGAAAAGATGTGGCGAAGCTTTTTGAAAAGCATGGTGTTTATAGCTATATTAAACAATATTTTGAGTCTCTGCATACTATGGGGGACTATTATATCGTTCAGGATATTGATGATTATATCAGAGACACAGACGGGATATACTGCGGGAAAACAGACTCGTGACGAAATGGGATACTATAGTTGCCATAAGCAATCTGCGGCGGATTATCAAAGGATTCATCTACCTCATATCCTACCATTAAGAAGCCAACAGGAATTTCGTCCTCAAAAATACCAAATGGAAAAGCATGTCCATTTCCTGTTATTGCAAGATATGCTTCTATGATACTCAGCTCATTCGGTGCAACAAACGATTCCTGTTCCTTGCGCACATGCAGTTTTAGTATATCCCATATATTTTTTGCATTGATTTTTTCAATTCTAATCAATATATCATTTCTCCTCAATTTCCAATTATTCCACTTTAGCATATTATAACACCCTAATATCCTCCCTGTCATTTTCTTTCTTACTTCTTTATGGAAAGAAGTATGCGACTGCTTTCTAATATTTGCCAATACAGTAATCGCATAAGGCTGCTATAAACAGACTTTCCCCAATATAGCTATTCTGCCAAAGTGATAGGTACAGTTACAAAGTAAGATTCTGCAAATGTAACCGTTCTGCCGAGACAGATGAACCGGTTACAGAACAAGATTCCTCCAAAATAACCGTTCTGCCAAGACGAGCGGAACGGTTACAAAAGAAGATTCCACAAATATAACCGTTCTGCCGAGACAGATGGAACGGTTACAAAGCAAGACTCCGCAAAAGTAACCGTCCAGTCAAGGCAAATAGAACGGTTACAAAAGAAGATTCCGTCAAAATAACCGTCCCTCCGGCATATCTACTGCCCGGAAAGGACGGTTATCAGGTCACAAACTATGAAATTTTTCCATTACCCGCTCTGCATCCGCTTGATCACTTTCAACCGGGTAAATTCTTCTCTTTCTTTCTCTTCCAGAGCATTGGAAATACTCTTGGTAAGAGCCTCAAATTTGGGAATGGTAATATTCTTCAGAGCATTGGCCCGCTTCTGGGTCTTCTTTATATTTACCGCCAGCCGATAGGCGGAATTCTCTACCATAGACAGGCGGATAGTCAGCTCTTTTACTTTTTCAAAGGCTGCCTTGGCCTCATCCAGGGAAGCTTTGGTGCCGTAGTAAGCGTAGGTGGGGGCTCCGGAATCCGGTTCGTACCGGACCAGAGGGATCTCCGTTCCCATAACACTTCTTGTTTTGATCTCAATGGAATTTTCTACAGGAACCGTCCGGGAAATTTCCTGCACATTGCGGATACCGATCTCCATGTTGGCTTTCTGGAGAGCTGCATAGGCAGTGCGGAAAGTCACATCGATCTGAGACTGGATATCCTTGGCCTGATCGATGAGCTCCATCAGTTCCCGGATAAGGATATTTCTCTTTTTATCCATCAGGTCAAATCCCTGCCTGGAAAGAGCCAGAGAATTTTTGGCCAATATGAGATTTCCCTTGGTAGGGAAAGTATTGGGATCCATATCATCACCTCTCTTTAGAAAAACAAGTCATTGGCTGGATTGTGGCCGTAGCACTACATGATGAGTTGCTGCCGGTCAGAGGGCCCCCTCCGAAGCTTCATCGGCAGATTTATAATACTTATCCAGAATCTTGGTGTCGATCCGATCCAGTTCTTCTCTTGGGATCATACCCAGCAGCTTCCACCCCAGATCCAGAGTTTCGGTAATACTCCGGTTTTCATCCGGCCGCTGGCCCACGAATTCATGCTCAAAGGCTTCTCCGAACTTCAGGTAGATCTTGTCAATAGGGGAAAGCTCATCTTCACCGATAACAGAAGCCAGGGCTCTGGCGTCTCCCACCTTTGCGTAACAGGAAAAAAGCTGGTTGGCTACATCCTGATGGTCTTCCCGGGTAAAGCCTTCACCGATACCATCTTTCATCAGACGGGACAGGGAGGGCAGCACATTAATGGGAGGGTAGATGGCCTGTCCGTGAAGCTGGCGCTCCAGAACGATCTGCCCTTCGGTAATATACCCTGTCAGGTCCGGGATCGGGTGGGTGATGTCATCGTTAGGCATGGTCAGAATAGGGATCTGGGTAACAGATCCGGTTCCGCCTCTCACAATACCGGCTCTTTCATAAAGTGTGGCAAGCTCGCTGTAGAGGTAGCCGGGATAACCTTTTCTGGAAGGGATTTCCCCTTTAGAAGAGGAAACCTCACGCATAGCCTCGCAGAAAGAAGTGATATCCGTAAGAATAACCAGAATATGCATGCCTTTCTCAAAAGCCAGATATTCTGCGGCAGTCAGAGCTACCTTTGGCGTGATCAGTCTTTCCACTACCGGGTCATTAGCAAGGTTGAGATACATGACTACATGGTCCGATACGCCGCTTTCCTCAAAGGTCCGGCGGAAAAATTCCGCTACATCATATTTTACGCCCATTGCCGCGAAGACAATGGCGAAGTTTTCATCGTTGTCCCCCCCAAGAGAGGCCTGCTGAACAATTTGTGCGGCAAGCTGGTCGTGGGGAAGTCCGTTGCCGGAGAAGATAGGCAGCTTCTGGCCCCGGATCAGGGTAGTCAGTCCGTCAATGGCAGAGATACCTGTCTGGATAAAATTCCGGGGATATTCTCTGGTAACCGGGTTTAGCGGCAGGCCGTTAATGTTCAGCCGCATCTCAGAGCCTACAGGTCCCAGGCCGTCAATGGGTCTTCCGATACCGTCAAAGGTACGGCCCAGTATCTCAGGAGAAAGATCGATCTCCATAGGATGGCCGCTGAGTCTTGTGTGGGTATTCATAAGGGACATATTCTCTGTTCCTTCAAATACCTGGATCACAGCCTTGTCTTCATAGATCTCCACGATACGGCCAAGTTTTCTGGAACCGTCGTCTACACGGAATTCTACGATCTCATCGAAAGAGGCATTCCTTACTCCTTCCAGGACAACAAGAGGGCCGTTGATCTCGCTTAATCCTAAATATTCTATTGCCATTTCCAGTCCCTCCTTATCCGTTCTTTTCCATTACTGTATTATAAAAATCATCAATGGCTTTCATATAGTCATCCATCATTTCCAGATGGTCGTTCGGCACATCATATTTAATGGAAATGATCTTTTCAAAGATATTCTCCCGTTTCAGTACCGATACAGGCATTCCCATGCCCACCAGGATCTTGCATTTCTGGTTCAGATAGAGGATCACCTCCATCATTTTAAACTGCTTCTCCAGGGAAACACAGGTGTCATCCGGGTGGAAAGCGTTCTGCTGGAGAAAGCCCAGACGGATCACTCTGGCAATCTCCAGTGTCAGTTTCTGGTCATCCGGAAGCACATCGCTTCCGATGAGCTTTACAATCTCCATAAGGCTGCTTTCAGAGTTCAGGATAGCCATAAGCTGATTCCGGTCTTCCACAAATTTGGGCGAGACATTTTCGCTGTACCAGTGGGCCAGATCTCCCAGATACTCACTGTAACTGGTTAGCCAGTGAATAGCAGGAAAGTGCCGGGCATAGGCAAGAGACTTGTCCAGTCCCCAGAAACACCGGACGAAACGTTTGGTGTTCTGGGTGACCGGTTCGGAGAAGTCCCCGCCTTGAGGAGATACGGCTCCGATAATGGAAACAGATCCTTCTGTACCGTTTAAGTTCTGCATCATGCCGGCCCTTTCATAGAAAGCGGAAAGCCGGGATGCCAGGTAGGCGGGGAAACCTTCCTCTGCAGGCATTTCCTCCAGACGGCCGGAAAGCTCTCGCAGGGCCTCTGCCCAGCGGGAAGTAGAGTCTGCCATAATGGCTACGTCATAGCCCATATCCCGGTAATATTCCGCCAGGGTAATACCTGTATAGATAGAAGCCTCACGGGCAGCCACAGGCATATTAGAAGTATTGGCGATCAGGGTGGTGCGGGCCATCAGGGGATTCCCGGTTTTCGGGTCATGAAGTTTGGAAAAATCCTCCAGTACCTGGGTCATTTCATTTCCACGTTCTCCACAGCCGATATAAACAATGATATCTGCGTCAGACCACTTGGCGATCTGGTGCTGGGTCATGGTCTTTCCGGTTCCGAAACCTCCGGGGACTGCGGCTGTGCCGCCCTTAGCGATGGGAAACAGAGTGTCCAGGATACGCTGGCCGGTAACCAGGGGCTTAGAAGCCGGATATCGGCGGCTGGTAGGCCGGGGGACACGGATAGGCCATTTCTGAGCCAGTTTCAGTTCATATTCTGTTCCGTCAGACAGTGTGAGTACGGCTACTGTCTGGGTAATGTTATATTTTCCGTCAGGAACCACAGACTTTACAGTTCCATGAATATCAGGAGGAACCATAGATTTGTGGACAATAGAGGGAGTTTCAGGAACCTCTGCGATAATGGTGCCTCCGTAGACTTCCATGCCGGGAGTGATGGTCATATGCACGTCCCAGAGCTTCTCGGTATTCAGAGAGTCTACCTGCATACCTCGTGAGATATATTTCCCTGACTGCCGGGCAATGACAGACAAAGGCCTCTGGATACCGTCGAAAATATTGTCCAGGATCCCGGGACCAAGGGTTACCGAGATAGCGTCGCCGGTAGCAGTGACTGTCTCCCCCGGTTTCAGGCCGCTGGTCTCCTCAAAGACCTGTACGGTGGTAGTATCCTTTTTCAGGGAAATGACTTCCCCTACCAGGTGCTCTTCCCCCACATGGACCATCTCAGACATTTTAAACCCTGTATTTCCCTTCAGATAGATGACAGGGCCGTTAATGCCGTAAATAATACCAGTTCTACTCATGTTTCAGCCCTCCGTCAAAATTAAAGTTTTCCTTCTCCGCCTCTAATAAGGTGTTAAAGGTGTAATCTATCAAGATATTTTTCTCCGGGATCACTGCCCGGATCCCTCCCAGAAAAGAGTTCTGGGAGATCTGAGGCCGGATCCCTGTGCGTCTTTCGATTTCTTCCGCCAGATCTTTGTCACCGGGGGAGAGGTAGATCTCTAACGGATCTTCCTGGGCGGCATCCAGGGCTTTTTTCACCTTGTCTTCCAGCCAGTCGGCATACTGAGGGCTGGAAAGGAATGCCCGGAGCATTTCTTCCACCTCTGCAAAAAGCTTTTCCTCAAGTTCCTGGTGCTTTTTTGAGAGACGCCTTTTAATATGGAGATGTTCCGAGGAGAGGGCTTTGTTGACCTCTCTGGCAGCATTCTCAGATTCTATTTTAAACTGACTTTCCGAGGCCGCCTTTTTGGCTTTTTTATGCTTTTCCAATTCCTCTTCCAGAGAATCTCTGTACTGGGAAATGGCCTTGGCCGCCTCTTCTTTGGCGCTTTCTATGGAAACTTTATAGAAGTGCTGCAGTTTTTCTTCCGTTGTCATACCTATCACCTTCCTGTCATAATTTTAGTCCGATAGCTTCATTTACATAGGAAGTAATGAAGTCGGGGGCCCGTCCGGTTCCGTGGCGGTCAGGAATCTCAATGAGAAGAGGGAGACGGTGATTCAGGCGGACATCATCAATGATGTCCGGAAATTCTTTCCCGAACTTCTCTGTAAGAAGGATCACCCCGTTCTCCTTATTGGCAATAGCTTCTTCCAGAGCTTTCTTCAGCTCGTCTCTTTCATGAACGACCACGCCCTCCACTCCAGCCAGACGCATGCCGGTGTAAGTATCAATATTGTCACTGATCAAAAACATTTTCATAGGAAATCTTCCTTCCTTAACTGTCAGCCTAATCTTCCCAGGATCATAAAGGAAATGATCAGACCATAAAGGGCAATACCTTCTGCCATGGCAACGAAGATCATAGACTTACCGAAAAGAGAACCGTCTTCGCTGATGGCTCCAAGAGCTGCGCTTGCAGAGCTGGCAACCGCAATACCGGAGCCAATGCCGGAAAGGCCGGTAACAAGTGCGGCGCCAAGATAGCCAAGACCTTCTGCCAGACCGGAACCTGCGGCATCGGTGGCTGCCTGAGCGCTTACAGTTCCGCCAAACATAACAATGGTAGCTACCAGCAGGGTACCGAAGAAGAAGAAACAGTTAACTGCCAGAGATTTTTTGTAGCGCTTTTTGTTTTTTTCTCCCAGAAGAAAAGCTCCGAAAGGAACAAGGATGCTTAAGATCAATGCTGCTGCGATAGTGATTTGGATAATTGTTGTCATAGTATAAATCCTCCTAATAAATTCTGTTTTAGATTAAGACCTATGCCTGGCCTGATGTACCTTTGCGGTTTACCCGTTTCAGGAATGGACGGAATTCTTTTCCGCTTCCTTTATAAAACCGGCTGAACATTTCATAATACTCCAGACGGAGCACCTGGATTCCAACGATCAGGCCTTCCATGGCGCATACAAAAAGGTTTCCCAAAACGATAATGATCCAGTTTACGCTGCCGCCGCTTTCCGCTCCTGCCAGCATGAGTACCACGCCCATCATAGCGGCATGGCTGACGGCAAAGGCGCCGATACGCACAAAGGAAAGAGTGTTGGAAAGAAAGCTCAGCATGATTTCAAAGAGTTCAAAGAAGCTCTGAACGAAAAACATGGGCTTGCTGCCTTCGATGGCAGGGGTTTTCTTCTCTGCCAGCCGGGTAATGGGTTCCTTCAGCATGATGATGATCAGAGGAACCACGAAAAGGACAATCAGCAGGCCGGCTGCAGGCAGGGGATTTCCTGTAAGCAGCAGTATGGCGGAGAGAGTTACGGTTCCGTAGAATACCAGTCCGCATACCGCATTCTGGTCAAACCAGGTGCCTTCCATATCTTTTGCTTTTACGGCATTTATAATATGAAAGATCATGGTAAGCAGGATCAGGAACATACCGAAAATAATCGCGACTACAAAAATGGTATTCATATTTCCCAGCCCCGGCACCAGAGTCATGGCTTCTGCCGGGCGCAGCCATATGGGTTCTATGATATTTTCAAAACCGAAGATACTGCCGAACATAAAACCGAAGAAGGTAGAGAAAATACCCGCCGTCCCGATAATGGCAGCCAGATCCATATGCTTTGCCTTATACAGAAGAAATCCTCCCACAGCCAGGAGAAGACCCTGGCCAACATCTCCGAACATGACTCCGAAGATAAAGGAATAGGTCACCGCCACGAAGATGGTAGGATCCATTTCATGATAATCCGGAAGTCCGTACATCTTTACATACATCTCAAAAGGCTTGAAGATCTTGGGATTCTTCAGCTTTGTGGGAGGTTTGCAGTTGATCTTGTTTTTATCATCTTCCACCACACAGAAAAGATTGGCGTCATCCTCGATATCTTTCATAAAGGCGGAAGCGTCTTTTTCCGTCATCCATCCGCAGAGGATGTAAAAGGTCTCCTGGTGCTCTTTCACACAGGCCGCCACTTTCCGCACGTCAAAGTTCGTAGACAGAGCATTTAAGGAAGCCTGGGCAGAAAGAATCTTAGAAGCATCTTTTAGCAGCAGTTTTTGTATTTCTTCCTGCCGGCTGTCGTATTCTTTTTCCAGATCCGCCAGTTTCTGCCTGTATTGGCTGCAGAGCGTCTGGGGCGTGCCGTGATAGCAGTCCTTTTTCAGATAGATCCGTTCAAAATGCATGGAGGAAAAGGCGGCATCCACCTGCTCCATCTTTGTCCAGAGAACAAAATAAAGTCCCCAGACATAGTCGGGATCATCCTGGCAGGGATAAAACATAGTGTCCAGATTGTCATATACATAGGTTTTGAATTTTTCATAATATTCCCGCTGTATTCTTCCGAACCGGACCTGAACGAACCGGTAATGGAGCAGTTTGTCCACGTCCTCCGGCAGGGAGGAAAACGGGGACAGGCGGCTGATATCCTCGGAAACAGCAGTACGCCGAGCCGTCAGTTCCTCACATTCCCGGCGCAGTTTGGAAATCCTTTCCCCCAGGGTATCCAGCAGAGGCTGTATTTCTTCCAGGGATATATCCTGAACAGGAATATTTTGTGCGTCTCCCAAAAGACCTGCAAATTCATTGACTTTTGTCAGCAGGTCTCTGTAGGGATTGATCTGGATATAGGGAGATAAATGCTGCACCTGGGTAAGCTGCGCCATGGCGTTTTCCAGATGAATCTCATATTTGGAGAGATAATCATTTACCACCCGGTCAATATCCGCCTTCGGCCCGGTAATACTCAGGAACTTCATTTTCTCGATCATGTAATCACCTCCGAGTTTTTAAGTTTTATGAATGTAATCCAGTGTCTCAGCAGGCGAAAGTCCGTAACGGACACATTCGATAGCTGTGGTCAGCCGGTCTACTTCATGCTCTTTGTGATAAAGGTAGGAATAGATCACAATTACTGAGTGTGGATAGTTTCTTGCCTCTTTCTCTATAACTGTCTTCAGATTCAAATTATAATATTCTTCCAGTTTTTCCGGGGCAAGTTCGGGAAAACGTTTTTTATAATAGGTGGCATCTAAGGCCTTCCGGAACTCTTCCAGGTCCGATGCCTCCACCAGAGCCGTAATGTCATTCTTGGACAAACGATAATGTACAGGGATCAGCAGAGCATAAATATCTGTGGAGGACATATGATAATATTTTTTTGAGCGGTAGATCCATTGGAGATTCAGCATGTCAAATTTGTTTCCATATGCAGTGGTGATCTCCTCCAGATCTCGTTTCTTAAATAATTTTTCCTTTACCGACCAGATATTTGCAAAATAATACTGATCCAGGGCCATGCCGTAATCAAAAAGAGTAGGCTTATAATCCCGTCCCAGTTTGCTCAAGGGCCCGTAGTATTCGGAACCCTGAAGATTGTTAATGAATTCTTCAATGGTGGAAGAATTTGTAAGCTTCTCAATGTCCAGCTTGGAATGCCGGTCAAAAAAGGACTGGAAAAGAGAAAGATCTAATTCTGCCCTTCCCTTATCGAAAACGTTCCGCAGACAGTCCTTCATGACAGAAATCTCATACCGTTTGAAGTACAGGGCCATGAAGGTCCGCTGTTCAGGATTGGCAAAGCGGTAGAGCTTGGCAAAATTCTGGTGGATCGTGTGGGTAAGGAGCTTTTCGATATCTCCTCTGTGGAGACTGTTCTCATCCAGATCTGCCCACAGATCCGAAAATCCCGGCTGCTTTTTCAGATAGGCCACGATCTGGGGCACCGAATCCATCTGAGCGATCTCCTGGTACTGCTTTTCGTTCATCAGTTTGCTCTGCATGGCCCGTATTTTCGTAGACAGGCCGCTGTAAGAAAGCAGGCTTCCCATAATCTCACATCCTTAATATTCGGTTATATATTTTTTCCGCCAGGGCGGTATGGCATTCTTCATAATGCCTGTCCAGTTCTTCCAGAGTGCGGGCTGTTTCAGATTCCTGGCGGGCCAGTTTTTCTTTCATCTGAATCTTCAGTCCTTCCCGGATCCCGGCTGTTTTTTTCTGGGTTTCCTCGTCTATGGCCCGGTCAAAATCCTGAACTGCCTGGTCATATTCCAAAGCAAGCTGCTTTTTCTGCTCCGATACATCTTCCATGATATGAGAGGCGGCAGCTTCTATTTCAGCCAGTTTGCTGATGATATCTTCCATAGAATTTCCTCCTTAAATTACTACCACTTATCATACACCATTTTTAGGAAAAAGTCACATAAAATCCATGGAAAAAACTGGGAAAATGATGAAATATAACGATTTCTTCATACACTTCAGAGCCTTGGCAAATATGGGGTCAGGTCCCAAGGTTTTGCATACACTTATGAGCAAGAGCATGGGGGTGCAGACCTTTTGGTTCTGATATCATACTATTATATAGAAGGAATTGTGGAAAGAGACTTGAAATTCCGGTGGCATATCAGGTATACTCTTATGGAAATCAGGAAAGGCAGGAATACCATGAGATTAAGAAATATACCGGGAGCGAAGGAAGCTATTGCAAACAGCCGATTTGTAGTCCACCAGGTCCAGGAAAAGAAAGGGAACTGGAACCGGGTTTTCGGAAATGAGAATCCGATACATATAGAAGTGGGAATGGGAAAAGGCCGTTTCCTTATGGAGATGGCAGCGCTGAATCCGGAGATCAACTATATCGGGATCGAAATGTATGACAGCGTTCTTCTGAGAGCTGTTCAGAAAATGGAAGAAAAAGAGGCAGAAGGCATGGATCTGAGAAACCTTCGGTTCATCCGCATGGACGCCCGGGAACTTCCTCTGGTCTTTGATAAGAATGAAGTGGACAGGATCTATCTGAACTTTTCTGATCCCTGGCCAAAAGAGCGCCATGCAAAACGGCGGCTTACTTCCCGACAGTTTTTTGAAAGATATGACCAGATTCTGGCGCCCAGAGGCGTGGTGGAATTTAAGACAGATAACCGTCCCCTCTTTGAATTTTCTCTGGAGGAGACAGAAGAGGCAGGGTGGAAGCTTATGGCCCATACCTTTGACCTTCATCACGATCCTTCTATGAGCGAAGGAAATGTAATGACCGAATATGAAGAAAAGTTTTCTTCTATGGGAAATCCCATTTATAAACTGATCGCCGGACGGTAAGCTGGGCAATCCAGGAAACTTCCGGCGGATCTGCAGGTCAGGCATAAGAAGCCGGGCATCTAAAAAACAAAGATCCGGACTTGGCCGGGACCCGGGAACATCTTTTTGCATATGCTGTATTAGAAAGCGACAGGGAGGAAAAGACTATGGGAAAGAAAAAAGGCGGCCTTGAGAGCTGTCTGTTCCAGTGGGCCTATCAGAACCGAAAAGCCGGGACCCGGGCAGCGGAAATCTTAAAATCTATAGAAGAGACAGAAAAGATTTTAAAGACTGTAAAATTCAAAAAAAGGGGATAAAAACAAAATGTAAAAAAATATAAAAAAAAGCTTGCATTTTGTAAATGTCTGAGTTATAATATCTCTTGCGTTAAGGAAACGCGAAAACATAAGAAATGCGCCTTTAGCTCAGTTGGTAGAGCAGTAGACTCTTAATCTATTTGTCCAGGGTTCGAGTCCCTGAAGGCGCACTTAAAAGCACTGTTTTTGAAGACGTAGAGCTTCGGGGACGGTGTTTTTTTGTGAATTTACATAGATTTGAAAGTTCCATAATATGTTTCAAACATTCCCGTGCTACTATATATGTGCAGCCACAGAATCAATGTTTGCAGGCCATAGGAGCAGAAAACTCCGGCAGGCCTGCAAACAGAAAAAAGAAGCGTAAATAAAACGGCCATGCCAATAAGAAACAGCGAGGTGTTTGAAATGAGAAAAGAGAGAAGAACCCGGAAACAGATGAAATATGATCTTATGCGCAGCTACTCAGGAATGGAAGCGAAGGTTAGCCAGAAAGCCAAAGATATTTTCAAAAGAAAACCCTACGCTGTTGCACAGTGAGAAAAGGAAATGACTGGTGTGCAGGCCTTTTGCCTCTGGCATCAGTACAGAAAAGCATATAAATAAGAAGCGAAATTTTCAGAGAAGCCATCTCCTGGAAGTTCCGCTTCTTTTTTCTTGCTAATTTTGCGGGCAGAGGTTATACTAAGGTACTACCTTAAACAGTTCTCACAGGATGGCGTGCGGGTATCATGTGAGAGGGGAACAGAACAAAAAGCCGGCGTAAGAAACACTGGCAGTATGATACATCAGAAAGGAGGACTTCTATTATTATGAATGAAACTACAAAATACCAGCTTATGAAAAACCGTGAGCTTTTAAAGGGATATCATGCTGGAGATGCAGGCGCGGAAGAGACGGACCAGCAGCAGAAACTGCCCGGTCCTTCTCCAATGAAAGAAAAAAAGGGAGGGGGAACCATATCCCTGCCAAAGAATTTTCAGGAACTTTCTATAGAAGGGAATTTTCTGGAGCTGATCACGGAGAGAAAAAGCCGGAGACAGTATGGGGAGGAACCGCTGACTTTACTGGAGCTTTCCTATCTTCTGTGGGTGACCCAGGGAGTCCGGCATATGGCAGGACACAAAAACCCGGTAACTTTCCGGAACGTACCTTCCGCAGGGTCCAGACATCCTTTTGAAACATACCTGTTTGTCAGCCAGGTAGAGAGCCTGGAAAAGGGAATCTATCACTACCTGCCGGAAAAACACAAACTTGAGTTGTGGGAGGATAAAAAAGATTATGAGACAGAACTGACACAGGCGCTGTGCGGTCAGTACTTTGCTGCTTCGGCACCGGTGGTCTTTGTGTGGAGCGCCCTGCCTTACCGGACCGAGTGGCGCTATGGCCAGAAGGCAGCTAAATATATCCTTCTGGATGGCGGTCATGTATGTGAAAATCTCTATCTTGCCTGCCAGTCCATAGGCTGCGGCACCTGTGCCATAGGAGCCTATGATCAGGACTGCCTGGATGAACTTCTGGGATTCGGTCCCGGTCCTTCAGGAGAAAAAGAGTATGAATGTGCAGTTTATGCAGCGCCGGTAGGAAAAAGAAAGGAAGATCTATGACATATCTGATTACTTTTTTGGAAGGACTGATCACATTTATCTCCCCCTGTCTGCTTCCCATGCTTCCTGTTTATGTGGCCTATTTCGCCGGTGGAAAGGGGGAACAGAAGGGCTCTCCTTTCTGGAAAGCACTGGCTTTTGTGCTGGGCTTTACAGTTACTTTCGGAGTGCTGGGAGCTTTTGCGGGAACAGTGGGAGGACTTCTCAGAAGATATCAGACAGAAGTAAATCTGGTCTGTGGAGTGATGGTGGTCTTCTTTGGTCTGAATTTTCTGGGAGTGATCAGACTGAATATTTTCAGAGGAACCGGCGGTATGGGACAGAGTACAGAAATGGGTATATTTTCTACCCTTCTTTTTGGCATTGTATTCGGACTGGGCTGGACGCCCTGTATCGGAGCTTTTCTGGGTTCTGCCCTCATGCTGGCCTCCTCTCAGGCTTCCTGGACACAGGGGATCCTGCTGCTGCTATGCTATTCTGCAGGTCTGGGAATCCCCTTTCTTATCAGCGCAGTGCTGATACAAAAGCTGAAAACCACCTTTGACTGGATTAAAAGCCATTATGGGATCATAAACAAGATTTCCGGAGGTCTTCTGATACTGGTAGGGATCCTGATGATGACAGGACTGATGAATCAATATCTGGCTTTGGTAAGCTGAGAAAGGAGAGGCTATGAACGCAAAACAGAAATGGATCCTGGGAGCTGTGGCCCTTGTGCTTTTGCTGGTGATCGCCGGATTCGGCTATCAGGAGCTTCAGAAAGAGGCAGAGAGGCAGGCGAAAAGCCAGACCGAAGAACAGGTGCAGACGGAAGAACAGACAAAAGAACAGGCACAGACAGAAGAACAGACCGGAACAGAGAAGCTTTCAGAAGAGACCAGAGAAAAGGAAACTGCCTCACAGGAGGAAGAAAAAGAATCCACAGAATATACAGAAGCGCCGGATTTTACAGTGTGGGATCAGGATGGAAAGCAGACCAGCCTGAAAGAAATCCTGGAAGGAAAGCCGGCGGTGATCAATTTCTGGACCAGCAAATGCCCGCCCTGCAAAGAGGAAATGCCGGACTTTGAAGAGGTGTATCAGGAAATGAAGGACCAGGTACAGTTTATCATGGTAGACAGCGTAGGCTGCATGGGAGAGACAGAGGAATCCGGACGGGCCTATGTGGAAGAACAGGGATTTACTTTTCCCGTGTACTATGACCTGGAAATGGATGCAGTGATAAACTATGGGATCCAGGTATTTCCTACTACTTATATTCTGAACGGGGAAGGTCGCCTGGTAACAGGAGGCAGGGGCATGATCAGCAAGGATACCCTGCAGGAACTTCTGGAGCAGGTCATGGAACCCTGATGTGACTGCGGATTTAAAGATCCACATGCCTGCAGGTGTCTGATTAAAAAGGGACTGTACTTCACCAGTAATGGTGTATACAGTCCCTTTGCTGACTTCAGAAAACATGACGCTGCTCTATGGAAGATATGGAGGGCAGCGCTTTTTTGGATTTTTACTGGAGCATGGAAGCCAGTACCTGATTAACGGTCTTCCCTTCTGCGATACCCTTTACCTTTGGCATAAGTACCTTCATGATCCGGCCTTTATCTTTTGCAGTGGGTGTTTCAATAGAAAGTTCTGCCAGAACGCCTTGGATCACCTCTTTGATCTCCTCTTCGCTGAGCATTTTAGGGGCAAATTCTTCATATACAGCAATTCGCTTTGAGCACTCTTCGATAATGTCGGTTCTGTCTGCCGGCGTCATCTCCAGAGTTTCTTTTGTCTGCTTGATCTCTTTTAACACCACTTCATTTTCTTCGGCCTCAGTGAGATCTTCCCGTTTGTCAATAGCTTTGTTTTTCAGTGCAGCCAGCAGCATGGAAAGAGAATCTTTCCGGTCTTTATCTTTGGCTTTCATGGCTTCTACCATGGCTTTTCTTACATCATCGATCTTACTCATATCTGAACATCTCCTTTTTTCTAACTGCTTATAAGTATACCATTTCTTCCGGGGGAGTCAATGGATGGGAAAAAATTCTATCGGATCCGGAGAAGATTCCAGTGAAAATAAGCTGCCAGGGAACGGATCACTATGGTAACAATCAGACCCAGTATTGTAGCAGTAGCTTCCCCCATGGTACTGCCGCAGACTACACAGGTAATCCCTCCTGCGATAGCGG
>DXFG01000125.1 GCA_019114545.1 Candidatus Blautia pullistercoris | reverse complement strand
GATAGCGTTATCCCCCAAAAAGAAATGGCACGCAAACTTCTCCTGTTCATTTCAGAAGAAAGAGGCGAAGTTTCACATGGCATTTGGGGGATAGCCTTCCCCCAACTCTTCCCCCAAAAATCCCCCAAATTTGCCCGTAAAAAGCGATAATTTATGATACTTTACGGATTCGCTCCAGAACGCAAAAAAGCCCTTGAAAACCTCCCTTCTACGGGATTTTCAAGGGCCTTTGCCACCTTACGGTTATAAAATTACATATTCATCTGTTTTGCAACTTCCTCAGCAAAGTTCTCTTCTTTCTTTTCGATACCTTCGCCTGTCTCGAAACGTACAAAGGATTTGATTGCGATCTTTGCACCATTTGCCTTAGCAACTTCTTCTACGTATTTTGCAACAGACTGTTTTCCGTCTTCTGCTTTTACGTATACCTGGTCTAAGAGGCAGATCTCTTTCAGCTCTTTGTTGATACGTCCCATAACCATACCATTGATGATCTTTTCATTAGCGTCTGGTTTCTCGTTTTTAGCAGCTACTGTAAGGATTTCTTTTTCATGGTCGATGTACTCCTGAGAAACTTCGTTTCTGTTGGTGTACAGCGGTTTCAGAGCTGCAGCCTGCATAGCTACATTCTTAGCCATTTCTTTTACAGCATCGTTGATCACATCTGTCTCAACGTCTACTAAAACGCCGATCTTTCCACCCATATGTGTGTAAGAAGCAACGAAACCATTTTCCTCAGAAACTTTAGCAAATCTTCTGATCTGAAGATTTTCACCGATAACAGCAACCTGTCCTGCCAGGGCTTCCTGTACAGTCTTAGTTGTATCGAATTTCCATGGCTGAGCCAGAAATTCTTCTGTTGTGGCAGCGCTTGTCTCCATAGCAGCCTCAGCAACCTGAGCTACATAATCCTGGAATTTCTCGTTCTTTGCAACGAAGTCAGTCTCAGAGTTTACCTCTACGACAACTGCGTTCTTCTCATCTGCAGAAACCAGGGTCTTGCAAAGACCTTCTGCAGCCACACGGCTGGCTTTCTTCTGAGCAGTAGCCAGACCTTTTTCTCTTAAGAATTCAACAGCCTTGTCCATATCGCCGTCTGTAGCTGTAAGAGCTTTCTTACAATCCATCATTCCGGCGCCTGTCATCTCTCTTAACTCTTTTACCATACCTGCTGTAATAGCCATCGTATATTTCCTCCTGAAAGTTACTGATTATTCTTCTGTAGTCTCTTCTGTTTCAGCTGTTTCCTCTGCAGCTTCCTCTGTGAAAAGATCCTCTGCGTCAGCAGCCTCGCCCTGATTTGCTTCGATTACTGCGTCAGCCATTTTGGAAACGATTAATTTTACAGCTCTGATAGCATCGTCATTTCCAGGGATAACGTAGTCTAATTCCTCAGGATCACAGTTTGTATCAGCAATACCGATCAGAGTGATTCCCAGAGCATGAGCTTCCTGTACACAGATTCTTTCTTTCTTAGGATCTACTATGAAGATTGCGTCTGGAAGTTTCTTCATTTCTTTGATACCGCCCAGGTTCTTCTGCAGTTTTGCCATTTCTTTTCTGAGTTTGATAACTTCTTTCTTAGGCAGAACATCAAAAGTTCCGTCTGCTTCCATAGCTTCGATCTCTTTTAATCTTGCGATTCTGCTCTGAATGGTCTTGAAGTTTGTCAGCATACCGCCTAACCATCTCTCGTTTACATAGAACATACCGCATCTCTCAGCTTCTGTCTGGATAGCATCCTGAGCCTGTTTCTTTGTACCTACAAACAGGATTGTACCGCCGTCAGCAGCAATGTCTGCTACAGCTTTGTAAGCATCGTCTACCATTCCTACAGATTTCTGCAGGTCGATGATGTAGATGCCGTTTCTCTCTGTGTAGATGTATGGAGCCATTTTAGGGTTCCATCTTCTTGTCTGATGTCCGAAATGAACACCTGCTTCCAGTAACTGTTTCATTGAAATAACACTCATTTTTTTCTCTCCTTTTGGTTTTTCTTCCGCCGGCTTCATCTCCTCCGGGACTTTTTCAGCACCGTCCATCGGAATCCACAGGCGTGATATTTTTGCAACGGCAGTATTATAGCATATCTTTTTCACCGATTGCAAGGCTTTTTTCCAGAATTCACTAAGATAATGAAACTATTCCAGCCATACCGTCTGATTCCCGGCTAAATCTTCGCTTATGGCTGAATAGTTTCAAGATAGTCCAAAATTTCTCGTCAGCCAGGACTGAAGAAGCGGCATCCAGCTTTGGCAGCCTTCTTCCACTGTACTTTTCTCCTGGTCAGACACGTTTTCTGTAGCAAGGCTTAATCCGTGTTTCCCCTCCGGGTAAAGATGATATTCTACGGGAATCCCTTTTTCTCCCAGAGCCTGCACAAACCGGAAAGAATTCCAGAAAGGCACAGTCTCATCTGCAAAGGTATGCCAGAGGAAAGTCTTTGGCACCTGGGTAGTGACCTGGCTCTCCAGGGACATCTTTTCTTTCAGTTTTTCATAAGAATCTCCCAGCAGGTTCCGGATGCTCTCTGTGTGGGCGATCTTTTCATCGGAACTGATCACCGGATAGCAGAGAATCAGCCCCTGAGGCCGCAGTTCTTCTGAAGAGCATCCTGCTGCTTCGGCCATATGTTCTTCCTGCCAGAAAACCCCATAGCTGGCTGCCAGATGTCCTCCTGCTGAAAATCCCATGACCAGGATCTTCTCTGGATCAATATGCCACTGCTGTGCCCGGTCTCTTAAATATTTCACACTGAGGGCCACCTCATGGAGGGCAGTGGGATACACTGCCGGAGCGCAGGAATATCGGAGTACTGCTGCATGATAGCCCATAGCCGTAAACTGGAGGGCGACCGGCTCCGCCTCCCTGTTGGAAGTCCTGGCATAAGCGCCGCCGGGGCAGATCAGCACCAGAGGACGCTTCCACTGAGGATCTCCATCTAGGAAATCCTCCAGGATATAGGTGTCTAAGTGGGTATTTTGGGCTGAATTTTCTGTCTGTATGGATATTCTTTCACAAATCATAATTTCTCAATCAACAGGCCGTCCCGATAAGCTTTTAACAGCTCCTGGAGCTCTGCTATCCTTTCTTTAATTTTCAATCCGTTGTCTGTCTCTGCCACGGTTTTCCGTTCAGTAGTCTTCTTGATCAGGATACTGGCGGACAGAATATCACTTTCCTTAGTGATGGCATCTCTGGCAGAAGTAAAAGGTTCATGGGCTGCCAGGATCATTCCCCAGGAATTATAGATCAGGGTATATCCTGCAATCCCGGTGACTTTCTGATAAGCCTTTGAAAAGCCTCCATCTATAATCAGAAGCTTGCCGCCGCACTTAATAGGGCTCTCTCCTTCTGTGTGATGTACCGGCACATGGCCGTTTACAATGTGCCTGCAGTCTCCCGTAATACCAAACTCTTTGAAAATATTTTCCACTACCTGGTCATTTTCCAGGAAACGATAATAAGGATTTTTCTTTTCTTCATGAGTCTCTGTTTCCGCCAGGAAACACCGTTCAAAAGTAGCCATCTTATCTTTGCCGAACAGCGGGGAAGAAGGAGCTGCCCAGATAAACCAGAGGATATCCTTTCCTTTTTCTTTTTCTTCTTTATCGATAGCAACAAATGCCTTACGCACATAAGTCTCCAGAATATCATAGAGGGCTCTGCCTTTGTATGATTTTCCATAAACCTCTACCTCTTTGAAACTGCCGTCTTCGTTCAAAGGAATGCAGCCATGATAGAGAAGATTCCGGTTATAGATTTTATAAAGACTGCCTTTTTTCAGAAGAAAACGCATATGCCGCTGAAGCTTCTCGCAGTTCTCAAAAACAAAGATCAGCCGTTCCATCACTTCTGCTTCTTCCGGGGACAGTTCATAGGGATTTTCCGGATCAATCGTAGGAAAGTTTGTATCCAGGAGCTGGTAAATCTTCTCTCCCAGTTGAATGGTGCCCTCCTCATAATTGATATATTCCAGAAGAGCCCTGTCTTCCATCTTAAATTCTTTTCTCTTTTTGACAAGCTGGCCTTCCAGTTTAAACTGGATAATAGAAATGGCTTTATACATTTTCATGTTCAAAGCCTGTTCTTCCGGATTCTGGTCACTATGGCCCTTGACCTTGAAGCAGGTACAGGGATCGTCTTTGTAGCAGGTCATGGCAAAAGTTGCCAGAGGCAAAAGGTTGATACCATATCCATCTTCCAGAATGTCCAGGTTGGAGTATCTCACACAGTTGCGGATCACCGCAGCGATACAGCAGGTCTGTCCTGTGGCAGCTCCCATCCAGACAATATCATGATTTCCCCACTGTATATCTACAGAATGATAATTTTCCAGCACGTCCATGATTTTGTGGGGTCCCGGTCCCCGGTCATAAATATCCCCCAGCACATGAAGATGGTCAACCACCAGCCGCTGGATCAGTTCTGACAGATCTACAATAAACTTCTCAGCGCAGCCGATTTCAATAATCGTATGTACGATCTGTTCATAATAAGATTCTTTGTCGATCACTTCCGGCCGCTCGGTGATCAGTTCCTCAATCACATAGGAAAAATCTTTTGGCAGCGCCTTGCGCACCTTGGACCTGGTATATTTGGAGGCCGTTTTTTTACATACCTCTATCAGACGGTACAGGGTGATCTTATACCACTCCTCCATGTTGGATTCCTGTTTTCTTACCAGATCCATCTTTTCTTTTGGATAATAGATCAGTGTTGCCAATGCCCTCTGTTCCCGCTCGCTTAAGGTATGGCCGAACACTTCTTTGATCTTCCTTCTTACAGAGCCTGACCCATTTTTTAATACGTGGGAGAAAGCCTCGTATTCGCCATGAATATCTGTCAGAAAATGCTCCGTTCCTTTTGGCAGATTCAAAATGGCCTGAAGGTTAATGATCTCTGAGGAAGCCTTGGCAATGGTGGGATACAATTCTGCCAGGGTTTCCAGGTACCTGATTTTCATATTTTCCATTTCATTTTCCCCCATACTTTTTGCTTTTACCATTCTAACACAAAATCCGGCGTAAAGATACATTTCCCTTATTTTCACAAAAATATGGCCGAAAATATCTGGAAATAGTTCTGTTTTACTACTCCCGATATGATCGGCCACTATATTGCAAACTTTTTTACATTCTGTCAGGCGCCTCAAAGCCCAGAAGCCCGATACAGGTTTCCAGTACTTTTCTGGTCAGCATAAGCACTTGTATCCATGAGGTTTTCTGGTCTTCGTTCTCTTCACCCAGAATCTTTGTTTCATGATAAAAGCTGTTAAAAGCATTTGCCAGTTCATAAATGTAGGAACAGATCTTATGAGGCGCTTTCTCCTGGAATGCAGGCTGGATCACAGCGTTCAGTTTGGATAGCGCCATCATTAGAGCCTTTTCGCTGTCATTGGCTGCCCCAAGGATTTCTCCTTCTTCAGGACTGCCGCCCTCTTCTTTATATCTGTTCAGGATGGATTTGATCCGGACAATGGTGTACAGGATATAGGGACCTGTATTGCCTTCAAAAGAAGTAAATCTGTCCACATCAAAAACATAGTCTTTAGAAGCCTGGTTGGAAAGATCTCCGTATTTAATGGCAGAAAGCCCTACCATCTGGGCAGTCTTATGGGCATCATCCCCCTTTACGCTGCGGTTCTCTACGATCTTTTTATACATTTCTTCATTGATCTCGCTGATCAATCGCTCCAGACGCATAACTCCGCCCTCTCTGGTCTTAAAAGGCTTGCCGTCTTTGCCGTTCATAGTTCCGAAACCTACGAAGGAAAGCTCTGTCTTTTCCGGCACCAGATGGGTTTTCTTGGCGCAGCGGAATACCTGGACAAAATGAAGCTCCTGCCGCTTATCCACTACATAGATGATTTCATCGGTATGAAAATCTTCTTCACGCTGTACGATGGTAGCCAGGTCTGTGGTGGTATAAAGAGATGCACCATCGGATTTCAGGATCATACAAGGAGGAATTTCCTTTGTATCACTTTCTTCCTTTACATCTACAACCAAAGCCCCCTGGTCCATATAGGCATATCCTTTTTCTTTCAGATAGTCTACCAGTCCCGGAATATAGGGATCTGCGTCCGATTCTCCCTTCCACAGATCAAAATCCACGCTGAGTTTTTCATAATTTTTCTTTAAGTCAGCCACAGATACTTTCATGATCTGATCCCACAAAGCCCGGTAGCCTCTTCTGCCCTTCTGCAGTTCCAGAGTAGCCTCCAGGGCCTCATTTTTATACGCTTCATCTTCCTTGGACTTTTTGCTGGCTGTAGGATAGATTTCTTCCAGTTCGCTGACCGTGAAAGGAGCCTCTTCTGGATATTCACCCTGATAATCTTCCGCAAAGTATACCAGATCCGGCTGTCTCTTGGAAAGTTCTGTAATGATCAGGCCCATCTGCAGTCCCCAGTCTCCCAGATGCACATCTCCGATCACTTTATGTCCCAGAAATCTTCCCATCCGTTTAATACTCTCCCCGATAATGGCAGAACGAAGATGTCCCACATGGAGGGGCTTTGCCACATTTGGTCCGCCATAATCAATCACAATCGTCTTTGGAGTCTCTGTCTTTTCTACAGACAGATTCTCATCCCGGGCCATTTCATTTAAGTAAGAGGCCAGAAAATTTCTGTTTACCTTCAGATTTATAAAACCCGGATTCACGGCCTGCGCAGACTCAAAAATACTTTTGTCCTGAAGCTTTTCTACCACATCGTTAGCGATCATGATCGGCGCCTTTCTGTAAGCCTTGGCTGCAGCCATAGCGCCGTTGCACTGGTATTCACACAGATCCGGGCGGTTGGACACTGTTACCTTCCCAAATTTCTCTTCATATCCGGAAGCTTGAAATGCTTCCATCATTACTTCTTCTATACAACCAATAATTGTTTTCATTTTTCTACTCCACTTCCACTTTTTTCGATACCGTCACTGCCAGGGCCCCATGGCCGATGTGGCAGGCAACGCTTAATGACAAAGGCGCCAGAAAAACTTCCACGCCAAAATTTTTCTCCAGTTCTTTTTTCCACTCCAGGGCCTCTTCTTCATTTCCCCCATAGGCGGCGTCCAGACACATCATCCCTTTACCCGCATATTCTTTGAACCGGGTCTTCAGATCCTTTTCAATAGCCTTGATCATGATTTTCTTCGCCTGTTTTTTCCCTCTGGCTTTGGAAAAGGCATCCAGACGTTCTCCCTGGATCTGAAGCACTGGTTTTAAGTTCAGCACCGTACCCAGAGCTGCTGCCGCTGGGGTGATCCTCCCGCCTTTTTTCAAATATTTCAGGGTTTCCAAGGTAATATAAATGCTGGATTCGTGTCCCTCCCGTTCCAGAACTTCTTTGATCTGAGCTGCATTTTTCCCTGCCTCTGCCAATGCTATGGCATCCAGTACAGACCGCCTCTGGGTCACGGAGATACGCTGGTTATCCACAACCTGGACCTTCCCTTTAAACTCTCTGGCCAGGACCATTGCCGTCTGGCAGGAATTGCTCAGACCGCTGGACATGGGAATGTGTACCACTTCCTCATAGTCTTGTAATAATGTCTCCCAAAGTTCCATCACATCTGCCGGTGAAGGCTGGGAAGTAGAGATATCTGCCCCCTCTGTCAGCCTTTTATAAAACTCTTCCTGGGTAAGGGTGATATCCTCTAAAAATAGCTGCTCATTGATATAAAAAGGCATGGGGAGCACTGTAATCCCCATCTCTTTTCCTTGTTTCTGAGTAATTCCGCTGTTGCTGTCTGTCACAATAGCGATTCTCTTTTTTCCCATGATTTTCGGCTCCTTTTCCTGTTTTAGGTCACTATTTTTTATAATAGCATAGTATTCCTCTGAATACAATTACTTTTCTTTTTCCGAAAATAGATTTATGATAGAAAAAACAAGAACAAAGGAGGTTTTTCAATGGGATACAAATCTGAATCTTATGAAAATCAGGCAAAAACCATCATCAAAAATCTGAAAAAGCGAAATATGATAGGGTATTACTGTGAAACCGGCAAAGAGGCGCTGGATCTGGTAAAATCTATCCTTCCCAAGGGATCTCTTGTCACAAACGGAGGTTCCGAAACCTTAGTGGAAACCGGGATCATGGATCTGATCCGCAGCGGTGAGTACGAATACATAGACCGGAAGTCAGCAAAGACCCCGGAAGAATCCAGGGCCTTATACGGCAGGATCGTTACTGCCGACTATTATCTTATGAGTACCAATGCCATCACCAAAGAAGGGGAACTGATCAACGTAGACGGCGTAGGCAACCGGGTTGCCTGTCTTATCAACGGCCCGGAACACGTACTGATCATCACCGGCATGAACAAAGTGGTCACCACTGTGGAAGACGGTATCCGCCGGGTACGGAACATCGCCGCTCCGCCTAACAGTATCCGGGTAGGATCCAAAACCCCTTGTTCTGTCACCGGTTTCTGCTCCGACTGCCAGAGCGATGACTGTATCTGCAGTCAGACTGTGATCACCCGCCGCTCCATGAAACCAGGACGAATCACCGTAATACTGGTAGGAGAAGAATACGGATTTTAATCCGCCCTTCGGGCTCCCAAAATCCTCCCCTCATTCGAAATCCGCCCTAACGGGCTTCTTTCTCATGCGGGGGCGGGCCTCAAATTGAGAGGTTTTTTCATGCAAGCATGAAAACCTCTCAACTTTCGGCCCTGGTGTCATCACATCCTTCTCAGGGCTTCGATGGGGCTTAGGTTTGCGGCTTTTACTGAGGGCAAAAGGCCGAATACCAGGCCGATAACCGTGGAGAATGCTACTGCACCGGCGGCGGCCGGTATACTGATCACCATCGGTGTAGCAGACATTCTGGAGATCACTGCTGCAAGAAGGATTCCGGCAAAAACACCAAGAACTCCGCCTATACTGGTAAGTACTGCAGCCTCTGTAAGAAACTGGCCAAGGATCCTTCTCTTATTTGCGCCAATGGCTTTCTTCAGACCAATCTCCCCGGTACGCTCTGTTACAGATACCAGCATAATATTCATAACGCCGATACCTCCTACCAGCAGAGAAATACTTGCAATCCACAGGAGCTGCCGGTTGGTGCTTTCGCTGATCTGCTGAAGCCCCTTGGCTTTTTCCATCATATCCTTTGCCTTATATTCGATAGTCTCATTTGTGGAATTGATTCTGTTGTTCAGAATTTCTGCTGTTTTCTTTCCTGCCGAGCTCATAGCTTCCGGAGAAACTGCTTTCACCGATACCTGCTGAGGTTCATCATACTTATAGACTACCGGCCATACTGCACTGGGCATCAGCACCATGCCGCCGCTGTTCGTATTATAATAGGTGTAATACTCTTCTCTGTTATTGATTACCGGCTGGTACTCTTCCGTTTTCTTCACCACCCCCACTACAGAAAAAGGTTCCCCCTTTATCTCAACAGTCTTTCCTATCTCCTTTCCTTTCTCGAAGAAATTCGCTGCAGCTGTCTCATCAAGAAGGATCAGCTTTTTTGAGGTTTTATAATCTTTTTCAGAGAAGCCCCGTCCTCTTATGATCTGGTAACCGCAGGTATCCAGATAATCTTCATCAATTCCCAGAACCATGCCGCCGTCCATACTTTTATCCTGATAAAAAATACTGTCTGCGTACTGGCGCATCTGATAAAGGGTGGCCTTCTCCACTTCATCCAGATTCAGAATTTCCTGCTTCTGTTCCTGGGTGATTACAGGTACTCCCTGGGGCAGTCCCTCATACTCCATCTGGTATTCCCCACCGTTTCCGTTGAGGGTAACTTCTATAACATTATCCCCTTCACCGATAAGATTTTTCTTAATCTGCTCATTGGTTCCTTCAATGGTTGATACAATAGAAATCAGTGCGGCAATTCCGATGATAATGCCCAGCATGGTCAGGAAAGAACGCATTTTATGAGCCCAGATTCCCTGAAAAGATAATCTTATATTCTCGATCATACGCTTTCCTCCTAATACATGGTATAAAGTTCTTCAAGGGAAGCCTCACGGATCTTGGCTCCCTCCCGTACATTCTTTCCATAGGGAAATGCCAGCTGGTCTTCCGAAGTGATTCCTTCTTTGATCTCTACTGTAGATCCATAAAAAGTTCTTCCTGTTGTTACCTTCTGTTTTTTCAACCGCTGGTCTTCTCCCACTTTATAAACAAACTCTTCACCGTTCTGGGTCCGAATATATTCTCTGCTGATAAAGATTCCCGTGATTTCGCCGCCCTCCGCAGGCATTTCCATAGAAACCATCTCATTGGCCTTAAAGCCTTCTCCATCCTGGATCACTGCAGTAAACGGGTAGTAAGACTGTTCCTGCATACCGCTGGAATATCCTTCCTGTGGATAAGGAGATACTTCTGTGATCTCAGCCTGGAAGCTCATCTGAGACTCATAGGCCATACCTGTGACGGTCTGCCCCGGTTTCACGCTGTCCAGCTGATATTCGCCTACCATTCCCTGGATATAGGCTCCTGCAGCGCTTTCTACTACGATAAAAGGCTCCCCGTCCACTTCTCCCTTCGCCGGATCTCCCACTTTTTTCACAGTACCGTCCAATGTGCTTTTTATCACTTCTCCTTCCAGCTGCTTCTCTACCTTTTTGATCTTCAGGTCCGCTTCTTTTATGCTCAGATCCGTATCCGAAATCTCTTTTTGTTTCTCATTAACTGCTTTTTCCAATTCTTCTTTGGAATATCCCTGGATAATCTCTTCTTCCGGGATAAATTCTATAAAATCTTCCGGAATGTCCATCCATTCCTCATCCTCGGGAATTTCTTCTTCCGGCGGAAGGACCATATCCCACTGATCATTTCCCAGGTATGTGCGGAACCATACCTCCGGCTGTACCGGCTCGGCAATGGTATTTCCGTCCAGGAGCATAGCGGCCAGCAGAACACCGTCCTCTTTATCCTCGCCTCTTACTTCCAGCAGACAGTATACCGGCGTCTGACTCCGGGCTCCTGTATCATCAAAGCCTCCCGCCCAGTTCAAAAAGGCTCCCTGTATCAGCACATTCTTTGTGCAGAGAAATCGATAGGGATCCTCCTTGGTACCGGTTCCCTTAAATGCAACGGCATTTTCAAAAATCCCCTGGTCTTCCCCATGTTCTCCCTGTTCAAGGAGAATGTCTTTATACAGCCGCTGATAGACTCCCGAAGGTCTGGGAAGTTCCTCTCCCGGCTGCTCGGGTACTTCCGGATCCGAGGGATTCTCCGGTTGTCCGGGCTCCTCTGTCCCCGAAGGATCCTGGGGTTGTTCAGGTTCCTCTGATCCAGAGGGAGTCTCTGGATCTAAAGGTGATTCCGGCATCTCCGGATCTGACGGAATCACGGCACTTCCAGGGTCCTCTGGCTCCTCCGGATTTAAAAGTTCCCCTGCTCCTGAGGAATTCCCGGATTCTGAAGAATCCCCCTGGTCTGTTTCTCCAGATGTCTCTTCCTGAAAGGGATTTTCCTGTTCTGCCGGAATTTCTTCTGTCCCATTTTCTCCGGTTGGCAGCTCCGGATTCTGATCTGCTGCTGTAAATTCTGCTGCCGGATCGGTTTTCTGAATCCTTCCTAAAAATTCCACCTGATAGTCTTCTGTATGAGATACCGCCTGAGCTTTATCTTTTTTCAGCTTTTCCAGCTCCTGTTCCAGTCCTTTTTTCTTTACTTCCAGCTGCTGCCGGGTCAGCTTTTCCATCTCCAGATCGATATTTACCAGTGTCATATCGTAAGAAAGCAAGGGATCTCCTTTCTTTACCTCCTGGCCTTCCTGGACATGTACTGCAGATACGATCTGCTTATCCTGGAGATGGACTTCCTGAGAAACCTGGGAAGCTATCGTTCCCTCCAGACTGGTGCCGCTCTGCCAGATACTCTGAGAAAGCTCTGAGACCGGATAAACGTCCACCTGGGAACTTCTGAAATTCTGGGCAAGATACCATCCGCCTACGCCCAAAGCCGTAAGGCCGGCTGCCGTGATTATGATTGTCTTTTTCTTTATCTTCATATCTTTCCCCCTATAATTCCGGCGAGCTGTTTTCTCCTTCTGCAGGCTCCTGGATTGTTTCCTCCTGAGGCGTCTCTTCCTCCGTTATGGCCTCAGTTTCTTCCGACAGCGTTTCCTCAGAGATTTCTTCATCTGAAGAAATCTCCTCTCCGGAAGGCTCCTCCATCTCCCCTGCATATGCCTGTGCCGGATCATGGGTAGTCTTCATTCCCTCCTCCAGAAAGTCCTGTGGATAGGCCACATAATCTCCACTGTCTATTCCATCCTCGATCTTATACTGCATCATTTCCTGATCATAGGTTCCAAGGACCACCGTTCTCTTTTCCAGGGCTCCGTCCTTTTCCGCCCAGACATAAGGTTTCTTATCCAGATCTGCAATGAAAGCCTCATTCAACCATATACCAGGTTCTCTCTGAGACAGTCCCGTATCATGCTCGATATAGACATGCTGTCCCAGCAAAAGTCCCTGGGAGGACTCCAGATCCACATAAAAGGGATAAGAAGTGGAGGTGGTCTGCCCGCTGTCTTCTGTGCCTGTTGAATAATACATGCTGCTGTTATTATTCTGGGGATTCTTTGTATCCACTGCAGAATATGTACCCGTCCACACCTGATCTTCATCCACTCTGGAGCGCACCACAGCAGGGCTTCCCTCTGTGATCTCCCCGATGTTCTGCTCATTAACTCTTCCTTTGACCCTGTATTCTCCGGTAGCCAGAATGGTAATAAATGCCTGACTGGAAGAATCGCCGTACATATTTGTTCCTGTCTGTTCCTGGTTTTGAACAGACTTTACCACACCTTTCATCTCGCTGGTAACTGTAGAATTATCGATCTGACTCTGAATCCGATTGATCTCTACTTCCTTGGCTTTTCTATCATATTCGCTTTTCTTTAAATCCATCTGCGCACTCTGGATCTGGGTGGTATAGGAAAACTGTTCCTCCTCAGAGGCCTCCTTTTTTTCTTTCTCTAACTGCTGGATCTGTGCCTGAAGATTTGTCATCTCGCCGGCGGCCCGTTCCAGGTCCAGCCGTGCCTGCTGGATATCCATTTCCAGAGAAGCGGTATCATATGTAAAAAGAGGCGTTCCAACCTCTACGTCATCTCCTGCCTTTACCAGCACTTCTTTGACCTCTCTCTCCGAATCTTTCTGGATCTCCAAAGTTTTCTGAGACTCCACCACACCTGCCAGACGCTGGGTCCCCGACATGTCATTCATGGATGACACACTGGTTACGTAGGCCAGATCTTCTGTCTGTTTTCTGCCTGCATCCTGAATAAAGAAAATCCCGGCTGCCAGTCCTCCTATACAGACTGCGCCACAGACTCCCCCGATAATCTTATACTTTTTGTCCATATAAACCTCTTTTCCTTTTTCAAAAGTTTCTGAATCGTTCTTGACATTCCTGTGCAATATCTTTTCACTTGCTTTTATCGTTCCATTTTTCCTCAGTATATCAGATAATTTCTCCTGTGTACTGAAATATTTATTAAATTTTAAAGTAATTTTTTAAGAATTTCTTTCGGATATATATAAACAATAAAATATGTCGAAAAAAGCAGAACTTTGTCTATAAACGGCGAAATAGGATTTTTTTCGTTGAAAATAGAGTTAATTTGTTGATTCTTTGGTATGCTGTATGCAGCCTGAGAAAGGAGTGTTTCTATGAAGAAAATCGAGTCCTTAATTCGCCGTCTTGGTATCTGCTCCGTATACCGTGGTTACTATTATCTTGTCTATGCTGTAGAACTGGTCCTCCGCGACGAAGAGTATCTCCTCTTTATGACCAAACGGCTCTATCCTGACATCGGGAAACACTTCCACACATCTGCTTCCAATGTAGAACGGTCTATCCGTACCATCGTTACGATCTGCTGGAACGAGGGGAACCGGGAACTGTTAAATCATATCGCCGGTTACCATCTTCTCCGTAAACCTACAACAGGAGAATTTATTTCCATTCTGGCTTTTCATCTGAAAGTGCAGGGCTGATAAAGAGACAATGATCTGGCAGTTGCATGTTCTGCCTAACTCTGCTAAAATAAAAAGGGTTATGAGCATTTTCTACCCGGGATGGGGCAGATTTTTTGTTTTTTTCTGCTTACGGCCTCATCCGATTCTAGCGATTGTATCAGGAGAAAAAACATGCATTTAAAAAAGACGAAAGTTCTCCTGGGGGTTATTCTATCCGGATTTTTTCTTCTGGGTGGATGTGCCTCCAAAAGTGAACGCTCTGCCAGAGAATCTGTAGTACAGGAACTGGAGAAACTGCAAAGTTCTGACAGCCAAACGATACAGGACACCATAGACACCCAGCAGCTTCTCTCCTCCTCCCAATATACAGAGGAAACAGCAGAAGAAATCGGAGATATTTATTCTCTGTTTTATAAAGATTTTTCTTTCGAAATTAAAAAAGTAACTGTAGATGAAGAGAAAGGCACAGGCAAAGCAGTAACCAGACTAACCACCATTGATGCCGGCAGCCTGGCAAAAGACTATTCTCTGTCTCTTCTTGAAAAACAGGTGGAGCTAGAAGCTGATCCCGAAGAAGTAAAATTTTCACTTAATGATTCCTGCATTCTGCTGAAAAAACTGCTGGAAGAAAATGATTACGGCACGGAAACTTCTGAAACAGAGATTTCACTGAAAAAAGAAGGAGATTCCTGGAAAGTAATTCACACCTCAGACCTGGACAGTCTGCTCACCGGCGATTTTGCTTCTTATATGTCTGATTCCCGACTCCTGTCTCCATCAGAGATCGTAAATGCCCATTTTGGAACCATTAAAGACTTTGACAGTCAGCAGCTGATCATCTATCTGTCCCTTGACCAGCTTGTGGATACCGATGATTCCTATAATCATTCCCTTGCAGCAGCCATCGGTGAACAAATCAGCAGATCTTTTGACTATGAGATCACAGGAGAAGAACAGGAAGACAGCCAGGCTGATGTTCAGGTTTCCATTACAAGTCCTGATTTTGAAAGCATTCTGTCCTCCTATGAAGAACAGCTTACCCAATGGCTGAAAACCTCGGAGTCTCTTTCTGACGGAGCCCAGGGAAGACGGGAAAAGGAAAGGTCCCTTCTGCTTTCCTGCATCGAAGATAACGAGGCTACAGTTTCCAAAAATATAACGATTCATCTATATAACGACGGGATCAACTGGAAAATCCAAATGGATTCCGATATTGCCGAAGCAGTTTTTGGCGATATCCCCTCGGCTATCGGTTCCATATCCCAGGATGTAGAATAGCCGGAAAACATAGAAAAAGACCGGAAATGCACATGGATTTCCCGGTCTTTTTCTATTGCTTCTATCTGCTTTTCTTCTTTATTTTTCTTGTTCTGATTTTGCCACCACTGCAATTCCCAGCTCTTCAAGCTGCTTGGGGTCTACCACATCGGGAGCTTCTGACATCAGACAGGAGGCGTCTTTCACCTTAGGGAATGCGATCACATCCCGGATAGAGTCTTCCTTTGCCATGAGCATAACCAGACGGTCCAGACCGTAAGCCAGTCCTGCATGAGGCGGAACGCCATATTTGAAAGCATCCAGAAGGAAGCCGAAACGTTTATAAGCCTCTTCTTTGGTAAATCCAAGAACCTCAAACATCTTTTCCTGGATATCATCCTGGAAGATACGGACAGAACCTCCGCCGATCTCATTGCCGTTGAGAACAATATCATAAGCCTTGGCACGGACTCTTCCCGGATCGGAATCAATATACGGAAGATCCTCCTCCATAGGCATGGTAAATGGGTGGTGCATAGCTACAAAACGGTTCTCTTCTTCTGACCACTCCAGCAGAGGGAATTCCGTGATCCATACAAACTTGAATTCATTCTTGTCCAAAAGTTCCATCTGTTTGGCCAGTTCCAGACGAAGAGCACCCAGCACATCCCAGACCAGCTTGGTCTTATCTGCCGCAAAAAGGAGAAGGTCCCCGTTGTCTCCTTCCATGGCCTGGATAAGGGCGTTCATTTCCTCTTCCTTCATGAATTTTGCAAAGGAAGATTTCACTGTGCCGTCCTGACCGATGGCGATATATGCCAGTCCCTTTGCACCGTAGCCTTTTGCAAATTCTACCAGCTTGTCGATCTTCTTTCTTGGCATAGCGCCCTGTCCCTTGGCATTAATGCCCCGGACACTGCCGCCATTTTCCAGCGCCCCTTTAAACACTGCGAAATCACAGTCCTTTACTACTTCTGACACATCCGTAAGCTCCATGCCGAAGCGGATATCCGGCTTGTCGGAACCGAAGCGGTCCATGGCTTCCTGCCAGGTCATTCTCTGGATCGGAAGAGGAACCTCCACGTTCAGAACTTCTTTAAAGAGGAATGCCAGCATTCTCTCGTTTACATCGATCACATCGTCTACGTCAACAAAAGACAGCTCCATATCAATCTGAGTAAACTCCGGCTGACGGTCTGCTCTTAAGTCCTCGTCCCTGTAGCATCTGGCCAGCTGGAAGTACCGGTCGTAGCCGGAACACATCAGAAGCTGCTTGAAGATCTGAGGAGACTGGGGAAGGGCATAAAAACTTCCCGGATGCACACGGCTTGGCACCAGATAGTCTCTGGCTCCCTCAGGAGTACTCTTGATAAGGGTAGGCGTTTCGATTTCCAGGAACCCTTCCTCTGCCAGGAACTGCCGCACCAGAGTAGAAACCCTGGAGCGGAGAATCATATTTCTCTGAAGATCCGGTCTTCTAAGGTCAAGATACCGGTATTTCAGTCTTACTTCTTCTCTTGTCTTACTGTCCTCTTCAATGGGAAACGGAGGGGTCTGGGCTTCTGACAGGATCCGAAGCTCTCTGGCACGGATCTCGATTTCTCCGGTAGCCAGATTGGCGTTCACTGCACCGGAACGGGCTTCTACCCGTCCTACAACAGCGATCACAAACTCGCTTCTCAGCTTTCCTGCCTTTTCAAATACTTCCTGGTCAATTTCTCCATTTTCAAAGATTACCTGGATAATACCCGAACGGTCTCTCAAATCTACAAAAACGATACCGCCTTTATTTCTGCTTTTCTGCACCCAGCCCATAAGGGTAACAGTGCTTCCAATATCTGCTTTTGTCACTTCTGCACATCTGTGGCTTCTTTTCAGCCCCTTCATTGTTTCTGCCATGACATAAATCTCCTTCTTTGTTCCTTTTAGTCGTTATATACTTCCTCAATCACAGAATAGCCTTCATTGGCAAGCTGTTCTTTCTGGAATTTTTTATTTTTCTTAGCGTATACGATATTTACGCTCCGGCCTTCCTGGCGCTCCTTCGCTGCTTTCTGCATAACCTCCAGAAGTTTCTCCTGGGAAAGCTTTTTATCCAGAAGGTATGCCTTCTTCTCTTTTGTTCCGGGAACCTTGAAGCCTTTTTCCATGAGAAGCATGACAATACGCTCAAATCCGATAGAAAATCCGGTGGCCGGAGTAGGGGTTCCGGTAAACTTGCCGATCATCTCATCATAGCGGCCGCCTCCGCCTACGCTTCCGGAAAATCCATCAATGGAAATTTCAAAAATCGGTCCTGTATAATAGGACATACCTCTTACCAATGTAGGATCAAACTCCAGGGTAAAGTTGGCAGTTTTCGCCTCCATGACACACTGGATAATGGTGGTCAGGTCATCTGCCACCTTGGGATCCAGGTATCCCTCCAGTTTTTCTTTGCAGTACTTCACGCCGTCTACCCCTGATCCCATGGTCTTAAAGAGGTCCAGATATTTCTCCACACTCTCTTTTGCAAAACCGGATTCTTCCAGTTCTGCAGCTACCCCTTCCATACCGATCTTATCCATCTTGTCCAGAATAATAAATACCTGGGTAAAAGAATCTTCCGGGAATCCGCTGTAGGCAGCCATGGCCTTCAGAATCCTTCTGTCGTTGATGCGGATGGTAAAGCTGTCGAAGTCCAGTTTTCCCACCAGAGTAGAGGTCGCCAGGATCACATCGATCTCTGCCAGGAAAGTAGGATCTCCCAGAATATCAATATCGCACTGCATAAACTGACGGAACCGGCCTCTCTGAGGACGGTCTGCGCGGAATACATTTCCGATATGCAGGGCCTTAAAAGGCTGAGGCAGCTCATTGGCATTGTTGGAATAAAAACGGCACAGAGGTACCGTCAGGTCATAACGCAGTCCGCTGTCCACCAGATCATCCTGGGATTTTGCCTCTTCCAGCTTTAGCTTTTCCCCTCTCTTCAGGATACGGAAGATAAGCTTTTCGTTGTCCCCTCCCTGTTTGCTGGTCAGATTTTCAATGTGCTCTACACAGGGAGCTTCCATGGAGGTAAATCCGAACTGTTTATAAGTATCTTTGATCAGTCCGATCACATAGTCACGGATCTCCATCTCCTGAGGCAGAATATCCTTCATACCTGTCACTGGTTTTTTCTTTAACTGCATTGTTCTGTTCTCCTCTCTTTTTCCTGGTCATCTCTGTGGACCACTTTCATAAACGCAAGAAATACCTGCATATCAAAATTTTTGATCTCATCGATCATCAGCCGTATGGCTGTCTCCGGTTCAAAGGCTTCCCGGTAGGGTCTTTTCTCCGTAAGGGCCGCATAGGTATCGCAGACTCTCAGGATACGGCTGCCCAGAGGGATTTCTTCTCCCTGAAGGTTCTGGGGATACCCGCTGCCATCATAATTTTCATGATGATAATATATCGTCTCCAGTACAAAACTGGAATATCCCCGGTTTTGAAGGGCCTCACAGCCCAGCTGGGGGTGCCGGCGGACATATTTGATCTCCTCTACTACCAGAGGATTCTCTTTGCCGGACACATATCTGGAAAGCCGCAGTTTTCCGATATCATGGAGAACTCCCGCCAGGGCCAGCTCATAGCACTGATCCTGGGGCAGGCCTATGGTCTCTCCTACCTGGTAAGCCAGATTGCTCACCGCAATACCATGATTGATCACCGATATCAGATCATAGTCGATCATCTTCAAATTTCTTTCAGCCATGTGTCAATCCCGACCTTTTTCCGTTGTATCATCTCGTCAATGCGGTTTATGTAATTGGTCACATCCTTTACATTTTCCGCCCTTTCTATCCGCTCTCCATTCTGGAATACGAATTTGGTAGAGGCTCCGGCTCCCGCCGCCATGATAGATTGCTTTTCTTCCATCATTAGTATATTGTAAATTCCCGCTTTGTCAACTTTTGCAAAGCCGGTATTTTCCAGATTTCCGCACATATTTTTCTGCCGGTAAAGATAATAGGGCCCCATCCCCATCTCATAGGCATATTTCATGGCCATATCCATGATCTCCTGATTATTCTCAAAAGTCATTTCCTGATACTGATCACGGAAAATATTCAGTCTGGCTGCTCTCTTTACTGCAAGGGAGTGAATGGTAAGACTGTCAGGATCCAGTTTTTTCACTTCTTCCAGGGTATGTTCCATATCTTCCTTATGTTCTCCCGGCAGTCCCACGATCAGGTCCATGTTAATATTGTCAAATCCACATTCCCGTGCGAGTTCAAAGGCCCTGACGGTATCCTCTACCGTATGCCTTCTTCCGATGATCTCCAGGGTCTTCTGATTCATGGTCTGGGGATTGACGGAAATCCTGGTCACAGGAAATTCCCGTACAGCCATGAGTTTTTCCCTGGTAATACTGTCCGGTCTGCCTGCCTCAATGGTATATTCCGAAATATCCTTTACCGGAAATCTCTCCTGAATATGGCCCAGAAGCCGCCGAAGCTGGCCCGGCTCCAGGGTGGTAGGGGTTCCTCCCCCGATGTAAATGGTATTTAAAGGCCTGTCCTTCATGGCCCGGGAGATGAAATCCAGCTCTTTTAACAGTGCGGTGAGATAGTCATCTACCCGGTCCCGCCATTTTTCCAGAGGCGAAGAACTGAAAGAACAGTAAAGACAAATACTGGGACAAAAAGGAATTCCCACATACAGACTGTACCCCTTCTCATAATCCATGTCTTTCAGTATATCCTTTTCCCTGTTGGCAATGGCTATGGCCAGGGCCGTCTTTTCATTGCTGGTAAAGTAAGTCTTACGCATAAAATCTGCCGCCTGGGCATTGGTCATCCCCTCTTCGATCAGTCCCATGGCGATCTTTACCGGGCGGATCCCGGTAAGGTTCCCCCAGGGAAGGGTATGTCCCGTTTCCTGGACCAGCAGTTTATAAAGAATCTGTTTCAGAGTATTTTTTCTCTTTTTCCGATCTTCCTCCTCATCATAAGGGGCAGAATCTTCCAGTGTCTGTTCCCGGGTATGGATGCCTATCACCACCTGGTCCCCGTAAGAAATAGATACCAGTTTTTCATAATCTTTCGGACCTTCTTTCTCCCAGGTGCCGTACATCTCAATATCCTCTTTGGGATAAAAGGCTTTCACCAGGGTATAAGCGTCATATTCAAACTCTTTTTTATTAAAAGAAATTCCTATCATTTCCTATTGTCTCTTCTCATATTTTCTTTTTATAAGTATGGATTATGAGCCTTCTCAAAAGCAGCATCCGTCTCTTCTCCATGTCCGGGATATATCTGGGTATTCTCCGGCAGAAGTTCAAAAAGCCGGTGAAGGCTGTCTCTCATCTGGCTCATACTTCCTGTGGGCAGATCTGTCCTGCCGCAGGAACCGCAAAAAACCGTATCCCCTGACATACAGACTCCTTCCTCTTTCAGCCAGTAACAGCAGGAGCCGGATGTATGGCCCGGGGTATGGAGTACAGTTACAGAAAAACCGGCCAGGGTTTCCTCCTGTCCGTCTTCCAGCCAGTGATCTGCTTTCACGGTATAGGGCTGCCCTGACCAAGCTCCGGAAAGATTCCACATGGGATCTGTCATAAGCTTTTCCTCGGTCTTGGGAGCATAAACCGGGATCTTATAATATTCCCGCAGCTCATTTGCGGCACAGATATGGTCGTAATGTCCATGAGTCAGAAGGATCCCCGCTGGCTTCCCGCCCAATTTTGCAAGGGCAGCTTCAATCCGTTCTTCCTGGGCCCCCGGATCCACGATGAGGATCTCGGCCGTTTCTTTATTTTTCAGAAAATAGCAGTTGGTCTGTACCGGACCAACTACGATTCCCCGCAATATCAGATTTTTCATTTTTTTATCTCCCTTGCTTATCCTGCATTCCGCTCAATATCTTTGACGCTTTCGATCTGGCGGATCTTCTCAATGATTCCATTCAGCTCTTCCTTGCTGGCCACTTCAAAGGAGATATTGATGGTAGCCATTCCCTGTTTGCTGGTTCTTGTATTCAGGGCTGAGATATCGATCTTTCTCTCGGTGAAGATCTTGGAAATATCCACAATCAGGCCGGTACGGTTGTAGGCGTATACGTTCAGTTCCGCCATATACCGCTCTCCCGCCGTATTCTCCGGCGCCTGCCACTCCGCGTCAATAAGACGGTGGCGATCTTCCTCGGACATATTGATCACATTGATACAGTCTGTCCGGTGAATGGTCACTCCTCTTCCCCGGGTAACGTATCCGACGATCTCATCTCCCGGGATAGGGTTGCAGCATTTAGAGAACCGTACTGCCACATCATGGATTCCTTTGACTACAATGCCTCCCTTGACTTTTCCGATATGGAGCTTTTCTTTGTTGTCTGCAGCAGCCTCCAGGACTTTCTCATCGGTCAGCTCTGCCTTATGTTCTTTGTTATAAGCTTCCTGGAGCTTGTTGATCACCTGGCCTTCCTTCAGGCCTCCATGGCCCAGAGCCGCCAGAACAGAATCCCAGTCCCGGAAACCATATTTTTTCATAACTGCTTCCTGATATTTGGGCTTCAGGATATTGCCCAGGGTAATGGCTTTTACTTTTGCATACTGGACCAGCATATCCTTACCCTTCAGGATATTGTCCTCTTTTAATTCCTGTTTGAACCACTGATTAATCTTGTTTTTGGCCTGGGTACTTTTTACCACCTTCAGCCAGTCACGGCTGGGGCCTTTGGAGTTCTGGGAGGTAATGATCTCTACCTGATCTCCGTTTTTGATCACATATTCGATGGGTACAAGTTTTCCGTTGACTCTGGCCCCCACCATTTTATTTCCTACTGCACTATGTACATTATAGGCAAAATCAATAGGTGTGGAACCGTTTGGCAGGTTTTTTACATCGCCTGCCGGGGTGAAACAATACACGCTTTCTGAAAACAAGTCCAGATCGCTTTTTAAAAGGCTTAAAAATTCTTTGTTATCAGACATGTCTCTCTGCCATTCCAGGATCTGGCGGAGCCAGTTCATTTTTTCCTCTTCTGACTGAGTGACCGTTGCTTTTCCATTGTTGTTGGATACTTCTTTATATTTCCAGTGGGCGGCGATACCGTATTCTGCCGTCCTGTGCATTTCAAAAGTACGGATCTGAATTTCAAAGGGCTGGCCGTTAGGACCGATCAGTGTGGTGTGGAGAGACTGATACATGTTCGGCTTCGGCATGGCGATGTAGTCCTTGAAACGTCCGGGAATGGGCTTATACATTTCATGTATGATCCCCAGAGATGCGTAACAGTCCTTCACCGTATCTACAATGATCCGGACTGCAAACAGATCGTAGATCTGATCCAGGGTCTTATCCTGATTAACCATCTTTTTATAGATACTGAAGAAATGTTTGATCCTGCCGTCGATCTGGGCATGGATCCCGGCGTTATCGATATGCTGCCGGACCTCTCCGACAATCTGATCGATGAACGCCTGACGTTCGCTTCTCTTCAGATTGATCTTTTCCACCAGATCATAATAGACTTCCGGTTTCAGATATTTCAGAGAAAGATCATCCAGTTCGATCTTTACCTTGGAAATACCCAGCCTCTGAGCGATGGGTGCGTAGATATCCATGGTCTCCCGGGCTTTTTCTTTCTGTTTGGCCGGGGGCATATATTTCAGAGTCCGCATATTGTGAAGCCGGTCTGCCAGTTTGATAAGAATGACCCGGATATCCTTGGCCATAGCCAGGAACATCTTTCTTAAGTTCTCCGCCTGGACCTCTACCTTATCGGCAGAGTAGCTTAACTGGCCCAGCTTGGTGACCCCGTCCACCAGCAACTCTACTTCATCTCCAAATTCCTGCCGGATTTCCTCTGACGTCATCACCGTGTCCTCTACCACGTCATGGAGAAGGCCGGCAACGATGGTCTCTTTGTCCAGTTCAAGGTCTGCCAGGATAATGGCCACGCAAAGGGGATGTATGATATAGGGTTCTCCTGATTTTCTCACCTGGCCCTTATGGGCATTATTGGCAATATTAAAAGCTTTCTCGATCATGGTGATATCCGTGGAAGGATGATATTTTTTCACACTGGATATCAGCTCATCATACAAAACCTCCGGACTTGTAAAGTCCTCCATTGCTTTTACGCTGGCATCTGCCTTTTTGATCTTCTCTATTTCATCTTTCTGCAGTGTTGATTCTCTTTTTTCTTCCATATGATCCTCACCTGATTTCTATTTGCCTTCATAACGGATTACAGATGCCACGTCATATCCTGCCAGTCTATCCCTTCCTTTCAGTCCTGCAAGTTCCATGAGGAAAATCATCTTTACTACTTTTCCTCCAAGTTTCTCTATCATTTTCGCAGCAGCTTCCACTGTACCGCCGGTAGCGATCAGATCATCAATGATCACCACTTTCTGTCCCGGCTTTACAGAATCTTTGTGCATTTCCAGAACTGCACTTCCATATTCCAGATCATAGCTCTGTTCAATGGTCTCTCTTGGAAGCTTGCCTTTTTTACGGATCAATACCAGGGGCTTATGTAAATTGTATGCGATAGGCGCTCCAAAAATAAATCCTCTGGATTCAGCGGCAGCGATCACATCTACGTCCGTTCCTTTCAGAAGGTCCTGAAGAGAATCTACCGCCAGTTTAAATCCTTCTTCATCCTGAAGAACGCTGGTCACGTCCCGGAAGATAATTCCCTTCTCCGGAAAGTCGGGAATGCTGATGATATAATCTTCAATATTTTTCTTTTCACAACTGCCCATCTTATCTCCATCCTTTTTATATCGAATATTGTCTTTTATCAAATTAATATGTAGATTTTAGTATAACATCTTTTTTTCCCATACGCAAATTTTTTATCGGATATTCTGTATGATCATTTCTATACTTTCCCTTCCCATATAATAATTGATGGAAGGATAGTAGATCATATCCCATTTATCTTTTTCCTGGAGCCGGCCGGCGAATGCATCTCCGTCTCCGAACCAGATCCCCTCTGCCCGGAATCCATATGCATCCGTCAGATTCATCTTCACTACATTCCTGTTTTTCCCCAGGACCCGGAAGTTCAGCACTTTCATGTCTTTCTGGGCAAAGACCGGCTTTGTGTTTCCTTTTCCGAAAGGTTCCAGAAGGGAAAGCTGACGGATCAGAGGGAGCGTCACATAAGACATAGGCATGGGCACATCGATAACGATCTTTTCCGTCATATCTTCCTGGGTCAGGCTGCAATTCTCATTCAGTTTTCTCCGGAAAGCTTCCACATTCTCTTCGGGAAGAGACAGGCCTGCCGCCATGGGATGGCCTCCGAATTTCGTGAGAAGCTCCTTACATTTCACCAGCTCCTGAAACATATGATATGCCTCAATGGAACGTCCGGAGCCTTTTACTCCTTCCTCCCCTTTTGTCAGCACGAACACCGGACGGACATATCGTTCCCGGACCCGCCCGGCAATGATCCCAGCCAGACTTTCGTGGCAGTCCGGAAGATAGATAACCAGCACCCGGTCATTTTTCAGATCCGTATGCTCCACCATCTCTACAGCTTCTTCCACTCCTTTTGCTGTCATATCCTTTCTGCTGTCATTTAAGTCTTTCAGATCCTGGGCCAGAGTAGCAGCTTCACTGGGATCTTCTGCCAGAAGGAGCCTTAAAGCTCTCTTGGCTGTGCTCAGCCTTCCGCTGGCGTTCATACAGGGTCCGATGATAAAGCCAATATGGTAGGCGGAAATTTCTCTGTTTTCCAGATTATTGACACGGATCAGTGCTTTTAATCCTTCATTTTCCGGATTCTGCAGCCTTCTAAGCCCGTCTTTTACCAGAATGCGGTTCTCATCCTTCAGATCCATCACATCTCCCACTGTAGCAATGGCTGCAAAGGGGATCAGCTCCTCTGTCTCTTTTTCCGGTATTCCCATCCTCTCATAGAGTCCCTGAATAACCTTAAAAGCCACCATAGCCCCGCAGATTCCTTTGAAAGGATAAGGACAGTCCGGCTGCTTGGGATTTACAACCGCATCTGCCGGGGGAAGAATACTGCAGATTGTTCCGTCCTCCTTTTCATCATAAGGCACATCATGATGATCGGTGACCAGTACCGTCATTCCCAGTTCTTTTGCATAGCGGATCTGCTCGGCTGCACTGATCCCGTTATCGCAGGTAATGATGGTATCGATCCCTGCCTCTGCCGCCAGATCGATCAGTTCCCGGCTGATCCCGTAGCCGTCTTTGATCCTGTCCGGAATATCCGCATCCGCCAGAGCTCCTGCCCTTAAAAGTCCCTTCAACAGTATGTAGGTGGAGCATACCCCGTCAATATCATAGTCTCCGATGATCCGTATCTTTTTCTTATCCCGGATTTTCTCCGTCAGTCTGTCCAGCAGCTCTTCCATACCCTTCAACAGCTTCCAGGGATGAAGGCCGGACAGCTTCCCGTGAAGATAGGTATCGATCTCCTCGTCTGTGATCTGATCCCGGTTCCGGATCAGTCTGGCGATCACCGGATCTATGCCGAACTTCCGTCCGATTTCCTGAAAATCCGCCTTTTTGGCAGATACTACCCAATTTTCCATAACAAATTCTCCTCTGTCGCTTATTACCCATTTATGAATAAGAAGAAGCTGCCGCATGAAACAGCTATCAGGAATATTTATACATTTTATGCGAATTTGTCGAGCACGCTTTGAGACCATAGGCTCAAAGCAGCGCAGACTGAGCAAGAAAATGTATAAATATTCTCGGTTTTGTTCCATGGGACAGCTCCCGCATTTTATTTATTTGCTTTTTTCAATTTTGTTCTCATCACATACCACATAGCACCTGTCAGGCAGACGGAAGAATATCCGCCGCAGACAATACCTACCATAAGAGGCAGGGCAAATTCCCGGATGGAGGATACTCCCAGCAGGAACAGCATAAAGATACTGATAAAAGTGGTCAGTGAAGTGTAGATACTTCTGGTCAGGGTCTGGGTAATGCTGGCATTTACCAGTGTTTCCAACTCCTGATCGTTTTTCACTTTGTTTGTCTTCAGATTCTCCCGGATACGGTCAAAGATAACAATGGTAGCATTGATAGAATATCCCAGTATCGTCAGCATACAGGCAATAAAAGTATTTCCTACGGAAACTCTTGCCAGTACGTAGAAAGCAAATACGATCAGCACGTCATGAAGCAGGGCAAGGACCGCGCTGCTGGCAAAACGGATATCCTTAAACCGGAACCAGATGTAGAGAAGCATCATGATCGCAGCTACAACTACGGACAATACAGCGTCTCTTCTCATTTCTCCGCTGACAGTAGAGGAAATACTCTCCGATGTAATCTTATCTGCATCCACTCCAAAATCATCTACCATAGCCTGCTGCAGAGCTTCTCTCTGGCTTACATCCAGGGTTGAGGTCTTAATGACCACCTGGGTGCTGTCTACCACTTTTGTAGCCTGGACATTGGCATCTCCTGTGATCTCTTCCACAACCGGAATGACCTGGGCGTCAATCTCATCCATGGACAGGTCCTCATTAAAGGTAACATTTGTGGACGTACCACCCTGGAATTCCAGGCTGTAATTTAACGGACTGCCCGTTGCTGCATTATATGCAATCATTCCCACCGGTCCAGACAGGATCAGGATAATGGAAACGGTAAAGAATATCTTTTTCTTCTGAAGGAAGGGGATTGGTTTTCTCTCCTTGCGCATACCGTAAAGTTTCTCATTTCTCACTCCTACCGCATAGAGGGCGTTGATCAGAAGTCTGGAGATCACCAATGCCGTAAACATGGATAATACAATACCAAGGGCCAGGGTCTGGGCGAAACCTTTGATGGTACCTGTACCCAGCCAGTTTAATACAAATGCCGCAATTAAAGTGGTGATATTTCCATCAAAGATAGCAGAAAAGGCTTTGTCAAAACCGTTTTTCAAAGCGGTCCTTACACTTCTTCCTGCTGCGATCTCCTCCTGGATGCGGGCGTAGATGATAACGTTGGCATCCACGGCCATACCGATGGAAAGGATGATACCTGCAATACCCTGTAAGGTAAGAGTCAGGTCAAAGGCGTTCAGAGCGATCAGATCCAGGCACACATAGATCACCAGAGCCACGCCGGCAACAAAACCAGGAACCCGGTAAACAATGATCATAAACAGAATGATCAGTGCCAGGCCGATAGCTGCTGCCACCACGCTGGTAGAGATAGCTTCTTCCCCAAGCTGAGCAGCTACCACACTGGAGCGCAGCTCGGAAAGTTCCAGATTCAGTCCGCCGATACGGATAGTGGAAGCCAGATCTTCTGCTTCCTGGGCGTCTGCCATACCGGTGATCTGAGCCTGTCCGTCTGTGATCTCATTGTTTACATTTGGAACACTGACAAAACGGCCATCATAGTAAATACCGATGCTCTCGCTGTTTTCATAAGCCTTTGCTGTAGCCTCTGCAAATTTGGTAGTTCCCTCGTCGGTAAGTGAGAGACTAACCACATTTTCGGTATTATTTCCCAGTTCATCCTGGCCTGTCATAGCCCTGGCATCGCTGACATCCGTTCCGGTAAGAACAATACTGCCGTCTTCCTGAAGTTCTTCTATTGTCTTAGTCAGCTCATATTCTCCAGTCTGGGTGTTTAATGTATAGTTCGCATTGCCGTCAGCATCGGTCTCAGCGATAAAATACAGGGATCCCGGTCTTCCCAATTCTTCCAGGATGGTATTGGCATCGGTCACCCCGGGGATCTCTACGACAATACGGTTATTTCCTTCCTGGTAAACCTGAGACTCTGTGCTGTACTGCTGCACCCTCTGCTGGAGCTTGTAGATGGTATCTGACATGTCGTCTGCACTTGGATTCTCTTCGGAAGCTTCGTAAGTAATACTTACGCCTCCTGCCAGGTCCAGACCTGTGTTAATGTTTTTTGCGGCTCCTGTTCCTGTAGGACCCCAGCCCACTGCTGATGTAAAGATCAAAAGCGCTGTTACGATAACTGTCAGCACCAGGATCAGTACGCCTCTGCTTTTCTTCATGATATTTCCCTTCTTTACTGATTATTTTCTTCTGCTTCTTCCGCTTCTGCGGCCTTCAGCATGATGGCACATTCCACCCTTTTTCTCTGAAGCTCGCAGCCGATGTCATAGGCATCGTTGATGGAGCCATGGAAATTGTAGGCGTTTGCCGCACAGCCGCCGCTGCAGTAAAATTTTGCAAAGCACTTCTGGCATTTTTCCTTTGCATAAACGTTACAGTTTTTGAATTCCTCCCGGATATCGTCACGTTTTACCCCGTCCCACACATTGCCCATAAGGAATTTTTCTTCTCCTACGAACTGGTGGCAGGGATATAAGTCTCCCCAGGGTGTTACCGCCAGATACTCGGTGCCTGAACCGCAGCCGGACAGACGCTTATACACACAGGGGCCTCCTGTAAGGTCTATCATAAAATGGAAAAAGTTAAAGCCTTTTCCTTCTTTCTTTCTCCTGATCATCTCCTGTGCCAGTTTATCATATTCTTCACAGATTTTCGGCACATCTTCCTCTCGGATGGCATATTCTTCCTTCTCGTCGGCTACAACCGGCTCTACAGAGATCTGGTCAAAGCCCAGGTCTGCCAGATGAAGAACATCCTTGGAAAAATCCAGATTGTGACGGGTAAAGGTACCTCTGGCATAGTAGCTCTTTTCTCCTCTGCTCTTGGCAAACTTCTGGAATTTCGGGACGACCAGATCATAGCTTCCCGCACCTTTCCGGAAAGGCCGCATATAATCATGGACTTCTTTCCTTCCGTCAATACTGAGGACCACATTGGCCATCTCTTTATTGGCAAATTCCATGATCTCATCATTTAAAAGGACACCGTTGGTGGTAAGAGTAAAACGGAATTTTTTATTATGAAGCTTTTCCTGCTCTCTTCCGTATTCTACCAGACGTTTTACCACGTCCCAGTTCATGAGGGGTTCCCCTCCGAAGAAATCCACTTCCAGATTTGTACGGTTTCCGGAATTGGCAATGAGAAAATCAAGTGCCTGCTTTCCTACTTCATAGGACATCAGGGCTCTTCTGCCATGGTATTCTCCTTCTTCTGCAAAACAATACCGGCAGGCCAGATTGCAGTCATGGGCAATATGGAGGCAGAGGGCTTTGACTACCGTCTGTCTCTCTTTGAAATGTTCAATGGCATTTCTGTAAATGTCCTCGGTAAAAAGCATTCCCTGATCCTTCAGCTCCTGAATCTCTCCAAGGGCCTGATCCACATTTTCTTTACCGTAATCTGTATCTAAGGCCTGATGGATCTCTTCCCGGTCTTTTCCTTCATCTAAAAGTCCGATGATCTCATATACCAGCTCATCCACCACATGTACAGAACCGCTGTTTACATCCAGCACAATGTTATAGCCATTATTTTTATAACG
>DXFG01000124.1 GCA_019114545.1 Candidatus Blautia pullistercoris | reverse complement strand
AAACTGGAGCATAGTAGGGGCCAGGGTCTCTGACACACAGTTGATCTCATCAATAAAAAGGATCCCCTCTTTTTTCCCGGTCTCTTCCATGCACTGGTATACAGAAGCAATAATCTCGCTGAGGGTATATTCTGTGACACTGACTTCTTTTCCCTGATACACTTTCGTCTCAATATGGGGAAGGCCGATAGCGCTCTGCCGGGTATGGTGGGTAATGGTATAAGCTACCAGCCCTACGCCGCATTCCCGGGCCGCCTGTTCCATGATGGCAGTCTTTCCGATTCCCGGAGGTCCCATAAGAAGAATGGGCCGCTGCCTCACCAGAGGAAAGGTATAGCACCCCTGGCCGTCCTTCTTGTTATATGCTCGGATGGTATTGATAATCTCTGTTTTTGCCTCTTTTATGTTCATAGTTCTTCCTCTTGTTTCTCTGTTTTCGCCGGAACGATCAGCTTATAGGCCCAGTCCGGCACCATATCCATTCTGGCCGTCTTCTCCAGAAATACAAAGGCCGTCTCGTAATCCGGTTTGCTCTGGGGATAGATCCCGTCCCCATCTGTAAAATAGATCAGGGCTTTCAGATTCCGGATCTCTTTCTTCTCCTGCTGCTGGCTGATATATTGAAACACAGGGCGGAAGTCTGTGCCGCCTCTCCCCTGTATCTTAATATTTTTGCTGTAAGCCTTCCACTCTTCCTCGGAATGGATCACCTTCACATTCTGGACACAGCAGTCGCACTGAATCAGGTACACTTTCATCTTCCGGAAGAAGTTTTCCTTTTCTTCCAGGATCCGGTAGGTCTCTCCCAGAAATCCCCGGACGGTTTCCGAAGAACAGGAGCTGGAAGTGTCGATAGCGATAACCAGTTCTTCCAGACGATTCACTTCTTTATATTCCAAAGGCTCAATGAGGGGGGTATTTCCATACCGCTCCATGCCCAGGTTGTAGAAAATATAATCAAAGCTCTCTGTGTCCAGCTCTACCTCCTCCCTTGGCACAGCAAACCTTTTGAGGAATTTCAGGTAATTAAATTTTCCCCGGGGCCGGGCTTCCATATCTTCCTCAGAACTTCCACGGTTGGTTCCTGCCCGTTTCTTTTTCTGCTGTTTTTTCTGCCCTGTAAGGGAACGGAGTTCTTCCCACTTCTTCCGGGTACCGGCCCCCCGTTTTTCCTGTTTTATTTTTTCCCAGAACCTGTGGTCGTCAAAGACAAATGCCTTTTTGAGAACCTCTCTGGCATAGGGAAATCTGCCTCCTGACAGCATATAATAGATCTTTTCCGCAGAAAGGGACTGGTCCCTCATGATCCAGAAGCACTGCTCCCGGACCGGATCTCTTCCCGGGGAAAGTCCCGGTATCTGCTCCCTTTCTATGATCTCCTCCACCCACAGATCGCAGGCCAGATCCCACAGATCTTTTTCCTTCTTCCCCTCCGGGAAAAAAGACTCTCCGTAAAAGGGATGAAGATATAGGCAGTGAAGAAGCATATGGAGGTATCCCCTTCGGACGAGCCGGGGATTTTCTCTGTATGTTCTGATCAGAAATGCCGGCGAAAAGTACAGGAATTCTCCGTCAGTCCCTATGGTCTTGGCTTCCTCCTGTGGGTGGTATCTCAGTCCAGCAAAAGCTCCGTCCAGATAGGGGAAATAGGAATACAGCTCATTCTGACAGTTCTGCAGGATCCGGATTCCCAGTTCTTCCCGGTGTTTTTGTTTGTCTTCCATCTCGCTCACCTGCCTTTACAGAGAAAAATCCCGGTCTTTAAATCCATATTTTTCCTTTTTCAGATGGAGGAGCCATACCAGAGCAGCGTTTTTCTGCCCCTGTCTGGCAATCCGGATAAACACATCGATATTTTTTCCTTCCAGCCAGCCGAGGGATTCTATTTTTTCCAGCTTTTCCACCTGGTCTTCATCGATCAGAGCCTCCACGGCCGGACGGATCCGGCTTTTTAAATACCTGCCGTAGGCTTCTTTTTCCTCCTCCCCGGTCTGAGGAAGGAAAAACCCTCTCAAAGCCACCGCCAGCCGCACCGGTTCCTGCCTGGTCTGAGTAAATTTCTTATAGAGGCTTTTGGCCTCTTCTTCAGGTTCTCTCACCCCGGCCTGATCCTTCAGGGCTTTCGACACTACTTCTACATTCTTCTGAAATTTTTCCTTATCCTCCATATTTTCCTCTCGCTCCTCAGTTTCCCTGTTCTCCCGCTGATCCGGGAGCAGCCGCCGTAAATTCATATTAAGTCTTCTATTCTATAGTTTAACTTTTTTCCATAGAAGAATCAATTTAAAAATAAAAGGGGCTGCCGCATTATGCAAAATTTTCCATATGCATCTATGCGTCAGTCCCCTTGCCTTTTTACCGGACATATCTTTACTTTTCCACAGTTTTTAAATCAGATAATCCACCGCATCTCCTGTCATTTATGCGGCGCTCCCTCTCCCGGAACTCCGCCTTCCACAGGCCCGGTCAAATTCTTTTAATTTTTCCTTTGCCTCCCGGCTTACATGCTGGGGAACCTGGATCTCGATCCGGGCGTACTGATCGCCCTTTATGGAAGGATCTTTCATAGAAACAATTCCTTTTCCTCTCAGACGGATCTTGGTTCCTGACTGGGTTCCTTCCTGAATCTTACATACTACATTGCCGTAGAGAGTAGGCACTACCGCTTCTCCGCCTAAAACCGCTGTGGTAAAAGGTATCTTAACTGTAGTATAAAGATCCATACCCTTTCTTTCATAACCGGGTTTATCTTCTACTGTTACCTGCAGAAGAAGGTCCCCTGCCTGGCCACCGTTTGCTCCGGGCATTCCTTTTCCTCTCAGACGGATGCTTTTTCCCGTCTCAATACCTGCCGGAATCCGGACTTCCAGAGATTGGACGCTGCCTGTATCAGGGTTCTTCAGGTTCAGGACTTTCCTGCAGCCAAAAGCTGCCTCCTCCAGACTGATGATCACAGAAGCGGTCATATCCGCTCCCTTCTGGGAACCGTATCCGCCAAAGCCCCTTCCATAACTTCCTCTGCGGCTGCCGCCGAAGTCTCCCCCGAAATCGCCGCCGAAGCCGCCTCCAAATCCTCTGCTTCCGCCAAAACCACTTCCAGAGAAACCGCTGCTTCCACTTTGTCCGTGGAACATATCCCCGAAAATATTTTTAAAGATATCATCCATATCTCCCGGATCGCCCTGGAAATGATATTCCCGGTATCCGCTGCTCGGTCCGCCGTAGCTGTAGCTGTATGTGCCTGAACCGCCGGGACCGCCTTCTGAAGCCCCGCCATCAAAGGCCCCATGGCCAAACTGATCGTAAAGTTTTCTCTTTTTCTCATCGCTTAACACATTATAAGCTTCTGTAACTTCCTTAAATTTTTCCTCAGCCTGAGGATTTCCGGCATTCGTATCCGGATGATATTTTTTTGCCAGTTTCCTGTAAGCCTTTTTTATGGCATTGGCATCTGCGTTTCTGTCAACGCCTAAAACCTCGTAATAATCTCTTTTTTTATCCATTATAACCACCCTCTGCTAGAAACCTGTTATATGAAGCGCCTCCATGAGAACCAAAAGTTCAAAGGGAGGCGCAGTGCTGAAATGTTTTTGTTGGGAAAGCCTCTCTGACAGGCTCTTCCTTTGTTCTACTTGTAATATAACACCCATTCTATCATATGTCAAGGGCTGTTTTCTTGTTATTATTTTAGCTTTTTTGACTTTAGATGGAATTTTACATGGAGAATCAAAAAATATAGAATATAAAGTCGAACTCCCAAAGAAAAGTGAAAAATACCTAAAGTCTGTCATTGCTTTTGCCAATACCAGCGGCGGCAGTCTGATCATAGGCATCGACGATGAAAGCAGGAAAATTGTTGGCGCAGACGAAGATCGTTACTATTTATCCGGGAATGAACCGTCCCTATTATCTCAAGAATCAGGGGAAACAGCAGGGTACTTATATCCGGCTTGGCGGAAAAGCCGATAAAAAAGCCGATAAAATCCAGCAGAGAGAACAGCTTATTTTAGACTATATTGATAAGCACGGCTTCATCATCAACAAAGAAGCCCGGGAGATTTTAGGATTAGCCGATTCCACCACCAAACGATTTTTAAAATACATGGTTGAAATCGGCTTATTAGTGGAAAGCGGAGAACGAAAAAGCCGAAAATATACTAAAAGGTAATACAACTGATCATATAATGAGTTGCCCGGCAAATGGGCAACTCATTATATCATTATTTTTCTTTTTTCACATTCTCCTCTATTTTTTCAAGAGTCCTGTACAGGTTCTCCATCTCTTTTTCTTCTATGTCTCCCCAAAGGACCTGGTCCAGCCAGGCAAACTGTTTCTGTACCTGTCCGGCCTTTTCCTTACCCTCAGGCGTCAGTGCGATCAGATGGGCTCTTCTGCTGGCAGGATTCACACTCCGGGTTAACAGCCCTGCCTTTTCCATCTTATCCAGAGTTCTGGACAGGGTGGTCACATCAAACATACAGGCATCTGCCAGTTCTCTCTGGCTCATTTCTCCCTGCTCCAAAAGGCAGTTCAGGATCCTGGGCTGTCCCTCTCCCACAGTAAGCCCCATCTCCAGGAATTTAGGCCGCATAAGCTGCCGCCGCTCCAGATCCAGGCGGTGAAGGATCTTCCTGATATCATTTTTTTCCATTTTATTCACTCCAATTCAAATTGTCCGGTATATAACTGATAATACCGTCCCTTCTGTTCCAGCAACTCCTCATGGCTTCCTCTTTCCATGATCTCTCCTTTTTCCAGCACCATTATGGCCTTGGAATTGCGCACTGTGGAAAGCCTGTGGGCAATGACAAATACCGTTCTGCCCTCCATAATGGCGTCCATTCCTTTTTCAATAAGCTGCTCTGTTCTGGTATCCACAGAACTGGTAGCTTCGTCCAGGATCAGCACCGGCGGCTTTGCCACCGCCGCTCTGGCTATAGCCAGAAGCTGCCGCTGTCCCTGGGAAAGATTACTTCCGTCACCGTAAAGCATAGTGTTATAGCCATGGGGCAGCCTTCGTATAAAAGAGTCTGCATTGGCGATTCTGGCTGCTTCTTGCACTTCTTCCATGGAAGCATTCAGATTTCCGTACCGGATATTATCTGCAATGGTGCCGGTAAACAGATGGGTGTCCTGAATGACCATAGCCAGGGAACGGCGGAGATCCTCCTTCTTAATATCCCGGATATCAATACCGTCATAGGTGATCTTTCCTGACTGTATTTCATAGAAGCGGTTGATCAGGTTGATAATCGTGGTCTTTCCTGCTCCTGTAGATCCCACAAAAGCAATCTTCTGTCCCGGTTTTGCATAAAGAGAAATCCCGTTCAGGATCTTTTTCTCCGGCACATAGCCGAAGACCACATCCTGAAAGCGCACATCTCCTTTCAGAGGCACCAGTTTCCCGGAGTCTGGAAGCTTCCAGGCAAATTCTCCGGTATATGCTTTGGTTTCTTTCCGCTCGCCCTGATGATCCTGTACATTACACAGCGTCACCTCTCCCCGGTCCGGCTCCGGTTCTTCCTCCATCATCTCAAAGATCCTTTCCGCTCCGGAAAGGGCTGCCAGAAGGAAGTTCACCTGCTGGGTAAACTGATTCAGGGGCATGGCGCTCTGGCGTACATAAACCAGGTAGGAAGCCAGGCTTCCCAGATCCAACATCCCCATCAGTGTAAAAAGTCCTCCCGCACAGGCGGAAACCGCATAGTTTACATAAGATAGACTCACAATGGTCGGCACCATCATTCCGGAAAAAGTCAGAGCATTGGTAGATTCCCGCCGGAGTGCCTCGTTCATCTGGCAGAAAGTCTCAAAGTCCTTCTTCTCATGATTAAAGACTTTTTCCACCTTCAGCCCGGCAGTCATTTCCTCCACAAAACCATTGATCTTTCCCAGCTCTTCCTGCTGCCGCTGGAAATATTTCTTACTTCTTTTCCCGTTAAATTTAATAAAAGCAAACATGATCAGCAGAAAGACCACCACGATCAGAGAGAGCCGGAGACTTAAGACCATCATCATCACCACTGTACCAAAAAGCATCATAAAACTCTGTATGATCATGGCAAAACTGTTGTTCATGGCCTCCTGGACCGTATCTACATCATTGGTAAAACGGCTCATAAGTTCTCCGTGAGTATGGGCGTCAAAATATTTCAGCGGAAGCTTCTGAACATGGGCGAAAAGGTCCCGCCGGATCTCCTTTACCACCTTCTGGGCAGAGCGGATCATCAGCTGGTTATAGCCCAGAGTAGCCAAGGCTCCGCAGATATACATCACAGCCATTCCCCCTACAGCCAGAAGAAGCCCCTCCTTATCCCCGGGAATGATAAACCTGTTAATCACCGGTTTTAAAAGGTAGGTTCCCATAATATTGGCTCCGGCACTGATAAGCACCAGCAGAGCCACCAGAATAAAGCTCCATTTATGCAGGCCCAGATACCTTAGCAGATGAAGGAGCGTCTTCTTTGTATTTTTCGGTCTTTTATATCCTACATATCGTGCCATTACAGTTCCCCTCCTTCCTTCTGTGAATCATAGATCTGCCGGTAAATCTCATTTCTCTCCTGCAGTGTTTCATGAGTGCCTATATCGTTTACTTTTCCGTCGTCCAGAATGATGATCTGATCTGCATGCCGGACAGAAGAGATTCTCTGGGCAATAATGATCTTTGTCATATCCGGAAGATATTTTCTCATCCGTTCCCGGATACTGCTTTCCGTAGCCGTATCCACTGCACTGGTGGAGTCGTCCAGGATCAGGACCTTTGGCCTTTTCAGAAGGGCTCTGGCAATACAAAGTCTCTGTTTCTGTCCTCCGGATACATTTACTCCTCCCTGGCCCATTTCTGTCTCATATCCCTTGGGCAGCCGGTCAATAAACTCATCGGCACAAGCAATATGGCAGGCCAGTTCTACCTCCTTCCGGCCGGCATTCTCATTTCCCCATTTCAGATTGGAAAGAAGGCTTCCGGAAAACAGAGTATTTTTCTGAAGGACCATGGCAATGGCGTCCCGGAGATGTTCCATAGGATACTCCTCTACCGGAATGCCATCTATACAGATCCTTCCCTTTTCTGCCTCATAAAGTCTGGGAATCAGCTGTACAAGGGTAGTCTTGGCCGCTCCTGTCTGACCGATGATTCCTACTGTCTGCCCAGGCTCTATATGGAAAGAAATATCTGAAAGCACATACTCCCTGGCTTCCTTCTTATACTTAAACCACACATGGTCAAAAGCAATCTCTCCCCGCTCTACCTGAATGTCTCGGGCTTTCTCATCGGTAATATCCACTTTTTCATCAATCACCTCCATGATCCGGACCCCGGAAGCCACAGAACGGGTCATCATCAGAAACACATTGGAGATCATCATAAGGGAGTTCAGGATCTGGAGGACATAACTTAAAAATCCTGTGAGCTCCCCTACCTCCATGCCTCCTGCATGAATCAGCTCTCCGCCGAACCAGAGGATGGAAAGAATAGTGCCGTACATGACAAACTGCATGGCAGGCATGTTCAGGGCCGCCAGACAAAAAGCTCTCTCTGACTGTTCTTTGAGTGTTTCATTTCCCTCTTCAAATTTCGCCTTCTCATAATCTCCTCTTACATAAGCCTTTACCACCCGGACCGCCGTAAGATTCTCCTGGATGATCCGGTTTACATTGTCAATGGCTCCCTGCATGGTCCCGTAAAGGGGGCGGACTTTCATGGTAATGAGAAAGAGCAGGCAGGCCAGCACAGGCAGGGCCACAAGAAATACCACCGCCAGCTCCCGGTTAATGGAAAAGGCCACCGCCGTAGCCGCCACCAGCATCACCGGGCCCCGGCAAAAGGGACGCATGCCTGTGGAAACCGTGTTCTGAATGTTGGTCACATCACTGGTAAGCCTTGTTACCAGGGAAGACACCCGGAAATGGTCAATGTTGGAAAAAGAATATTTCTGAAGCTTCTCATATTCTGCCTGACGGAGCTGGGCTCCCAGTCCCTGGCCGGCCAAAGCCGCGAATCTGGCACTTCCCACTCCCAGGATCAGAGCCAAAACTCCGCAGATCACCATTTCCCCGCCTTTTTGGAAAATATAGGCTCTGTCTCCGGAAGCCACCCCTACGTCCACCAGATCCGCCATGATCAGGGGAACCAGAAGTTCAAAAACAGACTCCACTGCGATACAGAACAGAGCAAGGAACGCATATTTTTTATACCGCCCCATATAAGAAAAAAGCCTTCGCAGCATTTGTTGCACCTCCAATTCTTGTATATGCAACTATTGTATGCTTCAAGTTTTTTTCTGTCAATCTCTTTTGTTTTATCTTGTAAGATCTACCGGTATCTTATACAATAGAAACAGCAGCGCCGCAGCCTGTTCCATAAGTCTGCAGCAGTATTTTCCATAGGAGGAATCTATATGTATACCGTAGAATATGACCGTTTATCAGAAGAACAGACCAGAAAATATCTGGAAAGGATCGGCCTTTCCTATCCTGTGTCTCCTACTTTGGAAAACCTGGACACTCTGATCTGGTCCCATCAGTGCAAGGTCCCTTTCGAGAACATAGATACCCGGCTTCTGGCCTGCCCGGTTTCTCTCTCTTCCCAGGATCTGTACCGGAAGATCGTAGAAGAACGTCACGGAGGTTTCTGCTTTGAGCTGAACGGACTTTTTCTTTTGCTCCTGCAAAGTCTGGGTTTTAAAGCCTACGCCTGTGTGTGCAGGGTAGCGGCAGGATTTACCTCTCTTCGTGCTCTGACCCACCGGGCCTCCATCGTCTTCCTGAACGGAAAAGAGTACCTTTGCGACGTAGGACTGGGAGGTCCCATGGCCCCCTTTGCCGTAGAACTTTCTCCAGAACCCCAGACCAAAAAAGGAGAGACTTACCGGGTCACAGATACCGGCGACGGCTGGAAGCTCCTTCTGCGCCGGGAAACAGAGGGTACAGACAGTCCGGTGATCATCTTCGCCAGGATTCCCTTTTTATCAGAGGATTTCACCCCCCTTATGGACGCCCTTCTGGCAAGACCGGATAATCTCTTTTCCAATCATCTGGTAATCAATCTGAGGACCCCTGAGGGCTACAAAAATTTCCGTGACGATACCCTGATCTGGCGCACCGGTAAAAGGCGAAAAGAAATCCGGTATGCCTCCAAAGACATACCGGATATGATACAGGATATTTTCGGTTTAAATTATGACAGGGATCTGCTTGCCCGGAATCTGTCATAAAGATCAGAACGCTACCGTTTTGGGCTCCTCGGTAAAAGAGGAAAAAACAGCCCTGCAGTCTTCCAGGGCAAATACCTGGGTATTGCCGTCATCCGGCTGATACATTTTTTATCCTATCTTTTTCAGGTTTTCCATAGTCAGTATTTTCCTGATATTGCAAAGGAACAAAATACTTGCGATCACTGCAGAGGTCATGTCTGCCACCGGTTCCGCATAGTAAACTCCCATGACTCCAAAGAAGTTGGGAAAGATCAGAGCCAGAGGCACCAGCAGGATCACCTTCCGCAAAAGGGCGATAAAGAGAGAAATCTTTGCCTGTCCCAGTCCCAGAAAAGTGGGCTGGATACCATTCTGAAGGCCAAAGATCAACATACCCGCCATAAATACCGGCATAACCTTTCCTGTAAGAGCGACCAGATCTCCCTCGTTGGTAAACATCATAGCGTAAAACTCCGGGAAGATCATAGCGGAAGCGGCTGTCACAAAGGAAATCAGAAAGCTCCCGAAGATCATATAGCGGTAAGTGGTCCGCACCCGGTCAAATTTCCCTGCTCCGAAATTATAGCTTACAATAGGCTGGACCCCCTGGGTATAACCGCTGAGAGGTGCGGAAAAAAGCTGCATCACACTCTGCATGATCGTCAGAGATCCCACATACAGATCACCGCCGAACTTCTGAAGCTGATGGTTCAGCACGATAGAAATAAGGCTTTCTGTAGAGCGCATGATAAAAGGCGAGATCCCCAGAGAAAAAATCTGGCCGATGACCCGCAGATCCGGCCGGATACAGGCAGGAACGATCTTCAATACTGCTTTTTTATCCATCAGGGCCTTCACATTCCAGGCAGCGCTTACTGCCTGAGAAATGACTGTGGCAATGGCCGCACCCTTTACCCCCATGTGAAACCCAAAGATAAATATGGGGTCCAGCACAATATTGATCACTGCCCCGATAACAATAGACATCATAGCTGTGCCAGATCTTCCCTGGGCAATAATAAAAGGATTCAGCCCCAGAGCAATCTCCACAAAGACTGTTCCGATCAGGTAGATGGTCAGGTACTCCATAGCGTAGCCGATGGTGGCATCGCTGGCTCCGAAAGCATAGAGAAGGGGCCTCTGAAAGATCAAAAATACGGCCATCAGGATCAGCGAAAAGCACAGCAGCATAAACACTCCCGTACCTAAGATCTTTTCCGCATGCTTCTTGTCATTTTTCCCCATCCAGATGGAAGCCAGCGGAGCTCCCCCCGAGCCCACAAAGGCGGAAAAAGCGGAGATCAGAGTAATGATCGGGAAGGTCAGCCCCACTCCCGTAAGAGCAGCAGCTCCCACTCCCGAAATATGACCTATATAGATACGGTCTACAATGTTGTATAAAATATTGATGACCTGGGCAATGACGGAAGGTATTGCCATCCGGATCATCAGGCTTGGGATCTTTTCGGTTCCCATAATCCGGTTATCTGCGTTTTCCAAAATCTTTCCTCTTTTCTAATCTTAGTACATCATTTCATAAACTTGTCTTTTTTCACCGCTGCGGCGATGGATAACGCAGGAGAATAGAAAGGAATAAGCGTAGACTGGAAAGCATGATACAGATCTGATTTTCCCGGCCATACAGTGCCGATCACCTGATTATGTTCGTCCAGTTGGTGGAACCAGGAACCGTTCACATGATCCAGCACCGTCTCGTCCAGATATTTCATAAACTCTGCATAATACCGGCCGTATTCTTTCTTGCCGGTTACATGATACAGCACAGAGGAGGTATTGATCGCCTCTGCCAGGGTCCAGTGCATACGGTCATGGACTACCGGTTTTCCGTTCCAGTCTGTAGTATATACAATCCCCGGAGCCCCATCTGCATTCCATGCGTCTTTTACAGCACGATTAAAGAGATTCTCTGCTGCTTCCATATATCTGGCCGCTCCTTTGGCGTCTTCTTTATAGGTGGACAGGGCCCACTGCGTGATCAGTCTTGCCCATTCAATGCCATGTCCCGGGGTAGCCCCGTATGGCTTAAACTGATCTGCCGGCTGATCCTTATTACATTCCAGATCCGGGGTCCAGTCTTTGGTAAAGTGTTCCGGGATCCGCCACTCATTGGCAGAGGCCCAGCCTAATACATGGTCGATGATCCTCCCTGCCCTTACCCGGTACTCTTCTTTGCCTGCAGCATCAGCCACTGCCAGAAATGCTTCTACGGTGTGCATATTGGCGTTCAGGCCCCGGTAATCATCGAGCACCGTAAACTCTGTATTCCAGGTATCACAGGAAAGACCTTTTTCCTCATTCCAGAACCTGAGATCATAGAGTTTCAGGGCATCCTCCAAAAGTTCTTCTGCTCCCGGCCGTCCTGCCAGAAGGGCAGAAGTAGCTGCCAGAATCACAAAGGCATGGGCATAACACTGTTTATTGGGCAGGATCTGATCATCTGCTGTAAGGCCTGCATACCAGCCGCCGTTTTGTTTATCATGGAGTTCTCCCCGAAGACCTTTAAGCCCTGCATCCGCCAGTTCTTTGCTGCCCGGATGGCCCAGGAAAGTACCGATGCTGTATACATGAGTCATCCTGGAAGTGATCCAGGTCTCACGGCTTCTATCCTTCCAGGGAGTTCCGTCATCTCCCAGATAATAGGAACTTCCCCCCGGAGAAGGAAATTTATGGCCGAAATTCAGAAGGTTCTCCCTGATCTCCTCCTGAAATTTTCTGTTTTCTTCTGTGCCGATCTGATATTTTTTCTGCAGTTCGCTCATTTTCATTACCTCGCTGATCATTCATATTGTGACGGAGCCCAAGACGGGAACCCCCCTGGGATCTCCGGCCTTTTGTCTCTGGC
>DXFG01000123.1 GCA_019114545.1 Candidatus Blautia pullistercoris | reverse complement strand
ACCCGTATCCGGATCCTCCATTTGCTGGGAAGGGAGCCCTTGTGTGTCAATGAGATTGCAGAACTGCTGGAGATTCCCTCTTCTTCTGCAGCCTTAAATATCCGGGTGCTGGAGGAAGCAGGGCTGATCCGGACAGAACTGAAGCCTGCGGCCAGAGGTTCTATGAAGATGTGCATTCCCCAGGAAGGAAAGATCATCCTGGATTTCCAGCGGCAGCCGGAAAAGAAGAAGGAAGAGATCATATCCATGCCTGTGGGAAATTATGTGGACTATAAGATTACCCCTACCTGCGGAATGGTAAATGAAGAGGGATATATTGACGGGGAAGACGAGCCCAGGTGCTTTTATGATCCCAAGAGGACCACAGCAAAGCTGATCTGGTTCTCTTCCGGTTATCTGGAATACCGTTTCCCAAATGCAGCTCTTCAGGAACAGCCGGCCAGAGTCCTGGAATTTTCGGCGGAACTGTGCTCGGAGGCTCCCGATTATAATCTGGATTATCCTTCAGACATTACTTTGTGGATCAACGGAAAAGAAGCGGGAACCTGGCATTGCCCCTCGGATTTCGGCGGACGCCGGGGAAAACTGAACCCGGACTGGTGGGAGGATACGAAGAGTCAGTACGGAAATCTGAAAACCTGGAGGCTGGATCATACAGGATCCTATCTGGATGGAAAAAAGAGCGCTTCCTTTAAGATCCAGGAATATTGTCTGGAGGAAGGCCCCTATATATCTGTGGTCATCGGGATCAAAGAGCAGGCGGAGCATGTGGGAGGCGTAAACATTTTCGGCAGCTGTTTCGGGGACTATCCCCAGGATCTGGTCATGAAAGTGAAATTTTAAAAAAGGTCTTTACAAACCATTAAACTGTGCTATAATTGCGATAGAAACATAAAAAGTGAAATAAAACATAAAAAATGTTTTAAAAGAGGGAGCATGGAGGTAGAGAAGATGCAGCAGCAATTAGTAAAGAAGTTTCAGGAACTTTTCGGAGAAGGGGGAGACATTCGGTTTTATTTTTCTCCCGGCAGGGTGAATCTTATTGGTGAGCATACGGATTACAATGGAGGACATGTATTTCCCTGTGCCCTGACCATTGGTACCTACGGCGTTGCAAGAAAAAGAGGAGACAGAATAATCCGTCTCTATTCTGAAAATTTCAGCAAGATGGGGGTTATAGAGACAAGCCTGGACGATCTTGTCTACCGGGAGAACGCTGGCTGGACCAATTATCCAAAAGGTATCGTCTGGACTTTTCAGGAAAAGGGTTATCCTGTGGAAACTGGTTTTGATATGCTGATGTACGGGAATATTCCCAATGGTTCCGGACTTTCTTCTTCTGCCTCTGTAGAGCTTCTTATGGGAATCATTCTGAAAGATCTGCTCGGTTATGAAGATCTGACCATGATCAATCTGGCCTTGATGGGTCAGTACGGAGAGAATAACTTTAATGGTATGAACTGCGGGATCATGGATCAGTTTGCCATTGCCATGGGGAAAAAAGACCATGCCATTTTCCTGGATACCCAGAATCTCCAGTATGAGTATGCTCCTATCCGCATGGATGGATATAAGATCGTGATTGCTGCCAGCAATAAGAAAAGGAGACTGACAGACTCCAAGTATAATGAGAGAAGAGCAGAGTGTGAAAAGGCCCTGAAGGATATCCAGAGCGTTAAGATGATCCATGCACTGGGAGAGCTGACGGAAGAGGGATTTGAACAGATAAAAGATGCAGTGAAGGATCCTGTCTGCCGTAAAAGAGCAAAACATGCGGTTTATGAAAATCAGAGAACTATAAAAGCAGTAAAAGCTTTAAGAAATAATGATCTGGAGACTTTCGGAAAACTGATGAATGCATCTCATGTGTCTCTGAGAGACGACTATGAAGTAACAGGAAAAGAGCTGGATACACTGGTAGAAGCTGCCTGGAAGCAGGAAGGGGTCGTTGGATCCAGAATGACAGGTGCCGGATTCGGAGGCTGCACAGTGAGCATTGTAAAAGAAGAGGCGGTAGATGCCTTTATTAAAAATGTCGGAGAAATCTATGAGAAGGAAATCGGCTATGGAGCGGATTTCTATGTGGTAGAGATCGGCGACGGAACAAGAAGAATTGCCTGAAGGCGTAAAAGAAAGGGGAAGGGTGAAAATTATGCTGAACAAAAACATCAGAGATCTGGTACAGTATGGGATTGATACAGGATTGGTGCCGGAGTGTGAGAAGATCTACACAAGGAATCTTTTGCTGGATATCTTCCATGAAGATGAATACACAGAACCGGAAGACCAGGAGGTATGTAAAGATCTGGAGACAATCCTAAAGGGGCTTTTAGACGAAGCTGTGAAACGGGGGATCATAGAGGACAGTATCGGTTACCGGGATCTGCTGGATACCAAGATCATGAACTGCCTGGTTCCAAGGCCGGCCCAGGTACAGGAGAAATTCTGGAAAGAATATAAGAAGAGCCCGGAGGCTGCCACTGAATTTTTCTATAAATTCAGCCAGGACACCGACTATATCCGCCGCTACCGTATAAAGAAGGACAGAAGATGGACGGTGGAAAGTCCTTATGGCACCATTGATATCACCATTAACCTTTCCAAACCTGAGAAGGATCCTAAGGCTATCGCAGCAGCAAAGAATGCAAAGCAGAGCAGCTATCCGAAATGTCAGCTTTGTATGGAAAACGAAGGATATGCTGGAAGGCTGAATCATCCTGCAAGGGAAAATCATAGGATCATCCCCATTACTATTAATGACAGCAAATGGGGATTCCAGTATTCCCCATATGTATATTATAATGAGCACTGTATTGTCTTTAACGGGGAACATATCCCTATGAAAATAGAGAGAAATACCTTTGTGAAGCTTTTTGACTTTATCAAGCTGTTTCCCCATTATTTCCTTGGCTCCAATGCAGATCTGCCTATCGTGGGAGGCTCTATTTTAAGCCATGATCATTTCCAGGGAGGACATTATACCTTCGCTATGGCAAAGGCTCCTATGGAGGAAAATGTGGTGATTCCAGGTTATGAAGACGTAGAGGCGGGAATCGTGAAATGGCCCCTTTCCGTGCTGAGGATCCGGAGCAAAGATGAGAAACGGCTGATCGACCTGGCAAGCCATGTGCTGGAAGTATGGAGAGGCTATACAGATGAGACTGCATTTATCTTTGCCGAAACTGAGGGAGAGCCTCATAATACCATTACCCCTATTGCCAGAAAGAAAGGGGATATGTTTGAACTGGATCTGACCCTGCGGAACAATATCACTACAGAGGAGAATCCTCTGGGAGTCTATCATCCTCATGCCCAGTACCATCATATTAAGAAAGAAAACATCGGCCTTATCGAGGTGATGGGTCTGGCAGTTCTTCCTGCAAGACTGAAAGAGGAGCTGGAGCTTTTGGCACAATATATCCTGGACGGAAAAGATCCTTCAGAAAGCGAAATGCTGGAGAAACACAGCGACTGGGTAAAGGAATTCCTTCCCAAATATTCCGAGATCACAAAGGACAATGTCATGGATATCCTTCAGGAAGAGGTAGGACAGGTATTCGTTCATGTACTGGAGGATGCCGGCGTTTACAAATGTACGCCGGAAGGAAGAGAAGCTTTCCGCCGTTTTATCAAGGCTTTATAAGAGAAAAAACAGAAATTGTCATGACAACAAAAAAGATAGGCGCTCCTGCCTGTCTTTTTTGTTGTCTTTATGCTATACTACTGTAAAAAGAGAGAATTATCCAACAATAAGGAGAACAGACATGAAGGAAAAGATCCTGCTCATAGACGGACACAGTATTTTGAACAGAGCTTATTACGGGCTTCCGGAACTGACAAATTCTGAAGGCCTTCATACCAATGCGATATACGGGTTTCTCAACATTTTATTTAAGATGCTGGAGGAGGAAGATCCCGATTACCTTACAGTGGCTTTTGATCTGTCGGCGCCTACCTTTCGGCATAAAATGTATGATGCGTATAAAGGAACCAGAAAGCCTATGCCGGGAGAATTGCGGGAGCAGGTACCGGTAATGAAGGATGTGCTGGAGGCTATGGGAGTGAATATCGTATCCAAGGAAGGCTATGAGGCAGACGATATTCTGGGAACCCTGGCCAGAAAAAGCGAGGCCCAGGAAATGGACGTGACGATCCTTTCCGGTGATCGTGACCTTCTTCAGCTGGCTACAGATCACATCTGCATTCGGATTCCCAAGACCAAGGGGGGGAAGACTACTATTGAAGACTATTACGCAAAAGATGTGGAAGCAGCTTACCAGCTTACACCTCCACAGATTATAGAACTGAAAGCACTGATGGGAGATTCTGCCGACAATATTCCCGGGCTTCCGGGAGTAGGGGAGAAAACCGCAACAAAGCTTCTCCTGGAATACGGCACTGCGGAAAACGCCTATGCCCATGTGGAGGAGATCAAGCCGAAAAAGGCCCAGAACGCATTTCTGGAACACTATGATCTGGCAGTGCTGAGCCGGAAGCTGGCTACCATCCATACGGACAGTCCGGTAGAACTGGACCGGGAGAAAGCCAGGGTCCATGACCTTTATACCCAGGAAGCATATGAATTTTTTAAAGAACTGGAATTTAAAAACTTCCTTTCCAGATTTCAGGATAAGGGAGAGCAGGTGAAGGCAGAAGAGCAGTTCCATACGGTGACGGATCTTGCCCTTGCAGAGGAACTCTTTAAGAAAGCAGAGGGAAAAGAAGGTATAGGCCTGGAACTTCTGGAAGAAGGAGAAAGTTTCCTGGGACTGGGGCTGTCCTATGAGGAAGAAGGAAAATATCAGGTCTACGGTTTCCTGCCCCAGGGATTTTTGACCAGAGATTATCTCATGGAAAAGGCCGCTGATCTCTGCGGCCGGGGAAAAATGGTGGCCTCTCTGGACATTAAGGCTATGCTCCGTCACATGGACATCCGGGAGCATACGGCAATGTTTGATGCCGGGATCGCCGCTTACCTTCTGAACCCTTTGAAATCTCAGTATACCTATGATGATATTGCTAAGGAATATCTGGAAGAAATCCTTCCGGCCAAAGAAGATCTGATAGGGAAACTCACTTATCAGAAAGCGGCAAAGGAGGAAACTTATGAGAAGGAAGTCGCCAAAAGTATCTGCTATATGGCCTATGTGGCTCTAAAGTCCAGAAAGCCTCTTTTGGAAGCTTTGGAAGATACAGGAATGAAAAAGCTGTTTACCGAGATCGAGATGCCCCTGCTTTTCACCCTTTCCGACATGGAAAAGGAAGGAATTCGGGTGAATGCTGAGGAGCTGAAGGAATACGGGGAAATGCTTCAGATCCGTATTGAAGAGCTGGAAAAGAAGATCTGGGAAGAAGCCGAGGAGGAATTTAATATTAATTCTCCCAAGCAGCTGGGAGTAATCCTTTTTGAAAAAATGGGGCTGCCGGGAGGAAAAAAGACCAAGACCGGATATTCTACAGCGGCAGACGTGCTGGAGAAGCTTGCCCCGGATCATCAGATCGTTGCGGATATCCTGGAATACCGGCAGCTTGCAAAGCTGAAATCTACCTATGCAGACGGACTAGCCAATTATATAGATAAAGGGGGAAGGATCCATTCCACTTTTAACCAGACCATTACTGCTACGGGAAGGATCAGCAGCACCGAGCCCAACCTTCAGAATATCCCTATCCGGACAGAACTGGGCAGACTACTGAGAAAAGTCTTTATCCCCAAAGATGGATATGTATTTCTGGATGCAGATTATTCTCAGATTGAGCTTCGTGTGCTGGCCCATATGTCCGGGGATGAGAAGCTGATCCAGGCATATCGGGAGGCCCAGGATATTCACCGGATTACCGCCTCCCAGGTGTTTCATGTACCTTTTGAACAGGTGACCTCTCTTCAGAGAAGAAATGCCAAGGCAGTAAATTTCGGAATCGTCTATGGGATCAGTTCTTTTGGGCTGAGCCAGGACCTGAGTATTACCAGAAAAGAGGCCGCCCAGTATATTGAGGACTATTTCAAGACCTATCCTAAGATTAAAGGATTTCTGGACGGACTGGTAAAACAGGCAAAAGAACAGGGCTATGTGTCGACCATGTTTGGAAGAAGGCGTCCGGTACCGGAGCTGAAATCCAGCAACTTTATGCAGCGTTCTTTCGGAGAGCGGGTAGCTATGAATTCTCCTATTCAGGGAACTGCTGCTGACATCATAAAAATTGCCATGAATCGGGTGAGCAGAAGACTCAGAGAAGAAAATCTGAAATCAAAGCTGATCCTTCAGGTCCATGATGAGCTGCTCATTGAGACAGCCAGAGAGGAAGAGCCCAGGGTAGCCGCTATCCTGGAAGAAGAAATGAAGGGCGCAGCAGAGCTGTCTGTAGCCCTGGAAGTGGATATGCATACCGGCGAAAACTGGTATGAGGCAAAATAGCCGATGTTACGAAGGAGGGAAAAGTATGAGAGTAATAGGTGTGACAGGAGGAGTAGGATCCGGAAAAAGTGCAGTTTTAAATTATATAGAGGCTCATTTTGACGCCAGGATCGTAAAGGCAGATGAGGTGGGACATATGCTGATGATGCCTTGGGGAAAATGCTTTGATCCGGTGGTTCAGCTTTTTGGCGACTGGGTGGTGAGAGAAGATGGTTCCCTGGACCGCCAGGCCATTGCCCAGATTGTATTTAAAGGCCCTGAAATGCTGAAAAAGCTCAATGCCGTCATCCATCCGGAAGTGAAAAAATATATTGTAAAGGAGATTGAGAGATCCAGAAAAGAAGAGACCGAATTCTTCTTTATCGAGGCCGCTCTTCTTTTAGAAGAAAAATATGATGAAATCTGCGATGAGATATGGTATATTTATTGCGAAAAAGAAGTCCGGATGGAGCGTCTTCGCCGGGATCGGGGATATTCAGATGAACGGATCCGCCAGGTAATGGAAAATCAGCTTCCCGATGAGGAGTATGAGGCTCACTGCGACTTCCAATTATATAACGATGAAGATGTGGCCCATACCTATCTTCAGATCGAGCGAAGGATGAGAACATATTATGAATCTGTGTAGTATAGCCAGCGGAAGCAGCGGCAACTGTATTTACGTAGGAAGCGATCACACCAGCCTGCTGGTAGATGTCGGGATCAGCAAGAAGCGCATCGAGGAAGGGCTGCGCAGCATTGACCGGAGCTGTCAGGAGTGCGACGGGATTTTGATCACCCATGAACACTCTGACCATATCAAAGGGCTGGGAGTGATCTCCAGAAAACATGAGATACCGGTTTACTGTACAAAAGGGACCATGGAGGCGATCCAGAAAATGAACAGCCTGGGAAAACTGCCTCCTGATCTTTTTCACGTCATTGAGGCGGACCGCCCTTTTGAAATCGGAGATCTTCAGGTAAATCCTTTTTCCATCTCCCATGATGCAGCGGAACCGGTGGGATACCGGATCAACCAGGGAAAGAAGTCTGTGGGGATTGCTACAGATCTTGGATATTACGATGAGTACATAGTCCAGAATCTTTCCGGACTGGATGTGCTTCTTTTAGAGGCGAATCATGACGTGAACATGCTTCAGGTGGGAAGATATCCTTATTATCTGAAACAAAGGATCCTGGGAAACAAAGGACATTTATCTAATGAAACAGCGGGAAGACTGCTCTGCAGACTTCTCCACGACCGCCTTCAGGCGGTTTTTCTGGGGCATTTAAGCCAGGAAAACAATTACGAGGCACTGGCCTATGAGACCGTGTGCTCAGAGGTGACTATGGGAGAAAATCCCTGGACTTCCTCTGATTTTAAGATTACCGTGGCCCACAGGGACAGAATTTCGGACCTGGTCACAGTTTAGAAAAGGAGCAGAATCATGAAGAAGACAATTATTACCGTAGTTGGAAAAGACACTGTAGGTATTATCGCAAAGGTATGTACTTACCTGGCAGAGAATAAGGTAAATATCCTGGATATTTCCCAGACCATTGTAGATGGATATTTCAATATGATGATGATCACAGATACCAGCCTGTCCCCGAAAAAGCTGGACACACTTTCCGGGGAACTGGAAGAAGTGGGAAAAGAAATCGGCGTGGCGGTTCACGTGCAGCATGAAGATATTTTTACCAAGATGCATCGTATCTGAGACAGCAGGGAGAAAGGACAGGTAAGACAGCTTATGATAAATATGTACGAGGTCAATGAGACCAATAAAATGATCGAACAGGAAAATCTGGATGTGCGTACCATTACTTTGGGGATCAGTCTTCTGGACTGTATTGATTCTGATCTGCAGCAGGTAAACCGGAAAGTGTATGAGAAGATCACTACTCTTGCGGGACATCTGGTGGAGACAGGAGATGAGATTTCCAGAGAATTTGGAGTTCCGGTAGTCAATAAGAGGATCTCCGTTACCCCCATTGCCCTTATCGGAGGTGCGGCCTGTAAGTCTTCCGAGGATTTCGTAACCCTGGCCCAGACTCTGGACAAGGCGGCGAAAGAAGTAGGAGTAAACTTTATCGGCGGTTACAGCGCCACTGTGGCAAAGGGAATGACCAAGGCGGATGAACTCCTGATCCGTTCTATCCCTGAGGCCCTGGCCTGCACAGAACGGGTGTGCAGCTCTGTAAATCTGGGTTCCACAAAAACCGGCATTAATATGGATGCGGTGCGTCTGATGGGAGATATTGTCCTGGAAACCGCCAAAGCTACTGCAGACCAGGATTCTCTGGGCTGTGCCAAGCTGGTGGTGTTCTGTAACGCTCCCGATGACAATCCTTTTATGGCAGGAGCTTTTCACGGCGTCACAGAAGCAGATGCGGTTATCAACGTAGGCGTTTCCGGTCCCGGTGTTGTAAAGACCGCTCTGGAAAGAGTCCGGGGAAAAGACTTTGAGGTACTGTGCGAGACTATTAAGAAAACCGCTTTTAAAGTAACCAGAGTGGGACAGCTGGTGGCCCAGGAAGCATCCAAACGTCTGGGCATCCCCTTTGGTATCGTGGATCTTTCTCTGGCGCCCACACCTGCCATCGGCGACAGTGTGGCAGATATCCTTCGCGAGATCGGGGTAGAATATGCAGGTGCTCCGGGAACCACTGCGGCTCTGGCTCTGCTCAACGACCAGGTAAAGAAAGGCGGAGTTATGGCTTCTTCCTATGTAGGAGGATTAAGCGGAGCCTTTATTCCGGTTAGTGAAGACCAGGGTATGATCGACGCAGTACGGGCCAATGCTCTGACCATAGAGAAACTGGAGGCTATGACCTGTGTCTGCTCTGTGGGACTGGATATGATCGCCATTCCGGGCGACACCAAGGCAACCACTATTGCCGGAATTATCGCAGACGAATGTGCCATCGGCATGGTAAACCAGAAGACTACCGCTGTCCGTCTGATCCCGGTAATCGGAAAAGGAGTGGGAGAGACTGTAGAATTCGGCGGCCTGTTAGGCTATGCACCCATCATGCCGGTAAATCCCTATTCCTGCGATAACTTCGTAAACAGGGGTGGAAGGATCCCTGCGCCGATCCACAGCTTTAAAAACTAAAGCGGATAGCACTGGAACCGGAAAAGGAGAACTTTCATATGATACATGGACTGGCGGCAGCAATAGCTGTGATCCTCCGTTTTGCATTTCTCTTTGGGATCTACTATCTGATAAAAGGCCTGCTTCTGCTGTCGGGCAGGAGACTTCCTCTCAGAGGACAGGAAGGCATGAGCAAAGAAGACTGGGAGAAATGGGCTGCAGGAGAAGGAAGAGTATGCCTTTACTGGGCGGTGATCCTGATCCTCGCTTCCGTAAGTCTTTATCTTTTAAAGACTATAGCTTATATCCTGGTAGTGCTGTTTTGTGCACTGCTGATAATAGGATATGTGAAGAGAGTAAAAAATAATATAAAGTATAGAAAGTGAAAAAAGAAGGAACGATCAGCGAATGAGGATATTTCCTTCTGATGAATAAAGAGACTATTCTGCAAAATTCAGGCTATTATAAAGCTGTGGGATTTTATGGAAGAGTCTCTTTTTTGAACTGGTTCATTGCTTTTTCTGCCTGGAAATCTTCCTGTATTCAGAAGGAGAAGCGGCGAAATTTTTTCGGAAGATACGGGAAAAGGCCAGTTGGTCGTTAAATTCCAGGGATCTGGAGATCACTAGGATCGGGCTACATCTTTCAGAAGAATCCGGTCTGCACAGTTGACATCCAGAAAAAGCTAAATTTAGGAACTGATTCAAGGTAAAAAAATACTTGACATACATTGGTTTCCAATATACTATATAGTTAATCTATATATAGATAACCAATATAAGGAGGGAATGTATATGGCTGCAAATAAGGCCTGGATATCCGGCAGTGTTAAAATGCTGCTGCTGAAGCTGCTGTCGGAAAAAGACATGTATGGTTATGAGATGATCACCACTCTGCGGAAGCGTTCCCAGAATGTGTTTGAACTGAAGGCGGGGACCCTTTACCCTCTGCTCCACGCCATGGAGGAAGAGGAGCTTCTGACTTCTTATGAAGAGGAGGTCCTGGGGAAGACGAGAAAGTATTACCGGATCACGAAAAACGGCGAAAGACTTCTGAAATCTAAGGAAGAGGAGTGGGAGGAATATTCCACAGCCGTGACAGCCGTACTGAAATGGGAGGGCTAGGATATGGAAGAATATTTAAAGACCCTGCTGGAACAGATCCGGTGTAAAAAGGCAAGAAATATTGTGGAAGAAGAAATCCGGGGACATCTGGAAGAACAGATTAAAGAAAATAAAATGGCGGGAATGGATCCAAAGGAAGCAGAAAAAGCCGCTGTGCTGGATATGGGAGATCCGGTTCAGACAGGGATCTCTCTGGACGGGATCCACCGGCCCAGAATATCCTGGAAACTGGTGATCCTTGTTGGCGTGATTAGTCTTTTGAGCATTCTTATCCAGACAGTTATAGGAATCAGTCAGGATCCTGCCGGAGGCCTGGCTGGCGGACTGAACCACGATCTGTATGTGCTTATGGGATTTGCTCTTATGATTTTTGTCTATCGTCTGGACTACAGTTTTGTGGGGAGAAATATTCTGTGGATAATCCTGGGATTCTTTCTGACACTGCTTATTTTAAGAAGTCTGTCCATGCCGGTTAACGGGTCCTATGGATGGATTGTTGTAGGAGGCGCCAGCTTTTCCCTGAGGGCTTTGCTTTATTTATGGCCTCCTTTCTACGGAGCCTTGCTGTATAAATATTACGGACAGGGGTATAAGGGGATTCTGAAATCTTTTCTATGGGTTTTATTTCCGGTATGGTATGCCTATACCTTTCCGGATATATCGTTGGCTTTTAACCTTTTCTTTGCAAGTATGATTCTCCTGTCTCTGGCAGTTTTCTCTAGCTGGTTTCAGATAAAAAAAGGGAGAACCCTGGCTGCTATTTGGGGTGGGGTGCTTCTTTTGCCGGCCTTGGGACTTTTATGGGGCGTTGGTTTTCAGAAATTTGCAGATTACCAGATCGCCCGTCTGAACTTCTATTTAAGCGGGGATTTTAATACCACCAGTATGCTGGCAGACAGCCGCTGGATTGGGAAGGGTAAGCCTCTGGACCTGACAATGGATCCAAAGTACAGCAGCGGCTATATGCTGAGCTATCTGAGTGCTTATTACGGGATCCTGGCTGCACTTCTTGTGGCAGCGCTGGTTCTTGTACTGATCTTTGCAGCTATAAAAACCTCAGGAAAAGGAAAAAACCGTCTGGGGAAAATGATCGGCTTTGCCAGCAGCCTTTCTCTGCTTTTGCCGGCAGGGATCAATATTCTGGTAAATCTGGGCCTCTTCCCTGCGGTGAATACGTTTCTGCCGTTTTTGTCCAAGGGAAATTCTTATCTGCTGGTATCCTATGTCCTGCTGGGACTGATCTTAAGTGTGTACCGGTATAAAGATATCCTTTCCGAGAAGGCCTGCCGGAAGGCAAGACCGGCGGTAAAATAAGCAAATTAAAGGATCACAGGAGCCTTTTGCAGATCACTGACAAAGGGCTTCTGTGATTTTTCTGTTTTTACAGACTCATACAGATCGGCACAGAACAGATCCTTTTCAAAGCCTCTCCATTGGTTTTCCGGAATCAGTTTCCGGTAGTCTGCAGCCTTTGTGATCACCGGGATCCGGCTGTTGTCCTGAAGTCTGCGCAGAAGTGGAGAGCTTTCTTTTCGGAAGCCCAGAAGCCGTACATAACCGGGAGTCCCCGCCAAGTCCTCCTGAGCGATCTCCAGAAGGATATGGAGAAGGGCCCGGCTGATCCGGGTGTAGGTCATTTCCCTGGTTTTTAAAAGAGAAGCAAACTGGGAGAAAGAAACGAAGCGATTCTGCTCCCGGCCGATCCTTCTTGCCAGGTCAAGGGATACATCGGCAAAATGAGCCAGTTCTTCCGGGCTGCGCAGAAGAAGCTGGTATTTCAGAAGGAGAGAAAAATCCTCCTCTGTTACAGGACGCTGAGAAGATAATAGTTCTTCTGTAAAGGCTGCCACAGAATCCGGCTGAGTATGGGACAAAAGCCGGGATAAGGAAAAATTTTTTCCTTCTGCGCCAATAAGGGCCCGACGCAGAGCAGTAGCGCTGGGCATGGACCGGGAGATCTCTTTTTCATGATAGCCGGCCCCTTCTCTTTTTAGCGTCACTGGAGCAATCTGGCTGTTCAGCCGGGAGAGAGCCTTGCAGTATTCAATTCCCAGGAGATTGTTGGGGCTGTCCAGCAGATTGAGCATTTCCGGGATATTGATCTGACTGCGAACGTTTTCTGAAGGATGATTTTCCAGGTAAACAGTTAAAGCTTTCTTTCTTGCCGCAGGGAAAGAAAGCCCTTCTTTTAAAAAGGACCGCAGGAAGTTTTGGAATTCTTCCGGTTCCCGGGCCAGGACCCTGCCCAGTTTCTGACAGGCAGCAGCATCCCCGGATTCGCTTCCAAAACAGAGATGATCCACGCAAGCCAGAGCGTCCAGTATTCCCACGGCCCCTCTGGCGAAATATTCAGCGCTGCCGCAGGCCCAGCAGGAAGGCAGTTCCAGCACTGCGTCTGCGCCTCCCAGGAGGGCCATACGGGTTCGGGCATATTTGTCAAAGATGGCAGGAGCGCCTCTCTGGACAAAATCTCCGCTCATGATCACAAGGACATATCGGTCTGCGGTCAGTTCCCGGATCTTTTCTATCTGATATCCGTGACCTTTGTGAAAGGGATTGTATTCTGCAATGATTCCTGTTATGCCTTCCATAAGCTATTTCCTTCCTTAACATTTTCTTATACATTTTCACAGAAAGTGATTGGGATTGTGATACCACCCAGTATACAGGAACAGCCGGGAATTTGGCAACGGCTTGTTTGGAAAAGAATACAATTTTCCCGGGAAAATCCCCAACACGCTCTTGTATGGCCTTTTAAAACGTTGTATAATATCACTAAATGTGGGGCCTTTTTAAGGGACTGCCCCATTTACCTGACATAGGTTTCATGGGACAGCTTCCTTAAAAAGTCTCCACCTGAGATTATCTAATGATAGCGGAGGAAGAAAAAATGAACGTATTAGTAGTAAACTGCGGAAGTTCATCACTGAAATTCCAGTTGATCAATTCTGAGACAGAAGCGGTAGCAGCCAAGGGACTGTGCGAGCGTATCGGACTTGACGGAAGACTGGTATACCAGCCTACAGGCGGAGAAAAAGAAGTCACAGAGGCAGCTATGCCTACTCACACAGAGGCGATCAAGATGGTCCTGGACGCTCTGGTAAATCCTAAGACAGGCGTGTTAAAGAGTCTGGATGAGGTAGAAGCTATCGGCCACCGTGTACTGCACGGAGGAGCAAAGATCTCTGATTCCTGCATTATCAACGACGAAGTAATTTCTGTTATTGAAGAGTGCTGTGATCTGGGACCTCTTCACAATCCTGCAAACCTTATGGGTATCCGTGCATGTATGGAACTGATGCCCGGCAAGCCAAATGTAGCTGTATTTGATACGGCTTTCCATCAGACCATGCCGGAGAAAGCATATATGTATGCGATCCCATATAAATATTATGACAAATATAAAATCCGTAAATATGGTTTCCATGGAACTTCTCACAGATTTGTTTCCAAAGAGACCATTAAATTCCTGGGCTTAGATCCAAACAACTCCAAAGTGATCGTTGCTCATTTAGGAAACGGTTCCTCCATCAGTGCAGTAGTAAATGGCAAATGTGTGGATACCTCTATGGGTCTTACCCCTCTGGAAGGTCTGGTAATGGGAACACGTTCCGGAGACCTGGATCCTGCTGTTCTGGAGTATATCTGCAACAAAGAAAACATCAGCGTATCTGAGATGGTAAGGATTCTGAATAAAGAATCCGGTCTGCTGGGTCTTTCTCAGGGACTTTCCAGTGATTTCCGTGACCTGAGCGAAGCTATGGAAAATGGAAATCCGGATGCAAAACGTGCGATTGACTGCCTGTGCTACAGGATCATTAAATACATCGGTTCTTATATAGCTGCTATGAACGGCGTTGATGCTATCGCATTCACCGGCGGTATTGGCGAGAATGCAGCTCTTGTACGTAAGACAGTTGTGGATAATCTGTCTTACCTGGGAATTACTCTGGATGAGGAAGCAAATAAAGCAAGAGGCGAGGACAAAGTGATTTCCACGTCTGACTCTAAAGTAATCGTCGCTGTCATTCCAACTAACGAAGAACTGGCTATCTGCCAGGAGACAGCAGCACTGGTAAAAAATCAGAAATAATGGTTGACAAACCTGGGATACCTATGTATAATTGACAAGGTGTGATTAGGAGACTATTATGCTAATTGATTTATCAG
>DXFG01000122.1 GCA_019114545.1 Candidatus Blautia pullistercoris | reverse complement strand
AAGAAAAAAACTTATTCTATATCCGTATTTTACGGATATGGATTATTATAATTTGTCTTTTCCATGGATAAAATATCCCTGTGTGGATTTAAAGGAGGAAGACATGAGTATTGACTACAAATCGATTGGCAGAAGGATTAAAGCTGCACGTACACGCTTGGATATGACCCAGGAACGTCTGGCGGAGCAGGTGAATCTTTCCCCCAGCCATCTCAGTAATATTGAGACCGGCACTACAAAAGTAAGCCTGCCTACCATTGTGAAGCTTGCAAATGCCCTTCAGGTGTCCGTAGACAGTCTGCTGGCGGACAGCGTGGTACAGTCCAAAGCAGTATTCGAGGAGGACATTCAGACCATTCTCAGTGACTGCGACGACTATGAAATCCGGGTCATTGCAGATATTGCGGCGGCTACGAAAAAGACGCTCCGAAAAGAAGCAAAATTAAAAAAGGCGTGGAAAAAGCCGGGATGATTCCAGCAGAAGGGATATCCCCGGCGGTATTCCATGATCAGTCCTCTTCGATGACCTGCAGTTGAAAATAATCAAAATCCAGCACCTCTATAAAATTATCCTGGGAAAATCTCACTTTGGAAAATTTCTGAAAATCCTTTATATTGGCATCCAGCCAGATTGGTGAGCCCAGATCAAATTCATGACACAGAGTATCCAGAGCATGAAAGACTTTTTTTGTTCTGTTATCTTTGGTATCATCGCAGACAACCATACTCTTAAGAATATGGGTATCTTTATAAATACTTCCCATTATACGAAACATGACATTTCCTTTCTGTTGCGTTGCTTTTCCGCTACATTATAGAAAATCGGAAAGAAACTGTAAAGCCTCTTTCTCTTTTTTATGGCTGATTGTGCAGTTTGCTTACAGAAATTATGAAAAACTGTCAAATTGACAGGGGACCGGTGGTTTTTGTTTAGGCTTACTAAGAGTCTGCGCAATCTTTGTGGAATTGAACTATGGAAAAAAAAGGCGGATAGAGGTATACTGAGAACAGTTCAAAAGCAGGACATATAATATTTTAGGAGGAATTGAAAATGGCAAGTTTATCATTGCAGCATATTAACAAAACTTACCCAAACGGATTTGAAGCAGTTAAGGATTTTAACCTTGAGATCGCAGATAAAGAATTCATCATCTTCGTAGGACCTTCAGGATGTGGTAAATCCACAACCCTTCGTATGATCGCAGGTCTGGAAGAAATCACCGGCGGTACATTAAAGATCGGTGACAAAGTAGTAAATGATGTAGAGCCTAAAGACAGAGATATCGCAATGGTATTCCAGAACTACGCTCTGTATCCTCATATGACAGTTTATGATAACATGGCATTTGGTCTGAAACTGAGAAAAGTTCCAAAAGATCAGATCGACAAGATGGTTAGAGAAGCAGCTAAGATCCTTGACCTGGAGAAACTGTTAGACCGTAAACCGAAAGCTCTTTCCGGTGGTCAGAGACAGCGTGTTGCTATGGGACGTGCCATCGTTCGTGAGCCTAAGGTATTCCTTATGGACGAGCCTCTGTCAAACCTGGATGCAAAACTTCGTGTTCAGATGCGTACTGAGATCTCCAAACTTCATGAGAGACTGGGCGCTACTATCATCTACGTAACTCATGACCAGACAGAAGCTATGACCCTTGGTACAAGAATCGTAGTTATGAAAGACGGTGTTGTTCAGCAGGTTGATACACCTCAGACATTATACAATGCTCCTTGCAATCTGTTTGTTGCAGGATTCATCGGATCTCCTCAGATGAACTTCTTAGATGCAACTGTTCAGATTAAGGGCGATGATGTTCAGTTAGTAATCGGCAAAACTGTTCTTCATGTACCGGCTTCCAAGAAGAAAGCTCTTATTGATGGCGGCTACAATGGCAAAACAGTTGTTATGGGTATCCGTCCAGAGCATGTATATGATGATGAAGCTCGTATCCAGGCATTCCCGAACAGCGTAATCGAAGGAAAGATCACTGTTTACGAATTGCTTGGTGCTGAAGTTTACCTGTACTTTGATACAGAGGGATTCTCTATGACAGCAAGAGTTAATCCTCGTACAACAGCAAGATCCGGCGATACCGTTAAATTCGCTCTGGATATGGAAAAAATCCATATCTTCGATAAAGAGACAGAGCAGATTATCACAAACTAAAATCTGAAATGGAAATCAGCGGATGATATCCGTTGTTGCCAATAGAAAAGAAAGCAGGATGCATTTGTGCATACCTGCTTTCTTTTTGGAAAAATCCAGGTCTTAATTATCCAGAAGCCTGGAATTGGGCAGTGTGGGATTAAAATTTTTCCCCATACTTTTGACAGAATGTGAAGTCAGGACATAATTCTCAGGAAGTTCCCTGGGAGAAAAACCCGTGAAGTCCCGGAATACCCGGTTAAAATGGCGGATGGTATCAAATCCGCAGCGGGAAGCAATATCTGTAATAGAAAGCCGGCCGGCATTATGATTCAGAAGATCTATGGCCTTCTCCAGACGGATAATATTCAGATATTGAGAAAAGGTCATGCCGGAGACGGATTTAAAAAAACGGGAAAAATAAGGCTTGGACAGTCCCATGAAGCCGGCAGCATCCTCAAAAGTGATGTAGCTGCATTTCTCTTCGATTACCCCCAGGAGATTTTTATAATTTTCCATAGAAGTATTATCCCTTCCCTTTTCTCTGTCTGCCAAAGGTTCCTTCCGGAAAATTTCCAGCATGAGCAGGAGCAGAAGACTGCGGACTTTCAGATCAAAATAAGAGTTCTGGGTCTGAAGCTCTTTTTGAATCTCTCTGTAATAGTCACGGATGAAGGGGCTGGGAGAGAGAAGAGGGGACTGAGGCCTGTGTCCCGGGGCGATCTCGTCCAGAAGTCTGGCGTCAAACATGATGATCTTGGTGATGCTGGAAGAGCTGCCTTTGATATAGTGGATTTCCCGGCTGTCGATGAAGAAGGCGTCCCCTTTTTCCAGGCTGTGGACAGCATTATTTAAAGAAACCGTTACCTGCCCCTTTTCTATGTATAAAAGTTCACACTCCATATGCCAGTGAGGAAGGTTGTGGAGATTTTCATAACTTCCTGCCCATACACTGTCTCTGCCTTTATGTTCCCGATGTTCAAAATTTGCCAGCATAAACCGATTCCCGCCTTTCTGTATTATCTAAATTTCACTCTATCAAAAAAGATAATAAATGTCCATAATCCGGTAACAGATTTCTTTTCTTTTTTTCTGTGAGCGATATACTGAAATCATAGCACAGTACGTTATGATTCTGAAAAGAAACAGGAGGTAATATTATGTTAAAAATGAAAGCGTACAAATTCTGGTTCTGTACAGGTTCACAGGACTTATATGGACAGGAATGTCTGGATCATGTGGCGGAACATTCCAAAATTATTGTGGACAGCCTGAACAAATCAGGAGTGCTTCCTTTTGAAGTAGTGTGGAAGCCTACCCTGCTGACAAATGCCATGATCCGTCAGACTTTCAATGAAGCGAATGCAGATGAGGAATGTGCAGGAGTCATCACCTGGATGCACACCTTTTCTCCGGCAAAATCCTGGATCCTGGGACTTCAGGAGTACAGAAAACCTCTGCTCCATCTGCACACCCAGTTTAACAGAGAAATTCCTTATGATACCATTGATATGGATTTCATGAATGAGAACCAGGCAGCTCACGGCGACAGAGAATACGGTCATATTGTTACCCGTATGGGGATCGAGAGAAAGGTTATCGTAGGATTCTGGGATGACAAAGAGGTGCAGGAGCGGATTGCTTCCTGGATGCGGACGGCCATCGGTGTGATCGAAAGCAGCCATATCCGTGTCATGAGAGTTGCCGATAACATGCGCAACGTAGCCGTTACAGAAGGAGATAAGGTAGAAGCTCAGATCAAATTCGGCTGGGAAGTAGACGCATATCCGGTAAATGAGATCGCAGAAGCAGTGGAAGCAGTATCCAAAGCAGACACAGATGCCTTAGTAGAAGAATATTACAGCAAATATGATATTCTCCTGGAAGGCAGAGATCCTGAAGAATTCAGAAGACATGTGGCTGTTCAGGCGCAGATCGAGCTGGGCTTTGAGCGTTTCCTGGAAGAGAAAAACTACCAGGCCATTGTAACTCACTTCGGAGATCTGGGCAGCTTAAAACAGCTTCCGGGATTGGCTATCCAGAGACTTATGGAAAAAGGCTACGGTTTTGGCGGAGAAGGAGACTGGAAGACCGCCGCTATGGTACGTCTGATGAAGATCATGACCCAGGGGAAAAAAGATGCAAAGGGAACTTCTTTTATGGAAGACTATACCTACAATCTGGTACCGGGAAAAGAAGGTATTCTGGAGGCCCATATGCTGGAGGTATGCCCGACTATCGCAGATGGACCTATCAGTATTAAGTGCCAGCCTCTTTCTATGGGTGACAGGGAAGATCCGGCCAGACTGGTATTTACATCCAAGACAGGAAAGGCGGTTGCCACTTCCCTCATTGACCTGGGAGACCGGTTCCGCCTGATCATTAATAATGTAGAGTGTAAGAAGGTAGAGAAGCCAATGCCAAAACTTCCGGTTGCAACCGCTTTCTGGACACCGGAGCCAAATCTCCAGACAGGAGCAGAGGCCTGGATCCTGGCAGGAGGCGCTCACCACACAGCGTTCAGCTATGACCTGACTGCAGAGCAGATGGGCGACTGGGCTGCAGCAATGGGCATTGAAGCAGTATATATTGACAAGGATACCAATATCCGCAGCCTTAAGAATGAACTGCGCTGGAATGCAGCCGCTTTCCGGCTTCACATCTGATTAAAGGCAATATCCGGCCCATGAGGCCGCCTGGAAAAAGCAGGGCGGCTTTATGGGCCATTTCAATATAAGCAAAATTTTTTCTTTTTAGCGCTGTTGCGAATTCAAAAAAAATACGGTATTATAATATGTAAAAAGATTCGTGAAAAGCCAATTAAAGGAGAAAAAATATGATTTCAAGTCAGATTATACAGAAAACATTAGACGAATTGCGGACGATTACCAGAATTGATCTGTGCGTTCTGGATATTGACGGAAAAGTAAATTCTTCCACTTTTCCAGTGGAAAATGAAGATTTCGGCGATGTCCGGGCCTTTGCGGATTCAATGGCAGACAGCCAGGTAATGAGAGGCTACCACTTCTTTAAGATTTACGACAATCAGACTGTGGAGTATGTCCTTATCGCAAAAGGAAGCAATGAAGATGCCTATATGATCGGAAGAGTTGCGGTGGCGGAGATCCAGAATCTGATCGTGGCTTATAAAGAACGATTTGACAAATCCAACTTTATACAGAATCTGATCCTGGACAATCTGCTGTTGGTAGATGTTTACAACCGGGCCAAGAAACTCCATATTCCGGTAGAAGCAAAGAGAGTGGTACTCCTTATCGAGACTAAAAATGAGAAAGACCAGGATTCCATGGAAATCCTGAAAAACCTTTTTGTGTCCAGGACGAATGACTTTATCACGGCTATTGACGAGAAAAATATCATTATTGTCCGCAGTCTGGAGGAGAGTGACGGCTACGAAGAGATCAATAAGATTGCCAATACTATTGTAGATATGCTCAATGCCGAGGCTATGTCTCAGGTCCGTGTATCTTATGGGAATATTATCCAGGAGATTAAGGATGTATCCAGATCTTACAAAGAAGCCAAGATGGCTATGGACGTGGGCAAGATCTTTTATGTAGATAAGACCATTGTGGGCTATAATAATCTGGGGATCGGACGTCTGATCTATCAGCTTCCCATGCCTCTGTGCGAAATGTTTATGAAAGAAGTGTTTGGCGGAAAGCTGCCGGATATACTGGATGATGAAACTTTAAATACGATTAATAAATTTTTCGACAACAGCCTGAACATTTCAGAGACTTCCAGACAGTTATTCCTCCACAGAAATACCCTGGTATACCGCCTGGAAAAGATCCAGAAGAGTACGGGACTGGATATCCGGGTATTTGACGATGCCCTTACTTTTAAGATCGCTCTTATGGTATCCAGCTATATGGAATTTATGAAAAATCAGGATTAAATATAAGCATATCCTGCAGCAGCCAGTGACAATGACTGCCGCAGGATATTTTTGTGGTGCACTGGCAGGTACCTGCCGGGCAACGGGCAGCGGCTGACTTTGGCTGGAGCTGCCCTGTGGGAAAATTGTACTATTGTATACAAATGATTTATTCTGGTAAATTGCTTGCTTTTTAAATCAATAGATTTTATAATAGTAGAAAACTGTGAAATTGGAGGAAAAGATCATGATAAAATTATACGACGGCGGTGCATGGCTGATCGAC
>DXFG01000121.1 GCA_019114545.1 Candidatus Blautia pullistercoris | reverse complement strand
AGAAAGCAAAGGCTGGCAATGTGGCATTTATGGTGATGTTCTTTATCTGTGTCATAGGGAGCCTGCTGCAGATAGTCTTCACTGGGGACATAAAAATTGCTGTGGGAGAAACTGCAGCAGTCATTGTTGGGGGAGCCGCATATATTTCATTGATCCTATATAATGGGCTGTGGGAGAGCAGGGCCGGGAAAAAGAGAGCCTGTTTTTCAGATCTGGTGATCAGTATATTGTGCGGCGGCGTTTTTTCGGTTTTATATAGCTTCTGTATACTGAGAATGGGAGCAGATAAAATCCAGGCAATACAGCTAGGCACAGGATTCTTTCTGGGAATTACGATCATCGGTTTTCTGGTCCTGAGAGGACTAGCCTGGATCAATAAAAAGCAGAGAAACAGGAGAGAGAAGGTGGATTTATGATCTATGAGGAAGAAAGCGATTATATCATGCGTATGATCAAAGAAGCAGCCAGGGTATTATTCTCGCTGATTTTCGGGAAAAAGTATACCCAGATAGAACTGCCAAAGGAGAATAAATTTTCTGTTTCCGGGAGCAGCCTGGATGATCTTACAGAGCTGGTAGACCAGGGGAAGATCAATGAAGCGGAAAATATCCTTTTGGAAAATCTGGATTATGAGAATCCGGAGGAACTGGCTGCAGCTGTTTTGTTTTATGAATATGTAAGTGAAAAAGGCCAGGAGTTTCTGCAGGCCCATGATTATTCCCTGGAGGAAGCGGCAGAGGGCATAAAACAGATCGCAGAGTATGCCGGGTATGGGGCACTTCTGGGAGAAATAGATCTGTAAAATCAAGGAAAGGATAAAACAGATTGACATTATCGATATTCGATGTTATAGTGAAATCAGAAGAATATCGATATTCGATAAAAGGAGCGATGCTATGGCCAGAGCAAAGTTTCAGACTTTAACGGAGCAGATGTTTTATATCCTTCTCTGCCTCAGGCAGGAATGCTGCGGAATGGATATTATGGAGAAGGTCCGTGAGATGACAGAGGGCAGGGTAAATATAGGGCCGGGAACTCTTTATAATCTCCTGGATCAGTTTTCTCAGGCGGACATGATCGTAGAGACAAAAGTAGAGGGAAGAAGAAAAAGTTATATTCTTACAGAGACAGGGAAAGAAGCACTCCGGACAGAGTATGAGAGGATATGCGGTCAGGCGGCAGACTACCGCCGTTATATGGAGGTGCAGGAAAATGAAAAGGGGGAAACTTGAATTTGTATGGTCTTATTATTTTGACCATACCACAATGGAACAGCACTTTGAAAAAATGGCAGGGAAAGGCTGGGCTCTGGACAGAATGGGGATCTTCTGGCACTATCACAGAATTGATCCTAAGCCCCTTCACTATGCAGTAGGATATTTTCCGGGAGGCGGAGTCTATGCTCCCCCTACCGGGGAGGAGCTGACCTTTGAAGAATACTGTGAGATGGCAGGCTGGGGACTGGCGGCAGAACATGGCCCCATGAAGATTTTCTGCAATGAAAGGGAAAATCCGATCCCTCTGGAAACCCAGGCAGATATTCAAGTGGAAAATATCCGCAAAGGTTCAAGAAGAGTCCGGATCATAGATGGGATCCTGGCAGTGATCGGCTGGCTGATGGTCATTTATTTCATGCTCAGCCTTTACTTTGACGGGGTAAGAACCCTTTCCAGCGGATGGGGCTTTACTCTGGTCTTTGTGGGATTGATGCTGGGAATTTACGGGCTGGTGGAGTTTATTACCTATCAGCGCTGGTACCGAAAGGCAAAGGCAAATGCACAGAGAGACCAGTCCTTTACGCCCACAAAAGGACATCCTGTGATTTCAAAAGCAATTATGATTTTGGCTATAGTCTCACTGGTTATTTATGCCCTTACAGCAACAGGAGGCAGACTGGCGCTGGCCATAATGGCAGGATATTTTATCGTCTATTATTTTCAGGATATCATCCGGAACCGTATGAGGGACAAGGGCGCCGGCACTGCAGCCAACATAGGGGTAAATTTTGTCATAGCCTTTCTTATTTTCTTTTTCATATTTAATGGTTATACCTACTTTAGCTCTTCCGATGAAGAAGACTATTATGAAAAATATTATGAAGAAAAGGGATTCCACTGGCAGGGGCAGGAATATCCCCTGACTCTTCAGGAACTGGCCGGGCCGGAGTTTGACGGGAAGGGATATATTGATACCCGGAACCTTCAAAGTTCTGTTTTCCTTTCCAGGATGGAGATAGAACAGTTTTATGATGAGGCTTTGTCCGGGGCCAGGGGAGATCCGGGATATTATCTGGAATATGTGGTGACAAAAGTAAAGCTGGCTCCTCTTTACGGATTTACCAGAGCTTCTATGGAACGGACTTACCGCAGCGGGGAAAACTGGCAGCCCTTGGATTCCTGGGGAACAGGAGAGAAGGACAGCCTTCAGGTTCTGCAGACAGCTTTTGAAAGAGAGGAACAGGAAATTTGCCGGTATCTGCTCTGTATGGAGGACCGGATCGTGAAGATAGACCTGAGCTTTGCACCGGATAAAGCTCAGCAGGATCAGATAGTGGAAGCGTTAGAAGAAATTTAAAACATTGACAAAGCTGTAAAAACAGGAGTATGATATATAGACATAAGCAATGGTGCTTCGGCTTCAGGCTGAAGCACTTGTTTTTTTATGATACACTTTTGCACGGTGAAAAGTTATCGAATTAATACAGTAATTAAAGGGAGAGACACAGATGAAGAAAAGTATGTTTAAAGACATTTTGATCACAGGATTTGCCATGTTCGCCATTTTCTTCGGCTCCGGCAACCTGATATTTCCACCTCAGGTAGGACTGCTTTCCGGTGAATATGTATTCTGGGCCATCGGAGGACTGGCTATTTCTGCCATCCTCTTTCCTATGCTTGCCGTGGCGGCGGTGGGAAATATAGGGTATGGAATTCAGGATATGATGAAGCATGTGACCAGCTGGTGGCACTATCTGTATATGGGCCTGGGACTTTTAGTAGTTATTTTCGGTACCATTCCCAGGTGCGGAGGGGTAGCTTACGAGACCGGTTTTGAAGGGATCTTCGGCGCTCTTCCCGTATATGCCAGGATTATTTTTCTCTTTCTTTTCTTTGGAATATCCTATTATTTTGCCATGAACAAGTCCAATGTCATCGACCGGATTGGAAAGTATCTGACACCGATCCTCCTCATTACCCTTCTGGCAGTGATCCTTCTGGCTATTTTTCATCCTCTGGGACCGGTCCAGGGAGGAACACAGACAAGCGGACAGGAGGCTTTTCTCAGTGCTTTCCTTACCGGATATAATACGGGCGATGTAGGAACAGGAATTATCTGTGCGGGAATTTTTATCGTGGCTTTTCAGCAGAAGGGCTATACGAAAAAAGAAGAGTATCGGAAAATGATGTTTGGGATTATTGTGATCGGATTTCTTCTTTTGTTTATTGTATACAGCGGCCTGGCCTATCTGGGAGCCCAGGGAGGAAATGACTATCCTGCAGATGTGGACACCACTTATCTCCTTACTGACCTGGTGCGGAGGCTGGCAGGCACAGGGGGAAGCGTTGTGCTGTCCCTGGCCGTGATCTTTGCCTGCCTGACTACGGCGGTGGGAATGATCGCTACCACAGGCCAGTGGGTGGAAGAATGGACAAAGGGAAAAGTTTCTTATAAGCTGGCTTCACTGGTGATCACTATTGCCATTTTCCTGGTGTCTTCTACAGGAGTGAGTAATGTACTGACTATTTCCGGCCCGATCTTTACCATTATCTTCCCAATGTCAGTGGTTATGATGATCCTGGGTCTGTTTAAAAAGTTTGTGCCCAATGACGGAGCCTGGAAGGGAGCAGTGATCGTATCCGCAGTCATGTCTCTGTTTGACGCATTAAATGTGGCCCAGTCTTCAGGGCTGATACCCATTGATGTTTCCGGTATTATGAACGTTATTTACATGATACCTTTTGCCAAACAGGGCTTTGCCTGGGTAGTGCCTACGATCATCGGATTCATTGTGGGAGCGGTCACTTATAAGGTGACAGGAAGGGAAAGTGTTCCCTATGCAATATAAGAGATAAATGGAGGTACAGTATACATAAATGAAAGCTTGTATTTATGAAAACGGAAAAATCTTTACATCAGATAAGGAAAATCTGTACGCAGAGGCTATGCTTACAGAGGATGGAGTTATCCGGAAAGTGGGCAGCAGGGAAGACGTAGAAAAGCTGGCCCCTCAGGACTGCGAACGGGTGGACCTTCAGGGACGCCGGGTGATACCGGGATTTGTAGACGCTCATATGCACCCTCTTATGCTGGCGGATTACAGCCGGCAGATCTCAGCTCTGCCTCCAAAGATCCATTCCATTGAAGAATTGATCCGGGCAGTGCGGGAAAAGAGAGAGGAGCAGGGACCGGGAAAATGGTGCCTTGGCTGGGGATATGACGAAGGAAAGTTTGCAGAGCACCGTTCCATAAACCGCTGGGATCTGGATAAAGGCTGCAGCGATTCTCCCGTGTCGATTGTACGGACCTGCGGCCATATCCGCTGTGTGAACAGCAAGGCCCTGGAACTGGCAGGAATTGACCGGAATACTCCGGATCCTGAAGGCGGAGAAATTGAACGGGACGAAAACGGGGAGCCTACCGGGGTTTTAAAAGAAAACGCCAGAAACCTGATCACTCCCTTTATGCCCTCAGAAAACCGGGAAGAAGCAGTGGAAAACCTGACAGAGCTGGGAAAACTTCTTACTTCCCAGGGGATCGTGGCTGTGACTGATATGGGAAATTTAGATGAAGGAGATAATTACCCTCTTTATCAGGAAGCGGTCAGGAAAGGTTTTCTCCAGGAAGTGGGCGTTTACTATATGTGGGATTTCTTTATGGATAAGGAAGATTTCCAGATCCCGGAAGAACGCTTTGACAAGAACCAGCAGATATTTGCCGCCGGCCTGAAACTCATCGGGGACGGCAGCGTTTCAGGAAAGACCGCCTGGATGGCGGAGCCTTACCTGGATTCTGATTCCCGGGGGATTTCTGTGTGCAGTGACCGGCAGATGGAGACGGCTATTGATTTCTGTAAGAAAAATCATTGCCAGCTTTCCATGCATGCTATGGGAACGAAAGCCATTGAAAGGGTGGTGGACCGGGCAGCCCAGGAAGAAAAATGGAATCTTGGACCGGAACCCTACGTCCGGGTAGAGCACATTACCCTTCCTTCGGAAGACAGTATTGAGAAGGCCGCCGCACATGGGATCGGCTTTGTGACCCAGCCTATCTTTCTCTATGCAGAGATTGAAAGCTATCTGAAAAACCTGGGGACGGAGAAGATGAAGACCTGCTATCCTATCCGCCATCTGCTGGAGAAAGGGGTAAAGCTCTGCCTTTCCACAGACGCTCCGGCTACCTCCTGGGCGGTTCCTTCGGATCCTTTCCCCAATATAAAGGGCGCCGTGACCAGGAAGGCCTGGGATGGCACAGACTGCGGAGAAGACCAGGCCATTGATATAGAGACGGCTCTGATTCTTTATACGAAGGAGTCGGCGGAAATTGCAGGATTTAAGGGCCTGGGTCAGTTAAAAGAAGGATATAAGGCAGATTTCCTGATCCTGGATCGGGATCTTTTGGAAATTTCTCCAAAGGAGATCGATCAGATCAGCGTGGCGGAAACCTATATTGGAGGCCGCTGTGTGTACCGAAAGGCTGCCAGCGTTGAATAAGAAAATACAGGAAAAAAATACCAGGGAGGAAGTTTATGTTTACATTGCCAAAATACTATGCACCAGATTTTTCTTCAGAACTGTTAAAAAGTGCCCCAGACGTCAGATGGGAGGAAGCGGCAGCAGACGGCGTGGCGCCGGAGAACTATCACAGCACCTCTATGTATCCGGAATATTTTAAGATTAACGGAGAATGGATGCTGCCCGAAAGATCCAGAATGGATTCCAGCGTGGTATTTGCCAAGGACGGAACTTTAAAAGTAATAGAAAACCGGAATCTGAAAAAAGGAGACCGGGTCATTCTGGGAAGAACGGAAAAGGGAGAGGAGGGGATCTACCTTCATACCAGGGGCTTTGAAGATCCTGAAGAAACGGAGAAAGATCAGTTTGTGTTCCGCCAGGGGAGAAGCCGGGAGACTTCGTATGCCAGGGACTACGACCGTTTTTTTGAGCTGCTCAATTATGAAAGAGAGCATGGAAATATCCTCTGGGTCATGGGACCGGCCTTTGCCTTTGACGCCGACGCCAGAAGGGCTATGGAGGCTATGGTGGAAAACGGCTACGTGGACGGTCTTATGGCAGGGAATGCCCTGGCTACCCACGATCTGGAAGGAGCGATGTTCCACACCGCCCTGGGACAGGATATTTATACCCAGAAATCCCACCCCAACGGCCATTATAATCATCTGGATGTGATCAACCGGGTGAGAAGAAGTGGTTCCATTCCTCAGTTCATTGAAGATTATAAGATTGATGACGGCATTATGTACAGTTGTGTAAAAAATAAAATCCCCTTTGTACTGACTGGATCTATCCGGGACGACGGCCCCCTGCCGGAAGTCATTGGAAACGCCTATGAGGGACAGACGGCCATGCGGCAGATGGTGGAAAAGGCTACAACAGTAGTCTGCCTGGCTACTATGCTCCATACTATCGCCACAGGAAATATGACACCTTCCTATACGGTGACTCCTGAGAAGGAGATCCGTCCGGTTTTTCTCTACACGGTAGATGCGGATGAGTTTGTGGTAAATAAGCTCCTGGACAGAGGCAGTCTTTCTGCCACTACTATTGTAACCAACGTACAGGATTTCATTATGCTTACAGTAAAAGGGCTGGGAATCCTGTAAAACTTTTCTTGACTTTGAACCGGCTCTGTGATAAATTTCTAATTGTTTATAAAGAAACATACGAATGTTTGCCGCCGGGTAACGCCTTATTCATTCCGATAGGCCTTAGAAGGGATGAATGAAGGCGTTTTTTTGTGGAATAAGACTGGCGGGACAAGGAAAACTTCAAAGAAAAAGACAGAGATTACAGGAGGATTTCAGAAAATGTTCGGCGAAATGAGAAGAAAGAAACAGGCCCTTCCTTTGGAGACCTGTGAGAAAATCCTGGAAAGGGGAACCTCAGGCGTACTGGCGCTGGAAGGGGAGGAGGGCTATCCCTATGCAGTCCCTCTCAGTTATTTTTACGAGAACCAAAAGCTCATCTTTCACTGTGCCAGGAATGGATACAAGATAGAAGCCATAAAGCGGAATGAAAAGGCCTCTTTCTGTGTCATTGACCAGGACCAGATCGTGTCGGAGGAGAAAAGCAACAAGGCCATTGAACTGGCAAGAAAAGAAAGGAACTAGAGAAAATGCAGGAAAAATCATGTTTGGGCTTATTCGCAAAATATGCATCCCTGAATGTGCTGGGAATGATCGCCCTTTCCTGTTACATTCTGGCGGATACTTTTTTTGTATCCCAGGCTTTGGGCGCTAATGGACTGACGGCTTTGAATCTGGCGATCCCGGTATACAGTTTCATTAACGGAAGCGGTCTGATGATCGGTATGGGAGGCGGGACTAAGTACTCCATCTTTAAAAGTCAGGAGAACAAGGAGCGGGCGGATCAGATCTTCACCAACGGCGCAGTGATGACGGCGGTGATCGCAGGAATTTTTTTCCTTCTGGGGATTTTTGCAGCCGGTCCTCTGATCCGTCTGCTGGGAGCAGATGACACCGTTTATGAAATGGGGAAGACCTACCTTCGGGTGATCCTGGTCTTTGCCCCTATGTTTATGACCAATAATCTTCTTCTGTGTTTTATCAGAAATGACGGGTCCCCTCAGCTGTCTATGGCAGCTATGATCGGCGGAAGTCTTTCCAATGTAGTGCTGGATTATGTGTTTATGTTTCCTCTGAAAATGGGAATTTTCGGAGCTGCTTTTGCCACTGGCCTGGCTCCGGTGATCAGTATCGGAATCCTGTCCCCCTACCTGCTGAGAAAGAAAAATCAGTTCCATCTGAAAAAATGCAGGATCCTGCCAGGGCTGATCCTGGGAATCTTCTCCAGCGGCCTCCCTTCCCTTATCACCGAGGTGTCCTCCGGAATTGTTATTATCGTATTTAATATGATCATTCTGGGACTGGCAGGAAATACGGGAGTTGCAGCCTACGGAGTGATCGCAAACCTTTCTCTGGTAGTGATCGCTATTTATACAGGAATCTCCCAGGGAATCCAACCGCTGATGAGCAGCTTTTACGGGGCGGGAAACCGTAAGAATATCAATAGTATCCTCCGCTATGCCATGACAGCGGCAGTCCTTATATCCGTGGCAGTATATCTGACGATCTATTTTGGTGCCGATCCCATCGCCGCTGTTTTCAACAGCGAACAGAATCCCACCCTTCAGAGCATTGCCCGGCAGGGACTGCGGATCTACTTTACCGGCTGCATATTTGCCGGCTTTAATATTGTACTGTCGGTATACTTTACATCTACGGATAATCCCCTGCCTGCGCATATTATTTCTCTGCTGAGAGGATTTATCCTGATCATTCCCCTGGCCTTTCTTCTTTCGGCCCTGGGGAAACTGCTGGGGGTATGGGCTGCTTTTCCGGTTACAGAGCTTCTGGTGTGCCTGATCGGCCTGGGGCTTTTCCTGAAATCGTCTGGCGGCCGTCGCAGATCAGGAAACTTTCCAGGCCGGCTCTGATAAAATGGTCCACGGCCTGCTGGATCTCTTTCCAGTTGGTACATTTGTTCTTCAGCATTCTTTTATTAATAGCCAGACAGCCGTTCATCTGAAAATAAAGGACAGCCTCCGCCTGCTCAAAGGTCAGGAGGCTGTTCTGCATAAGATGGGTGATAAATGACTCTGTGGACAGTTCGCAGAGCTTTTCCAGAAGCCGGGAAGAGGCCACATCATCAAAAAACAGGACCTGAAGCCGCACATCTTCCTGAACCTTCTGACAGAAAGGATAGGTACAGCCTATTTTTTCAGAGCAGAGTACATGGTCTAATATACTGGAAGTATCTGTGATCACATCATTGAGCAGGTCATCCAGCACATCATCTATATCATAATAATGAAGATAAAAGGTTCCACGGTTGATTTCTGATAGGCGGCACAGTTCTGTAACCGTGATCTTAGGAAAAGGTTTTTCTTTCAGAAGAGAAAGAAAAGAGTCTTTGATGGTCTGCCGGGTATATCTGGTGCGACGGTCTGTAACTTTCGTCTTATTTTTCACAAAAAATCCTCCTGTTCATAGACAATTTTTAGAATCTGTTGAGAAACATGGCAGATCTGGAAATCTGATCCTTGTATTCTTCTGAATTTTATTATAATATCCATGGTGCAAGAAAATCAACAACGTGTTCAATAAATATATCCCTTGTGAAAGGGAAAAATGAGGAGGAATCCATTATGGGACATATTATTGCAGTATCCGGAAAAGGCGGCGTGGGAAAGACCACACTGTGCGGGCTTTTGATCCAGTATCTCTGTGAGACAGGGAAAAAGCCGGTGCTGGCAGTGGATGCAGACGCCAATTCCAATTTAAATGAGGTTCTGGGAGTAGAACCTGGGATCACTCTGGGTGAGCTGAGAGAAGAAATTGAAAGAGCCGGAACGGATCCAAAGTATAAGATTCCGGCGGGAGTTACTAAAGCGGAATATCTGGAAAGCCGTATGATGGACGCTCTGACAGAGGAAGATGACTATGATCTGATGGTCATGGGACGGTCTCAGGGACAGGGCTGTTACTGCTTTGTAAATGGTCTGGTCCAGACCCAGGTGCAGAAGCTTCAGAGCCATTATCCTTATATTGTGGTGGACAATGAAGCGGGAATGGAACATATCAGCAGAGGAATCCTGCCGGCCATGGAGGTTGCCATCTTAGTCAGCGACTGTTCCAGGAGAGGAGTTCAGGCGGCGGGACGGATTGCCAGACTCATGGAGGAATTGAACTTCCATCCGAAGAAAACAGGCCTGATCGTCAACCGGGCGCCTAAGGGTAAACTGGATGAGGGAACGCTGGAGGAGATCAGGAATCAGGGGCTGGAACTTCTGGGGGTAGTGCCTCATGACAATCTGGTTTATCAGTACGACTGTGATGGAAAGCCAACGGTGCAGCTGCCGAAAGATTCTCCCGTGCGGACAGCGCTGAAAGAGATTATTGAGAAGCTGGGGTTATAAGATGTGAAGTCAAGCGGACATGGGAGTATGCCCACTTGGCTCATTGTGCCCAGGAATAAAATATAGGAAATCTATTGCAATTATCGAGTGTCGATATTATACTGAAAGTAGGAAATATCGACACTCGATAATTTGTTTTTGGGGAATGTTTTTTCGGAGAACGGGGGTGTTCCTATGAGAAGAAAAGTAGTATTTGGAAATTTTCGTTATAGGGAATGTGATAATCTGGCCTTATATCTGGAGAAAATGGCCCGGGAGGGCTGGATCTTCAGAGACTGGCGTCTGGGAATGGTGTTTGAAAAAGAGGAACCTCAGAAACTGGAATATGCAGTGGAGGTGTTCTCAGAAGGAAACGAAAATGACACAAAACCGGAACCTGAAACAGAGGAGTTTGCCGTATACTGCCGGCAAGCCGGCTGGGAGCTGGTGAGCAGCAGAAAGAAACTCTGCATTTTTCGGAAGCTTTCTCAGGATGCAGCCCCTATTATGGAACCGGAGGAACGGTACAGAAGTATCAAAAAGGCAGAGAGAGAATCCGGAGGAAGATGGGCGATTTTTATCTGTATCCTGGGGCTGAGCTTGCTAAATGGCCTGAGGACAGATAATCCCGGGGAATGGATCTTTGACAATCTGGAACTGGCTCTTTGGATCACTTTGTTTTGCCTATTTATCTATAAGCTGACCTGGTTCCTGGACTTCCGGTATTGGACAGCAAAAGCACGTCGGGCTTTGGATATGGGGGCAGAGCCTTTTTACGGAAAAGAAGGGACCTGGATCTATCTGTGGATACAGCTCAGATGGCTGCTCCCTTATCTTATAGCGCTGGTATATCTGACCCTTACTTTTCTTGCCGGAGACAAGATAAGCGGCGGGCTGCTGCTTACAATTTTTATTGTGGTGGTACTATATAAAGGCTGGGTAGGTCTGCTGAAGCCCCAAAGATATCGTCATGAAATGGCTTTTATGATGATCCTCCTGATCCTTCCGGTGATGGTTTATGGACTGTGGCTGGGCCTGGTGCTGGCGGCGCCTAAGGAGGAAGAAAAGATTGAAACAGCCTATGGAGACGGAAGCGTCTCAATAGAGGAAGACAAAAAGGGAATCATGGGCCGGGCGGTTACTTATGAGATTACTCCTGCAGATTCTTCATTATTGCCGGAGGAAAGTGTTACCTGTGAATTATACGAAACACCTCATGCATGGCTGCTGGACAGAATGGAGGAACTGTGGTCAAAAGAATCTGGAAAGGAAATGCTGATCCGAGATCCAGGCAGGATGCTACGTATATCTGGAATGGACCAGCTGGAGGCAGATCAGATCCTTTTTATCCGGGAGGCCCTGAAGCTTTAGCAGATCTGAGAAAGGGGAATACCCCGTGAGAAAACGTCTGCCTGAAAAGGAGGCTTGAAAGAATGGCGAGAGAACAGTTTCAGACATTGACAGAACCTATGTATTATATTCTGCTGGCTCTTACCGAGGAATGCTGTGGGGTGGACATTATGGAAAAGGTCCGGAAGATTTCCGGGGACAGAGTAAAGGTAGGACCGGGGACTTTGTACGCCATGCTGTCTAAATTCGAGAAAAACCAGATCATACGGCTGACCGGTGAAGAAAACCGGAGGAAATCCTATATTATTACAGAGGCAGGAAGAAAAATGCTTTTGGAAGAGTATGAACGGCTGAAGATTATGGCAGAAGACGGCAGAATATTTATAGAAAAAATGAAAAATCAGAAGAAGTGAAAATAAGATTGAGGCAATGGAAGGGATATGATAAAATGTCTCAAAATAGAGAAAAAGAGAGGTGCGGAAGAATGGGGCATTTTTATTATGTCAGGCATGGACAGACAGTATGGAATGTGGAGAACAAAATCTGCGGAGCAACGGATATTCCTCTTACGCCTCTGGGATATGAGCAGGCCAGAGAACTGGGCGAAGAAATCCTTCGCCAGGGATTGAAGATTGATAAGATTCTCTATTCTCCTTTAATCCGGGCAAAAGAGACAGCCAGACAGATTTCTGAGGCTGCGGGGATTCCTATGGAAGAGGAAATACGACTGAAGGAGCAGAACTTCGGCATGTACGAGTCTACGCCCAGAGATGGGGCAGAATTTCGGAAAGCAAAAGAGAATTTTGTTTCCAGCTACAATGGGGGAGAATCTATGCTGAAGCTCTGTCAGAGAATCTACAATCTGCTGGACGACCTTAGGGAACGCTCTGATACAGAAACGGTTCTGCTGGTGGCCCACAATGGGATCGCAAGGGCTGTGCACTCCTATTTTTATGATATGACCAATGAAGAATTTGCGGCTTTCGGCATGAAAAACTGCCAGATCCGAAGATACGATTTTTAAAAAGAAAGGGAAAAAGATGAAACTTTTAATTAAACAGCGGGTGTTTTCCTGGACAGACACTTTTGATATTTACGATGAAGAGGGGAATGTGAAATATTTTGTAAAAGGAGAATTTCTGTCCCTTGGACACAAGCTTCATGTCTATGACAATAAGGGAGAAGAAGTAGGACTGGTGCGGGAAAAACTTTTTCAGCTGCTGCCGGTTTTTGAAATTATGATCCATGGACAGGAAATGGGACGTATCCAGAAAAAACTGACTTTTCTCAAACCCAGATATGAGATTGATTATAAAAACTGGAAAGTACAGGGAGACTTTCTGGAGTGGAATTATGATGTCACAGACAACTTTGGAACTGTGGTACATATCACTAAAGAACCTTTACATTGGGGTGATACTTATGTCCTGGATTTTGCCAGTGAGGAAGATGAGCTTCCGGGACTGTTGACAGTGATTGCCATTGATGCGGCCAACTGCGTAGACCAATGATAAAAAATCTGATAAAACTTGACAAGTTCCTCTTTTTGGGTATAAACTGTAAGAAGTTTATTGCGATAAAAAGGTGAAGTGATACAAGGGTGTATGGACTTTGACGGTGTCATATACCCTTTTTCCTTATCTTTCTGCCGCAGAGAAATTTAAAGGAGGAGTACAAAAGTGTATGAGACAATCTATTCTGCCGTTCAGGCGGTAGATGATCTGGTCTGGGGCTGGGCCATGATCATATTGCTTTTAGGCACCCATATTTTTATGACCATCCGGACAAAAGGCATCCAGAGAAAGGTCTTTAAAGGGATTAAGCTTTCTGTGACGAAAGACCCGGATGCGGAAGGGGAGGTAAGCCAGTTCGGCGCTCTTACCACAGCTTTGGCGGCAACCATTGGTACAGGAAACATCATCGGTGTGGGAACGGCCATTGCCCTTGGAGGACCCGGCGCAGTACTCTGGTGCTGGCTTACCGGCGTATTCGGAATTGCCACAAAGTACAGCGAGGCTCTGATCTCTGTGAAATATCGTGTAAAGACAAGAGACGGACGTATGCTGGGCGGGGCCATGTATGCCCTGGAGAGAGGGCTTCATGCAAAATGGCTGGGCCTTCTTTTTGCCATCTTCGGCGGTCTGGCTTCTTTCGGGATCGGCTGCGCCACCCAGGTAAATGCCATTGCTTCTGTATGTAATGAGAACCTGGGGATCCCTACCTGGATTATTGGTATCGTAGTGGGTGTTCTGGTGGCTATGGTTATTTTCGGCGGGATCAAATCCATTGCCAATGTATGTGAGAAGCTGGTTCCTTTCATGGCCTTCTTCTATGTATTTGGCTGCATTATCATCCTTTGCTTTAATTATGACTTTATCATTCCTGCTCTTCAGACAATCTGTACCCTGGCCTTTAAGCCGGGAGCAGCAGCCGGCGGTCTCATTGGCGGCGGTATTATGCAGGCTATGCATTACGGAGTTGCAAGAGGTCTGTTTTCTAATGAATCTGGTATGGGCTCCGCACCTATCGCTGCAGCGGCTGCCCAGACCAGAAATCCTGTGCGCCAGGCGCTGGTATCCAGTACAGGAACCTTCTGGGATACGGTAGTAGTCTGTGCTATGACAGGCCTGGTACTGGTAACCAGCATTATGAAAAATCCGGATATCGATATGGGAAGTATCAGCGACGGCGGCGTGCTGACGACTCTGGCATTTAATCAGATACCGGGCCTGGGTCCGGTGATCCTGGTAATGGGTATCATTACTTTCGCTTTCTCTACGGTTCTGGGCTGGGCTTATTATGGAGAGCGGTGTATTGAATACTTTGCAGGAAAGAAGATTATGATCCCATATCGTGTCCTGTACATAATCGTGGCAGTGATCGCGCCTATCGCACCGTTAAACCTGATCTGGCTGGTAGCGGATATCCTGAACGCACTGATGGCTATACCAAACCTGATCGCTGTGCTTCTTCTGTCGCCGGTGATCGTTATGGAGACAAAAAAATATCTGAACAATCTGGATATGAAGGACGATACACCGGTTCCTTATGAGGATGAGGTATAAGTAGTTTTCACAGAGGCTCTTTTGTGTTAGAATAGTCCCGTTAGGGGGAAAGAAATATGCAGAAAAATCTGACACAGGGGCCGATCACAAAGACATTAGTATTTTTTGCCCTGCCTATGATCGGCGGAAATATGCTGCAGCAGCTTTATAATATTGCAGATACCCTGATCGTAGGCAGGTTTATTGGTTCCGGGGCATTGGCGGCGGTAGGTTCTTCCTATACCCTGATGACCTTTCTCACATCTATCCTGCTGGGGCTGTGCATGGGCAGCGGGGCGGTATTTTCTATCCGCTATGGA
>DXFG01000120.1 GCA_019114545.1 Candidatus Blautia pullistercoris | reverse complement strand
TGCTGACTGTTTCTCCGTTTTCCTCGATGCTGACGCCGATCTGGGAGATATTTACAGAAGCGGAATAGTTTTCACTGAAGTAGGTGAGGGCTGCCCGGGTGCTTCCCACGGTGCTGCCTGCCAGGAGCAGGACTGCCGCTGATAGAAGGACTGTGGGCACTACTGGTATTTTCTTCTTCATGATTCACCCACCTCCTCACTGCTGTCATAAACATTTTCTCCGGAATCCAGGATATGATCCCAGTCTCCGGTGGGATTTCCGTCCCCATCGTAGATCACAGGAGCGCTTTCCTGTACCACGATCACGTTAAAGCTCTGATTGCTTTCCATGTTATCGATTGCAATAAGCAATTCTCCGGAAGTCTCTCCGGGAGAAAGAATCTCACTGTAATAATAATAGCCGTCGGCAGCCAGGCTCCAGTTTTCACCGCTGTATACCAGGCCGTCCTGATACTGACTTCCTGCAAAGGCACGGACACGGACAAAGCATTCCATATCCCCGGTATTCTCTATGGTCACACGCTTCTCCCAGTCTGTCACTTCCTCGTCCGGGATAGTCTCGATCTCCCCCAGGGAAAGAGGCACCGTGCCGCTGACCTGGGTATAGGTGGTGAAATAAGCCATCGCCGTTCCCGCAGAAATCCCTGCGGTAAGCAGAAAGGCCCCGGCCCCCAGAGCCAGTGTTTTATTTTTTATCCATCGATTTTTCATCCGCAATTTCTCCTCCTTTATTCCTTGGGGCAACGAGCCCGGCGGACATGCAGGCATGTCCATTTGGCGGCTGCCCCAAGGCGCTAATCCTCTTTCTCCAGGGCGCTGTCTCTTTGCTGCTGCCAGGTCCAGGTTCCGGAGATCTCCTCTTCCGGCGAAGCTTCCCCTTCCGGATCTTCGGGAGTATAAATAAAGCGGTTCACAATACTGGAGCCTCCATTATTCTCTTCATCATAAGTGTTGGAGAAAGCTGTCTGAGACACCTGATCCGCCCGGATCTGAGTATCCTGGCTTCCCGGACTGGTAAGCACATAACAGGAACCGCTGTAGACCTCAGTCACCGTTACCTGGGATCCTGCCGGCAGACGGTCGATCAAAACACGTTTCGTACCCGGTCCGTCAAAGGACAGAGAGACCACATCGCTGTATACGGTTTTTCCCTGTCTTACTGCTTCCACAGAAAAAATAAAGTCTGCGCCCCCTAATGTGGCGTTGTAGGCTTCCAGCGTCTTGATGATCTCCAGGCTGCCGTACCGAAGCTCCTGCTCTGGCTTTAATCCTACTGTAACACTGTACTGCCAGGAGTCATCCGGATGCTCCTCGGAATAATAGTTGCCGGGCAATGACAGAAGGTAGGGCGTAAAGCTGTAGATATATTCCGGAGAACGGACGCTGTCTGTCATCACCAGATACAGCCCGGGCTGTAAAGACCCTGTGCTTCCCTTTCCCTTCGCCAGAGTTACCCTGGCGCTTAACAGAGCCGTCTGGGCTTCCGTGGAAAGGCCTTCCAGGATCTCTCCCGCGGTTTCTGCCTTGTCCGCCCACTCTTCGGCAGTGGTCTCATGATCCACACGGTCAAGGGCCAGAGCCTCAAACTCTGCCTCCGGCAGATAGGCTCCCGATTCTTTCACATCCGCTACCTTATAAAGACGGACCGTCACCGGCTCTTCCAGATTTTCATCCTGTCCGGCCAGTTCTTCAAAGGCGCCGTCCAGCTGGAAATCCACAAAACAGTCTCTCTGCGTATCAATCCCCACAGCCGCCTGGGCGCTGGAAAAAAACGCCGGCAGGGTCAGCATCAGGGTAAGGACGGCGGCGGCCGCCTGTTTGATTTTTTTCTTCATCTTCACCTTTTACCCTCCTAGTTTCTCTATCTGTAAAGTATTGCAATTACCATTTAACTTCCTCTTTTTTCTCTTTTCCCAGGCCTCAGGATCACCCGGAGCAATAGGATCCCCAGCAAGGTAACCGATATCCCCAGGATCAGATACAGCATATAATAATTCTGCACGGCTTCCAGCATAGTCTCGGCAGGGGTGGCTGCAATATCCTCCTGCCCGGTGTAAGGAACTCTGGTTCCCCGCACCAGCAGCCTGTGGCTGTTCACCCCGTAAGGAGTACAGGTAAACAGCGTCACCAGATCTTTTCCCTCCTGGATCTGAAGGGCTTCCTCCAATACAGCGGTATCGTCCTTATCCACCATATCCAGGATCTGGTCAACCTGATAAGCCAGGACCTGGTCCAGCATATGGATATAAAAAAGATCTCCCTTTTCCAGCTGGTCGATATCTGTAAACAGTCTGGCGCTTGGCAGTCCCCGGTGGGCCGCCAGCACACTGTGGGTTCCCTCTCCTCCTATGGGAAGTTTGGTGCCGTTTAAATGTCCCACGCCAGTCTGAAGGACCTCTTCCTCCACTCCGTGATAGATTGAAAGCCTGACATGGATCTTCGGTATGGACAGATATCCCATGACACCATCCCCTCCTACATTCAGCACCTGCCAGTAGGCGGTATCCGTCAGTTCCTGTTCCTCTGAACCGAATATATCGCCGTAAATATTATTGATGGAAAAGGAGTCGTTAAAAGCCCTGGCCTTTTCCCACTGAAGGGAAAAATCCTCCGGTTCCATCTTTTCCACAGCGGCTTCATAAGAAGAGATCAGACGGCTCTGCCGGTAGGTATTCCACTGATCCGCCGCCGTGGGATAGATCAGTATCCCAAAGCCGATCAGAAACAATATGCCAAAGAGAATTCCCGGGATCTTCTTTTTCATGGATCCTCCTCACCTTCCTGTTCCTGCAGTCCCTTTTCCCTGCCTTTTGCTCCGCTTTTTCTTATCCAGGATATACAGACCTGTGATAAAGCCTCCGGTAACCAGGAGTCCCAGGATCAC
>DXFG01000119.1 GCA_019114545.1 Candidatus Blautia pullistercoris | reverse complement strand
AACGCCAGATAATCGCTCCTGTACAGGCCAGGACCAGAAGCAGGGCAAGAGTTGTACCAAAATAACGCACAGTCATATACATGGCAAGTTTTATCAGCCAGCCGCTGCTCATATCAAACCGTGCCAGAGCCGGGAAGACATAGCAGGCAAAAGCAATGATCCATATAGAAGTCAGGGTGTAGACACAGATAAAAAACAATCCTGCATAGCCGTCTGTTTCCTTCATCAAAATCCCCACATTCAGCTGCATGGCAAAGGAAGCTGCCACAACCAGGATCCAGATAAAGCAGCCGGATATAAGATTCAGCCGGAAAGAGCGGAAAAACTCTCTGGCAATATATCCGTTGCCGTTTTTCACACATTTCACCATGGCATAGTATAGGGCTGAGGTAGATGCCCCTATAGTCACAATGGGAATACTGCAGAGTATCCACAGAAATCCCAGGGCCATGACGTCGAATATCTTATCACAGATATTAATAAAGCTGCCGTCAAATCCAAAAATGTTTCTTTCTGTTTTCTTTTTCCCCATATTCTACACCCTTTCCCTTCTTACAGTTCCGTCAGTTTTCCTGCCTTTGCAAATACCGGAAGCTGGTCAAGAGGAGCGTCCACCGTGATCTCTCTGCCTCCTTGGTATTCCTCACCGTCGTTAATATTTCTCCAGAGTCCTTCCGGCAGATAGAGGCTCCTCTCTCTCTGATTTTCATACAAAACAGGCGCCACCAGGAGATCCGGTCCGAACATATACTCATCTTCTATCTCCCAGGCTTTTTTATCTTCCGGGAAATCATAAAACAGAGGACGCATTGCAGGAGTTCCTTTTTCATGAGCTTCTTCCATGATCTGTCTCACATAGGGACGCATCCGTTCCCTGAGATGGATATATTTTTCACAGATCTTGTAAACTTCCTCTCCATAACTCCATACTTCATTTTCCGCACCGCTGTTGTGTTTTCCGCCGCCGGTGGTTCCCAGAGGGGCCTTAAAAGGCTCCCGGAATCCGTGAAGACGCATTACCGGACAGAAAGCCCCGAATTCAAACCAGCGGGCCAGCAGTTCATGGAATTTGGGATCGTGGATATTTCCGCCGTGGAAGCCTCCGATATCTGTGGTCCACCAGGGGATCCCGGAGATTCCCATGTTCAGTCCTGCTGCCAGCTGATTTCTCAGAGAGCGGAAGGAAGAATCAATATCCCCGGACCATACCAGAGTTCCATACCGCTGGCTGCCCGCCCAGGCACAGCGGAGAAGGTTCAGGATATTCTTCTGTCCTTCTTTTTCCATTCCCTCATAAGCCATCCGGGCATACTCTCTTGGATAGATATTTCCCACTTCCATATCTGCCCCCCGGAAATACCGGTAATGGGAGAACTCATAGCCGGTGAACTCCGGTTCTGCCTCGTCCAGCCAGAAAATATGGATGCCTTTCTCATAATAATTTTTCCTGATCTTGCTCCATACATATTCTCTTCCATCAGGATTTGTCACATCAATGATGGCCGCATTGCCCAGCTGTCCCAGACGCTTGCCATGCTCTGACCGGGTCAGATATCCCAGTTCTTCCATTTCCTGATAATTTTCGCTTTCCCCGTCTACAGTAGGCCAGATAGACACCATCAGGTGCATGCCCATTTCTTTCAGTTCCCGGACCATCTTCTCCGGATCCGGCCAGTAGTCCAGGTCAAACTTCCAGTCTCCTTCATGAGGCCAGTGGAAGAAGTCCACAACAATCACATCTACCGGAAGCTTTCTCCGGTGGTATTCTCTTGCCACCTCCAGGATCTCCTCCTGAGTCATATAGCGGAGCTTGCACTGCCAGAATCCCATGCCGTATTCGGGCATCATAGGAACTTTTCCTGTAGCCTCAGCGTAGGCTTCTTCAATCTCTGCCGGAGTATCTCCTGCAGTGATCCAGTAGTCCATCTGCTTGGTAGACTGGGCTGTCCACTGGGTCACATTCTTCCCGAAGGTCACAGAGCCGATAGCCGGATTGTTCCACAAAAATCCATAACCGTTGCTGGAAAGAACGAAGGGAATGCTGGCCTGGGAATTCCTGTGGGCCAGTTCCAGAGTACAGCCCTTTACATCCAGATAAGGCTGCTGGTACTGTCCCATTCCGTAAAGCTTTTCCCCTTCTACAGGCTCAAACCGAACAGTCAGACGGTAATTATCTGTACTCTGTCTGGGTTCAAAGGTCCTGGGAACGATTTCAAGGGCGCTGTTAAATTCTTTCCGCCCTTCTTCTTCCATTCCGCGGATTCTTTCATATTCCTCTAAAAGCAGCTTTCCATTCTGATTTAAGAAACGGAGTTTTCCTGTTCTGGTGATCTCACAGATGATCTTGCCATTTTCAATCACCGTATCCGTTCCTCTCTCATAAACTTTCACGGATACTTCCTCGGTGGGAAGAAGAGCGGAAAGATCCTCATCTTCTATAAATTCATGCCGCTGGGTGGCCTGTACACGGAAACTGTTTTTCCCCCAGGGCTGGATGCACAATAATTCTTTGTCAAAACGTCTGTATACTTTATTTCCTGCTTGTCTCAGCATATTGCTGACCTCCCCATATCTTTTTAAAGCCGCCGGGCATAATACTTTTCCGAATACGGGATTCCTCTGTATTAAATGCCTCAGCGGCTTTTTTCATCTTATACTTCCAGTCTGAAATTATCTTTTGTAAACAATGGGATCTGCTCCAGAGGAGTCTCTACAGTCACCGTCTGGCCTCCCTCATAGCTTTCTCCGGTCCATGGATTTGTCCAGGTGCTTCCCTTGGGAAGATAGACCTCTTTTGTCTTCTGCCCCCGCTCCATAACAGGAGCCACCAGGATATCCGCTCCAAACATATACTGGCTTTCGTTCTCCCAGCATACCTTATCTTCCGGGAAATCATAGAACATAGGACGCATGATCGGGGTACCCTTTTCATGAGCAGCTTCCATAAGAGTCCTGATATAAGGACGCATGGATTCTCTCAGTTCTATGTATTTCTTACAGATCTCATATACCTCTTCTCCGTAAGACCAGATCTCATTAGGCGCTCCGGAAACACATTCCGCTCCTCCTGTAGTTCCGTACTGAGGCTGGTAAGGCATCCGGTATCCATGGAGACGCATTACCGGACAGAAAGTTCCATACTCGAACCAGCGGACAAATACCTCATGATAGTCTTCGTCATAAATATTGGCGCCGAAAAATCCTCCAATATCTGTGGTCCACCAGGGGATCCCTGACAGTCCCATATTCAGGCCTGCGGCAAACTGATTCTGGAGACTTTCAAAGGTAGAGTGGATATCTCCGGACCACACCAGAGCCCCGTATTTCTGGCTTCCTGCCCAGGCGCAGCGCAACAGGTTCACAACCTCTTCCTGGCCTTCTGCCCGCATTCCGTCAAA
>DXFG01000118.1 GCA_019114545.1 Candidatus Blautia pullistercoris | reverse complement strand
CAATATTTACGGTCACCAGGATGGCAAGGACAACTACCGTCAGGAAAAAACTGTAGCTTCCCATCTTGCTGGAGCGGGTTCCAAACTGCTCCCTGGTGTTTTTTATGTAATCTTTTATCGGGATTTTCATTAGTTATATCTCCTTTTCTCAAGTGACTGAACGGTTAAGAACAGAAAAAATACGATCACGCTGATAAAATACACTACATGGGTGTAATCAAAGATACCGTCCACAAATTCATAAAATCTTTCATAAACAGAAATATTCTCCAAAATTTTCGGAAAAAGTCCCTCAAACCATTCACTCTTATACACATACAAAGCCACTGCGGCTGCCATAGACAATCCTCCGAAAATTTTAGACAGCAAAGGATTACCGGTCATATTTTTGATCAGCAGAGCAATGATCAGCTCCAGGATCAGGATAGCCACAAGAGAGCCGTAGGCAGAAGATGCCACATACTCAGCCAGGGTAACCATATAATAATTCAGCAGCATGGCGGCAAAGCAGATTCCTGCCGCCATGGCCTGAGATTCTGTGACAGAGGAAATGAAAATCCCTATGGAAAGCAAGGCTGCCCCTGTCATAATGTAGGCAAAAAGAGAGCCATAGGCAGTAGGAAGATAGAGATTCCCACTACAATCTGGGTTGTTGTGATAGGCAGTGCGTATAAAAGCTGATCGGTCTTCTGCTTTTTTTCTTCTGCAATGATCCGCATGGTGATAATGGGAATCATCAGGATAAAGGCAAAGGATGCACCTGCCAGGGCATATTCAAAATTTGCATAAGCAGCACTCAGGTTATAATACATCATATAAACTGCTACAAAAAACAAGGAAAAAGCCCCATACACATAAGCGGTCAGACCTGAAAAAAGCAGTCTGATCTCATGGAAAAATACAGCGGTCATAATGACTCCTCCTCTCTGGTCTGTTCCGTTTTCTCTTCTTCTGCAATATTATTTTCTGAAATATCTTCCGGCTCCTCCGGTTCTTCCCCGGAATCTTCCCGGGACCTGTCTTCCTCAGGATTTGTCAGTTCGATAAAGATATCTTCCAGATTTGCCTTTACAATATCCAGCTTTAAAATAGCTTTCTTGATTTCCGCAAATTTTAAGGAAAGCACCCTGCGGACGGCAAACTCTTCCTGGGGAGTGGTATAGATCAGCACCTGCAGCGTCCCATCTTCCTGAAAGATATACTCTGTCTCTTCAATTCCTTCCACAGCCTCCAGCACCTTGCGGCTTTCTTCTTCAGAAGCATCCGTAAGGATTTCGATAGAAGTTTTCGGGGCCATCATTTTTTCCAGATTCTCTGCGGTATCATAAGCAATCAGCTTCCCCTTTGATATGATCAGAATCTCGTCGCACATATGCTGGACTTCAGACAAAATATGGCTGCTTAATATGACGGTATGTTTTTGCCCCAGTGATTTAATCAGATCCCGGATCTCAATAACCTGGATGGGATCCAGCCCTACGGTAGGTTCGTCCAGAATGATCACCTTGGGATTGCCCAGAAGGGTCTGGGCGATTCCTACCCTCTGCCGATAGCCTTTGGAAAGGTTTTTGATCAGCCGGTCCGCTACCTCTGTGATCTGCGTCTCTTCCATAACCTTTTCAATTTCGTCCTTTATAGATCCTCTTGGGATTTTCTTCGCCTGGGACACAAATCTAAGATATTCCCTGGGGGTTTCCTCCAGATAAAGGGGAGGCTGTTCCGGCAGATAGCCGATCAGCTTTTTGGCCTCTATGGGCTGTTCAAAGATATCATACTCTCCTATGGAAACACTGCCGGAAGTAGCCGACAGACAGCCTGTCATGATATTCATAGTCGTGGATTTTCCCGCCCCGTTAGGTCCCAGAAAACCACAGACAGTACCTTCTTTAATAGAAAAAGAAATATGGTCCACCGCTCTGTGATTTCCGTAATACTTTGTCAGATTTTTTACTTCAATCATCCCTCTATTGTCCTTTCTGCGCAATTTGTACTGTGTCCATCTTATCTGCTCTCTGTGTTCTTTCATTGGAGTTTTTGTGTTTCTTTTATAAAAATTTTATAAATTTAAACAGTCCGTTGCCCGGCAAATGCCTGCTCGTGCAAGCACGGCAGTCCCTTGCCGGGCGTATCGCACAAAAAAAGCGCTGCCTGGCAGCCTTTGGGCTGTCTGACAACGCCTCGTTTTCATATTTTTCAAATATGTTCTTTTAAAAAGTCCAGGACGATCCCCAGAATCCGGTCATTGTCGAATCCCAGGCTTCCGTGGCTGCCGTCCTGTATTTTATAAAAAGTCACCTCTTTTCCCAGCTTTCGCATATAATGATAAAGCTGGCAGCTTTGGTTGAAAGGCACCAGCATGTCTCTTCCCCCATGAATGAGGAGAAGAGGCGGAGTCTCCTTTTCTTCTGATAAATAGTTCATCGGTATGGTAAGATCCGCAAGTTCCGGGTGTTCCAGAACATTTTTTCCTCCGATCTCATACCCCTCCGGACTGTCCGGATGGTAATGATTCTGAGAGCTTTCATAATAATTCATCAGAGAAAAAACCGTAGGGCCATACAGGTCGATGATACAGTTTACTTTGGCAGAATATTCTCCATACAGCCGGGTATCCGGTCCCTCATCCCCGGTAAATCCTGCCATCAGAGCGGTATGACCTCCGGAAGAATCCCCGGCTATGGCCATATGATCCACATCAATATGATATTCCTCACAGTGTTTCTTTAAAAATCTTACAGCAGTCTTGGCGTCCTGCATCTGTGCGGGAAAAGGAGCGATTTCCGAAGGACGGTATTCCACAATGGCTACCACATAGCCATGCTCCGCCATACGGATATGCCTGGAAATGTGGTCCCACAGCCATTGTTTATGGAAGGCAGACCCCTGGATATAGACTATACAGGGCCACTTTCTTTCCTTCTTCTTCTCTTCCTCCGGGACGCCGGCATGAACCACAGGCTCCAGAATATGCATCTTCAGTATGCAGTGTACCGGATCTGCGTACCAGTCTTCCGGCTCTCTTTTGGCATATACAACATCCGTATGGAAATCCACCTGGCATCCCCATTCATCTTTTAGATCTTCCAGCACAATACAGCCTTCCGGCACTTCCTCTGACCTGGGAAAAGCTGCAGGATCCGATGTGGGAACAGGTTCCTGAAGTTTTCTTTCTTCCATAATAGGTTTTGGATCAAACATGGGACTCCCTCCTTATAAAACAGTATTTTCTTCTATTGTAACAATGTCTTTTGAAAAATTTCAAGTGCTGCCGATGTGAATATCCACCACCAAATCCAGTTCTATCTGCTCTCCGTTCTCCATAATAAGTTTTCCGCTGTCTGTATCTGTCTTCCGGATCTTCCCCCGGATCCGATGGTAGGAGCCTCCTGCTTTCTTCCCGTCAGGTACAAAATAAGTAACGGTGACCACCGGTTTCTCCCCCGGAAGGGAGACTGCCATCTGAAGCTTATAATCCAGTGCCTGCTTTTCGTCTTCCGTCAGCTCCGGCTTTCTGTCCGTCTGCCTGGCGGTCTCTTTTATCACCTCTCCGTATCCGGTCAGTGCGGCAAAAGGTGCAAACTGGGCCGCCCGGTCTGACAGGGGCATAGGAGGGTGGACCGCAGACACATGATGAGGAAGATTTATGATATCTTCGTAAGTCCTCTCCTTATCCTGTTCCTTCATGCTTTGTGACCTCCGATCTGTCCGTTTCTGTCTCTGGCCGTCGCTCCCTCTTCCAGGTTCATCCCCCGCAGTACTGCATTTTTGCCGAATTTTTTCTTGATCTCCAGCACAGCCTTCTGCATCTTACGCTCCCTCTCCAGCTTAGCAGCCTCTTTCTCCTGTTCTTTTTGGACAGCGGCGTAATCCGTAAAAAGATCCAGCTGGTGAAACTCCGTTTTTTCCTGCGCCTGGGATTCCGGGATCACATGTTCCGCCGACATATTGATACGGCGTACCAGCAGATTCTTATCCACGATTCTGTCAAAAAGTTCCGTAACTCCCTGGAGGATCTGTCCGGAAGAAGAGGTGTACCCGTCTAAATTCATGGTACCGTGGGCGTGTTTGGGAATTTTTCTCCCGTACATATCCGTAGTAATCTCGCCCCGGTACTGCTTCTGCCGTTCAGGGTCTTTCAGATTATCGATATCATACCCTACTGTCAGCACGATCTGGTTGGTGACCAGCCCCTTATCCAACAGATCCAGTGCCAGCATATCCGCCATTTCCCGGGCCGCCAGCCTGGCCTTTCCAAAAGGATAAGGACATTGGAGCACCTGGCCGGATCCCACACTGCTGCTCTGCGGCTTGTAAGCCTTGATATCCTTAATCGTACATGGTTCCCATCCCCAGGCATGATCGATAAGAAGCTCTGCATTGACCCCGAAGAGGTCATACAAAAGGTCTTCGCTGTAATAGTCCCCTGGCTTTCCAAGAGAGCACCGGGCAATATCTCCCATAGTATACAGACCATGATCCTCCAGCTTTTTGGCATAGCCTCTTCCCACCCGCCAGAAATCCGTCAGGGGCCTGTGAGACCATAGAAGTCTTCGATAGGACATCTCATCCAGCTGGGCGATCCGCACTCCATTTTCATCTGCCGGAATATGCTTGGCCACAATGTCCATGGCAATTTTGCAGAGATACAGGTTGGTGCCGATACCTGCCGCAGCTGTGATACCGATGGTCTGCAGCACATCCAGGATCATCTTCCTTGCCAGTTCTCCGGCATTGGTCTTATAGGTCTCCAGATAATCGGTAACGTCCATAAATACTTCGTCAATGGAATAAACATGGATGTCCTCCGGAGCAATATATTTCAGATAGATCTGGTAGATTTTCCCGCTGATCTCCATATATTTGGCCATCCTGGGAGGAGCCGTTATATAATCCACCTCCAGAGAGGGATCTTGCTGAAGCTCCGGGGCCTGACAGGAAGACCCGGTAAACTTATGCCCCGGGGCAGCCTGCCGCCGCCTGGCATTGACCTCCCTGACCTTCTGCACCACCTGAAAAAGCCGTGCTCTCCCTGATATCCCATAGGCTTTCAGGGATGGGGACACTGCAAGACAGATGGTCTTCTCTGTCCGGCTTTTGTCAGCCACTACCAGATTGGTAGTCATGGGATCCAGACCCCGGTCTACGCACTCTACCGATGCATAGAAGGATTTCAGATCAATGGCAATGTAAGTTCTCTCTGGCATTTTCAGAGCCTCCTTATTCTGTCCTTTTCTTTCTGTATAGATAATAACACAAATTCCAGAATCGAACAAGTGTTCTTTTTGATTTTTAATGGACTTTCTCTCCTTTGTATTCTTCTCTTATTTGTGCTATCATAAGGCAAATACAAAAAACGGAAGGAGGCGTGAAATCCATGACACCGGCAGAGGCAGGCAGAATCTTAGGCATTTCTCCAAAAGCAGATCTGGAACAGATCAAAAAACAATACCGGCGGCTTATGCACCAGTTTCACCCGGATGTAGCCGGTTCTTCAAAGACCGGATACCGGTACAGCGTCCAGGAGATCAATCTGGCCTATGAAGTTTTAAAAAAAGGATCTTCAGGTTTCCAGGAGGATATCTCTTCCGGTGCTGGAAAAAAGGCTTCCTCCAAAACCCTTCATTGGGATGCGCCTTTAAATCAACACGCATGGATAGAGCGGGAGATCCTACATTATGCCGAGGACTATGAGGGAAATGTGATCGGAAATTTCACCATTGCCCGGGGTAAATACCTATGGACTACAGAAGAGGATTTTCCCCTGTTTCTCCTGAGCATTTACCGCTGCGGACAGAGGCTCCTGGATGAGATTGACGCAGAACTGGAGCGGGAAGAAAATTCTGCTCTCCGTCTCCGGTTCCAGCCGCAGCTCACTTATTTTCTGGCTCAGCAGTTCATGGACGGAACTTCTCTTCTCAGAGAACTGGCAGGCAGGGTTGCTTCTGAAAAGGAGGAGACCGAAACCTTTTATCTCCCTGCTATGCTGGAAACCTCCCATAAAAGCATAAAGCTCCGGGAAAATGAACCTCTTTTCCCTTCCCGTCTGAAGGACCACCGCCTCTATCTGAAAAACGGCGCCGGTCAGGAACTGGGGTATCTCTCCTTCCCGGACGACCGTTTCTATTACATTGTGATCCCTCTCTTTGAACAGAGAAAGGTCCTGGTAAAAATACGGGCTGCGAAAGGAAAAGATGCTGGAAGGAAAAAGTCCTCCGCCAGATATCACAGACTTCATCTGTGGGTCAGATTCTCATCAGGAGACGGGAAACAGATGCCGGAAAATCTTAATCTTCAGATCCAGCTTCTGCTGGAAAAGTACAGGAATTCTTGATGAGATATCTTCCCACGATCTCCAGCTCGTCCATATAAATACAGTGTTTCATACCCCCATGGTCTACCCTGCGGCAGCATTCCTGGAAATCCATCCACTTTACATCTTCCACCTCTGACTCCTGAAGGACCAGCTTCTTCTCATCCACCGGTTTGTCATAGACATAGACTGCGCTGATCTCATAATCCCGAAAAGGCTTTCCGTAAAACACATCTTCAAAATATGCCTTCCGCATTCCGGCCAGATGGAGATCTTTCTCCTCTGCCCGTATCCCCAGCTCTTCTCCAAGTTCCCGGAGTGCTGCAGGAAGATAGGTATCTCCGGCAGACACATGACCGGCGGAAGAAATATCGTAGCAGCCGGGATTAGAATCCTTAGAAAGACTTCTCTTCTGAAGAAGCAGATCCCATCCGCTGCTGTGATTTCTCCGGACGATCCAGATATGAGAAGTAGGATGGAGACTGCCGTCCAGATGAACCACACCCCTCTCCCGGACAATGCCTGCCAGGCTTCCGTCTTCCTTTAATATGTCAAAAAGCTCCAGAGGCTTTCCATTTACAGAGGCAGATCTGAGGATATTTCGTCTGTCAAAGGTCACCTTTAAAGAAAAGAATGCACGCTTTTCCATCATAAGCCGGAAACAGATCTTCTCTTCCTCCCCGGCCAGATTCTGTAAAATCTCATCACATTTCGACCAGCAGGCAGTATCTGTCTCTTCTTTCCTGTCCTCCGGAAGAGTCTGCCGGGCACTGAATAAAAACATATATTCTGTGGGCTTCTCCTCTCTGACCAGGGTCAGGATTCCCCTGGCTTTCCAGGAAAAAGGAGCAGAAATTTTACTGCTGACTGTTCTTTTCAGACATTCTTCCGAACTTTCTCCCTCTTTCATGGTTTCTTTTAGAATCTGATACTTTTCCTTCTGTTCCAAGACACAGAAAATCCCCAGCTTTTCCGGCATTTTTATACACCTCATTCATAATTTTCTCTTTCTTAGTTTACCAGATGAACGGGAAAATGCAATTTTTTCTTTTTGCATTGACTCGATCATGTTTATAAATTTTCTTGATTTCATTTCGTTATACCGATATAATAAAATGGGTGATAAATATGAAAATC
>DXFG01000011.1 GCA_019114545.1 Candidatus Blautia pullistercoris | reverse complement strand
GGCGGTTTTTTTCGTTTTGCACTTTACCTTATTGTGGCTATTGCGGTGATCTATATCGGAAAATCAGCCTATGATTTCGGATACGATATCTTCTATCAGCAGCCTGTGGACTCGGAAGAGGAAGGCAGAGACATTACCGTGGTAGTGGATGAGGGGGATTCTGTATACCAGGTAGGAAGAACTTTGGAAAGCCGGGGACTTACCCGGGATGCCAAAGTCTTTGTGGTACAGGAAATGCTCTCAAATTACAGAGGGAAGATCCAGGCAGGAACTTATATCCTGAATACCAGCATGACTACAGATGAAATGCTGGAGATCCTTGCCAGAGAAAATATAAAGGGACAGCCAAATCAGACCCAGGAAGATGGTACAACTCAGGAAGGAAGCTCTGAGATCCAGAGTGGTTCGGATGCGCAGTCTGAGGATAGCCAGGAAGGAGAAGAGGAGACAGGAGGAACCGGAGAGTGATCGTTGATCAGCGTTTAGTTACCTATATCAATTCTTTGGATAAGGGAAATACGCCTTTTCTCAATGAGCTGGAAATGGAGGCTTTAAAAAACTATGTACCGATCATCCGCCGGGAAACCCAAAGCCTGCTGAAGGTGCTTTTGCAGATCAAAAGGCCCTCCAGGATCCTGGAGGTGGGGACGGCGGTAGGATTTTCCGCACTTCTTATGCACACTTACGGGCCGGAAGACTGTCAGATCACTACTATAGAAAATTATGAAAAGAGGATTCCCATTGCCAGGGAGAATTTCAGAAAAGCCGGGGCGGAAAAACAGATTACTCTTTTGGAGGGAGATGCCCAGGAAGTTTTGAAAACTCTGAAAGAACCCTATGATTTTATTTTTATGGATGCAGCAAAGGGTCAGTATATCCGCTTTTTCCCGGAGATTCTCCGGCTTTTGGAAGCGGGGGGACTGCTGGTTTCTGATAATGTCCTCCAGGGCGGGGATATTATAGAATCCCACTTTGCAGTTGAAAGAAGAAACCGGACAATTTATAAGCGTATGAGAGAGTACCTCAGCGTATTGAAAAACAGCGAAGAGCTGGAAACGGCCATTCTCCCCCTGGGAGACGGAGTGGCCATTAGCGTTAAGAAAGCAGCAGGAGGAGAATCATGAGGGATAAACCGGAATTGCTGATACCTGCAAGCAGCCTGGAAGTACTGAAGATCGCAGTTATTTTCGGAGCGGATGCGGTGTATATCGGAGGAGAAGCTTTCGGACTTCGGGCCAAGGCAAAAAACTTTTCCATGGAGGATATGAGGGAGGGCATTGCTTTTGCCCATGCCCATGGAGTTAAGGTCTATGTCACTGCCAATATACTGGCACATAATCAGGATCTTCTCCAGGTACGGGAATATTTTCAGGAGCTGAGGGAGATCAAACCGGATGCTCTGATTATTTCTGATCCGGGAATCTATATGATCGCCAGGGAAGTATGCCCTGAGATCGAGCGGCATATCAGCACCCAGGCAAATAATACCAATTATGGGACTTATCTGTTCTGGTGGAATCTGGGAGCCAAAAGAGTGGTCAGTGCCAGAGAGCTTTCACTGGAGGAAATCCGGGAAATCCGGGCCCATATTCCGGATGATATGGAGATCGAAACGTTTATTCACGGAGCTATGTGTATCTCCTATTCCGGCAGATGCCTGCTTTCTAATTTCTTTACAGGAAGGGATGCCAATCGGGGAGCCTGTACCCATCCCTGCCGCTGGAAATATTCTATTGTGGAGGAAACCAGGCCGGGAGAATACATGCCGGTTTACGAAAATGAGAGAGGAACCTATATTTTTAATTCCAAAGACCTGTGTATGATCGAGCATATGGACGATATTCTTGCCAGCGGTATTGACAGCCTGAAGATTGAGGGGCGGATGAAGACTGCCCTTTATGTGGCAACCGTTGCCAGAACCTATCGGAAGGCGATTGATGATTACCTGGAAGATCCGGCTAAGTACCGGGAGCATATGCCCTGGTATCAGGAGCAGATCAGAAGCTGCACCTACCGCCAGTTCACTACAGGCTTCTTTTATGGAAAGCCGGATGAGACCAGCCAGATCTATGACAATAATACTTACGAGAAAGGCTATACCTACCTGGGAATTGTCTGGGAATTGAAAGATGGATTGTGCAGGATCGAACAGCGGAATAAATTTTCTGTGGATGAGACCATAGAAATCATGAAACCGGATGGAAGAAACCTGCCGGTGAAGGTAGAGAAGATTCTCAACGAGGAAGGACAGGAACAGGAAAGTGCGCCTCATCCCCAGCAGGTGCTTTATGTTGCTTTAAGCCAGGTACCGGAGAAATATGATATCCTGAGGAGAAAAGAAGATTAGAGGGGATTGCGCTCTGTACTTCAGACCGGATACAAATGAAGTCCTGAAAGATATATCAGATGTATCCGGCACAGAACTTGTTCAGAAATATTCACGGAGTTTCAGAAGAGCAGTTTTTTCAATACGTGACACGTAAGAGCGGCTGATGTTCAGCCGCTTTGCTATTTCCCTCTGAGTCAGCTCCTCTTTGCCATAGAGTCCATAGCGGAGGGTGATGATTTCCTGCTCTCTGGGAGAGAGGATTTTGGGAAGCAGCTGATATAGATAGTCAATATCCTGCTTGAGAGAATAATTCCTTACCACATCTACCGGTTCTGACTCGATTACGTCCAGAAGGCTGATCTCATTTCCCTCTTTGTCTGTACCGATAGGTTCATAAAGAGAAACCTCTTTGTTGGATTTTTTCTTGGAACGAAGAAGCATCAGAAGCTCGTTGTCAATACATCTTGCCGCATAGGTTGAGAGCCTGCTTGCTTTCTGAAAATCAAAGGTCTGTATAGCCTTGATCAAACCGATCGTTCCAATGGAGATCAGATCATCGGAATCTTCCCCAGCTCCCTGATATTTCTTGACAATATGTGCAACCAGACGTAGATTTCTCTGGATCAGAATGTCTTTCGCTTCCAGGCTGCCCTGTTTGTATTCCTGAAGATAATGCCTTTCTTCTTCCGGAGTCAGGGGCTTTAGAAATGTTTTCACACAAGCATACCTCGGGGGAATTTAATTCTAGTTTATGTAAGGATGGAGGATTTTGTGCTTTTCCACCATAAATTTACTTTTATGCAAAATGAGTATTGTGTGTGTGTGAAAATAAAGGTATAATTATGATATGTGGCTGAATGACCAAGGATATAGGATGATCATATGGCAGCGGTTTGTCTCAATATATCGTCCGTTTGGAGAAAAAATCTATATTTATCATATCGCTAATACAGAGATCGAGTATACGAAATTATTTCATTAAAATTCTTTAAAATCCGGCAGTTCTGCCGAAAAATTTCCCAAAATCAGAAACTGAAAAAATACAGTCTAAGAGGGGACAGAACACTTCTGCACAGAAAGTTCTGCTGCCTTCGTGCGGAACCACGTCCCCCCTGGAAAGGAGGCACTATGTACAGCAGCGTTTTATCAGCGACAATTTCCGGTGTAGAAGGAGTACCGGTATTAGTGGAGGCGGACGTAAGCAATGGCCTGCCGGTATTTTCTATGGTGGGATATCTTTCATCAAGAGTCCGGGAAGCCCAGGAACGGGTGTGGACAGCTCTGAGAAATACAGGACTGTCTTTTCCGCCGAAAAGGATCACCGTGAATCTTTCTCCGGCAGACATACGCAAGGAGGGGACCAGATTTGATCTGCCCATTGCAGCGGCTCTTCTGGGGGCCTTCGGGTATCTGGAAACAAATAAACTAAAAGGAGTCTGTATGGCAGGAGAACTGGGGCTTAACGGTGAGATCAAAGGAGTCCGTGGAATCCTGCCCATTATAGATACGGCGGTGAGAAACGGATGCCGGGTTTGCATTATTCCCTCTGCGAATCTTTCAGAAACACGGGAATTTTCCAGAATCAGGATCTTGGGAGTGGGAAGTCTGACAGAATTCATAGAACATGCAAAGATGGGGCATTGGGGAATCCCGGATCTTCCGGTTTTGAGAGAAAAGGGAGAGGAAAGGTTCGGAAAAGAGGAAATGGAACGGACAGAAGAGGAGGAATACCAGGAGGACTTTGCGGACATTTTCGGACAGGAGGCAGCTAAGCGGGCGGCAATGATCGCTGCTGCCGGCTTTCATAACATTCTTTTTATCGGAACAAAGGGGGCAGGAAAGACTATGATCGCCAACAGGCTGCCATCGATATTTCCTCCTCTCGATAAAGAGGAAAGTATGGAACTGTCCAGGATCTACAGTGTTGCAGGGCTTTTGGGAAAGCAAAAATCTATGATACGGACAAGACCTTTTCGAAATCCCCATCATACGGCTACGGCCAAGGCCCTGGCCGGAGGAGGGGCTTATCCTCTGCCGGGGGAGATCACCCTGGCTCATAAGGGGATCCTGTTTCTGGATGAGCTGCCGGAATTCTCCAGATCAGCCCTGGAGATACTGCGGCAGCCTCTGGAACAGGGGAAAATTTATATTTCAAGGGTTCATGGAAACTATGAGTTTCCAGCAGATTTCTTATTGGCAGCAGCTATGAATCCCTGTCCCTGCGGCTATTATCCAGACAGAAACCGCTGTTCCTGCACCCGCCACCAGGTAGAGGCTTATCTGGGTAAGATCAGCGGACCGCTGCTGGACCGTTTTGATATCTGTACAGAAATGCGGGAGGTTCCGGGAGAAAAAATAAGAAAAGGAAGATCGGGGAAAACATCAGAGGAGATCCGCAGGGAAGTGCAGCGGGTCCATGAGATTCAGAAAGAAAGATACAAGGGAACAAAGATAAGATTTAACAGCCGGCTGTCAGGAAAAGAGACAGAGAAATATTGTGTGATGGATAGACCGGCAGACAGACTTCTGACAAAAGTATATACAAAACTGGGCCTCAGTGTGAGGGGATACTATAAGATATTAAAGACATCCAGAACCATTGCAGATCTGGACAACAGTGATAAGATCCGGGAAAACCATGTCAGCGAAGCAGTATGCTACCGGGCAATTGACAAAAAATACTGGAAATAAAAGAGGAGAGGATACATATGATGGAAGAAAGAAGCAGAGAATGGAAGTGCAGGAGAGAAGAGACATGTTATCCGGAAAAACTGAAAGTTTATAAATCCATGCCCCAGGTGCTTTATGTCAGAGGCAGACTGCCGGATCCTGAGAAGCCGGCAGTGGCAGTGGTAGGAGCCAGGGCCTGCAGCAGATATGGAGAACAGCAGGCGTACCGGTTTGGAAAAATCCTCGGTGAGAACGGTGTTCAGGTCATCAGCGGACTTGCCAGAGGGATCGACGGCATGGCGCACAAGGGAGCTTTAGATGGAGGTGGAAGGACCTTTGCAGTTCTGGGCTGTGGAACGGACATCTGTTATCCTGCAGAACACCGGGAACTTTATGATAGAATGAAAGACGGCCAGGGAGGGATCTTATCAGAATTTCCAGGAAAAACCCCTCCTTATGGGAAAAACTTCCCAAGGCGGAACCGGATCATCAGCGCTCTGGCAGATCTGGTACTGGTGATCGAAGCCAGAAAAAGGAGCGGATCCCTCATTACAGCAGGTTTTGCTCTGGAACAGGGAAAGACAGTTTATGCTCTGCCGGGAAGAGTAGGAGATGTTTTAAGCGAGGGGTGTAATCTTCTGATCGCAGATGGAGCAGGGATTGCATGTTCCCCGGAAATGCTCCTGGAAGAGCTGGGAATAAGCTATGAAAGAAAGGTTAATTTCAGGCAAAATTCAAAGATAAGACTTGCAAGCCAGGAAGAAATGGTGTATAGTTGTCTGGATTTCCAACCAAAGAATATAGAAGAAATTCATCAGGAAACCGATTTAGATACAA
>DXFG01000117.1 GCA_019114545.1 Candidatus Blautia pullistercoris | reverse complement strand
AAATCCCAGTGGGTATTCGGCGGTGACGGCTGGGCATACGACATCGGTTTCGGCGGTGTTGACCATGTACTGGCTTCCGGACAGGATATCAACGTAATGGTATTCGATACAGAAGTTTACTCCAACACAGGCGGACAGTCTTCTAAATCTACACCTACAGGTGCTGTTGCACAGTTCGCTGCAGGCGGTAAAGAGACTAAGAAGAAAGATATGGCTTCCATCGCTATGAGCTATGGCTATGTATACGTAGCACAGATTGCTATGGGTGCTGACTTCAATCAGACTGTTAAAGCTATCGCAGAAGCAGAAGCTTATCCGGGACCATCCCTGATCATCGCTTACGCTCCATGTATCAACCATGGTATCAAGAAAGGTATGAGCAAAGCTCAGACAGAGGAAGAACTGGCTGTTAAGTGCGGATACTGGCACAACTTCCGCTTCAATCCTGCTGCAGAGAACAAGTTCACACTGGATTCCAAGGCTCCAACAGCTGATGATTACCAGGCATTCCTTGACGGAGAGGTTCGTTACAATTCTCTGAAACGCTCCAATCCTGAAAAGGCTGCAAGACTGTTTGCTCTGAATGAGGAACAGGCTAAAGAGAGATATGCATATCTCCAGAAACTGGTTACTCTGTACGGTAAGACAGAAGAGTAAGAGAAAGAAATTATATAAAATATAATTGAAAACGTGTCCAAGCAGAAGAAAAGGCGTCTGTACCCGGGGTTCCGGGGCAGGCGCCTTTTCTGCACATAGAGAACGCTGTTTCTTATGCGTCAAAAACTGTCAGGGGAAAATACGAGTACTGTAATAAGACATTCGTACAATGGAAAGCATAGAAAGGAAGTACGGCAGGATTTTGGGAAATGAAAATATACCCGTACAAAAGGTGAAAAAGTACGGTTATATTTCAAAAATGTGAAATATAACCGTACAGGAAAAGAAAGATACAGAGGAATACCAGTTAAATTGGATCCGGATAAAAAGCAGACCGAAAAGATAGACGCAGCAGTATAGCAGTCTTTAATCCTCTTCTGCTTCAGTATCCGGTTTTATTTTTTTGATCACAGTGCTGTCTCCGATACGGTGGTTTACTACACTATGTACCTGGATGCTGAGATCTTCTGTTTCGCAGGAGAAGGTCTCGCCGTTTGCAGGGACCCGTCCGATCACGTCGCAGACATAACCGTTGTAAGTGTCAAAATCTTCAGTGGGAAGATCAATGCCCAGTGCCTCAGCCACATCTCCCAGATCTGCGGAACCCTGGATTTCCCAGGAGTTTTCTCCGATCTGCAGGATATCCGGAGATTGTACGGCGTCTTCCAGTTCGTAAAGGTCGCCTACCAGAGCCTCGATCAGGTCGTGAAGTGTGATCAGACCGGACATGCCGCCGTATTCATCGATCAGTACGGCAATGTATTTTCTGGAAGTTTTCATATTCTGGAAGAGAACGTTTGCTTTCATATTTTCCGGTACAAACCAGGGCTTATCAATGGCATGCTTTACGATTTCGTATTTCGATTTGTTTTCCATACGGAAGTAGTCCTTTGTATTCAGGATTCCTATGATATTATCTGTGTTTTCCTTATATACAGGATAGAAGGTGTGCCGGCTTTCAAAAATAATTCCCTGCCAGGTCTCCAGACTATCGTTGATATCCAGAGAAGTTACATCAATACGATGGGTACAGATCTGTTCTACAGAGATATCGTTAAAATCAAATACATTCTGGATCATTTCCGTTTCACTCTGGTCAATGGTGCCCTGCTGACTTCCTTCCGAAAGCATCATGCGGATTTCTTCTTCTGTAACCTGTTCCTCACTTTCATTTGGATCAATGCCAAGAAGCCTCAGCACACCGTTGGTAGATACTGTAAGAAGAAATACCAGGGGAGTGAAGATCTTGGAAATCGTGTATAAAGGACCAGCCAGTGCCAGGGAAAGGGATTCTGTCTTTTTCATGGCAATACGTTTCGGGACAAGCTCGCCGAATACCAGGTTGAAATAAGAAAGGATCACGGTAATGATAATAACCGAAACCGAACTTAAAACACTTCTTGGAATGGGCACGCCCAGACTTACAAACAGATCTACAAGAGGATCTGCAAAATAGTCTGCAGCAAAAGCACTGTTCAGGAATCCGGCCAGGGTAATTACAACCTGTATGGTAGCCAGAAATCTTGCAGGCTGTTCTGTCAGCTTGGTCAGCTTGATAGCCTTTTTGTTTCCTTCTTCTGTGAGCTTTTTCAGCTTCGCATCGTTCATGGAAATTACAGCAATTTCCGCACTGGCAAAAATAGCATTTAAAAAAATCAATACAATTAATAGAATAATCGAGCCAATCATAATTTATTATTTTCCTCCAATGTTATATTATTAAGAAACGCAAAAAGGGACGGTCACACAAAAAAGAACAGAAAAACCTTCTGTTTACTCCCTGTGTAACTGCCCCGTTATGTATTCATAATAATAAACATGGATTGGCAGAATTTCGATATTTACAACTACAAGTGTCAGGATCTCCGTCCATGTAAAATTTCACATCCTTTCTGATTTGCTAATAAAATTATCATATCCAGGGGATATTGTCAAGAAAAACCTCTGTTTGTTCAGGGAAAACAAAAGGTTTTTCTTCCTTTTAGCGGAAAAGAGTGATATAATAATTATCAGAAAATTGTTCGTGAAAGAAAGGATTAACAGAAAATCTCGAGAGGAGGCATGAGTATGGAATTAGAAGACAGGATGTTTAAAGTTTATGCAAAAGGAGACGAAAAGATCCAACTGAAGATCATACCGGGACATTTTGTTACCTCCCAGTCCCATATCAGTCATTAT
>DXFG01000116.1 GCA_019114545.1 Candidatus Blautia pullistercoris | reverse complement strand
CCGTTTTCTTCCTCTTCTCCAGTAATCAATATAATACTCTGATTTGTTTCTCTGAGAGCATGATTAATACTGTTATTGGTATAGCACCCAATGATACTGGAAAGAAGAAATTTTGAATTACTGAAACCTTTATGAGCAGCCTCATAATAAGTATCTATCATTTCAGCAGTAACGTCAAATGGATTATACAAATAGTTTTCTGTGAAAAGTAATTGGACATTGCTCTGACAGGTGATCATATTGTAGACCAAAGTCCCAAAAACAGGAAGCTCCAGAAGAAACTTATAAAGTTTACTCTTCTTTCCTGGGATTTTATTAAGAGTAGTTAACTCCGGTGGATTTACCAAAAAGATTTTTCCAAAGAGGGAAGACTCATTATGACAAGCAAGTATAGAAAAAGATCCGGAATATCCACTGGCTACAATATCTGTTTTTTCATGAATTACATTCTTAATAAAATCGGAGATAAGCTGAACGTATAAATAGTTTGTATAGGTAATTCTTGGTTTTTCAGAGCGGCCGCAGCCTAAAAGATCAACGGCATATACTGTATGGGATTTTGCAAGATTATCTATAACATTTTTCCATTCGTAGGCTGAACTGTATACCGTCAGGTCATGAATTAGTAAAATCGGTGAACCGCTGCCTTTCTTCTTATAATATATTTTTCCAAATCTCCAATTATAATAATTATTAGCCGAAGACTTTAACAAATCTTTCAAAGTGGCAGAGGCGAAAATTAATCGGTTTATAAGATAAATAATACCTGTTGCAACGGTAAATAAAATACCAAGAGTGACTAATTTATGCTTGCTTTTTTTCATTCTGATACATACCTCCCCTTTATTCCTGCGAGCAACACATGCTCGCATATCCATTTGGCGACTGCCGCAAGAGTCTAATACCTATCGCTACAAGTCTGAAGATTCGTATGCTTGCAACGGGTATTTGGTTCCCGCAAGCAACGAGCCAAGCGGACTGAGATTTACGTATTATATTATAAAACATAGAGATAAAATATACAAGAAAAATAACCTGGAAGATTCTTGGGAGAATGTTTCACGTGAAACATAAAAACATGAACAAGAAAAGCAGGAAATGATATTATTTTTTCATTAAAACATAAAAAATGTTTCACGTGAAACATTTTTATAGAAATGCATATGGAAAGGTGCTATAATAAATTTGAAAGTTTTTATAGTAAGGGACAAATTTATTTGCCGCTTACTATAAACCTTCCGGAATTACTTTTATTACGTTAAGGGGAAATATAAGTGGGAAGAATTATTGCAATAGCTAATCAAAAGGGCGGCGTAGGTAAATCAACCACAGCTATTAATCTTTCTGCATGTTTAGCAGAACAGAATCAAAAAGTCCTGCTGATAGACATTGATCCACAGGGAAATGCTACCAGCGGGGTTGGAATCGACAAAAATGAAGCGGAAAATACTCTTTACGAATTGCTGGTAGGAGAAAGTGAATTAAAGGATTGTATAATCGAGAATGTCTATGAGAATCTTTCATTGATACCGTCTAATGTGAATCTGGCTGGAGCCGAGATAGAGCTGGTTGGAATTGAAGGAAGAGAATTTCTTCTTAAAAATCAGATAGACACAATTAAGGATGACTATGACTTTATTATTATGGACTGTCCGCCTTCTCTTAATATTCTGACAATTAACGCAATGACTACCGCAGATTCTGTATTGGTTCCTATACAGTGTGAGTATTATGCACTGGAAGGCCTGACGCAGCTTATACATACCATTGAATTGGTAAAAGAAAGGCTGAATCCGAATCTGATTATCGAAGGTGTTGTCTTTACTATGTATGATGCCAGAACAAATCTTTCTCTTCAGGTGGTGGAAAATGTAAAAGCCAATCTGAATCAGTCTATCTATAAAACCATTATTCCGAGAAATGTCAGACTGGCGGAGGCACCCAGCTACGGTATGCCTATCAATTTGTATGATACCCGGTCTGTAGGAGCGGAAAGCTACCGCCTTCTTGCAGAAGAAGTTTTACATAGGGAGGATGAAGAATGACAGCAAAAAAGGGTGGCTTAGGAAGAGGACTGGGAAGAGGTCTGGATGCCATGATCAGCGACAGTTCAAAATCCAGACAGGAAGAAAAAAAGGTAGAAAAACCTGTGGTGAAAGAGACTGACAGAGATTCCAGGGATCATGTAATTATGGTCAAGATTGCCCAGGTGGAACCCAGCCGTAAACAGCCCAGAAAACAATTCGATGAAGACGCTTTGCTGGAACTGGCAGAGTCTATAAAACAGTTTGGTGTACTGCAGCCCCTGCTGGTTCAGAAGAAAGATGATTATTATGAAATTATTGCTGGCGAAAGACGCTGGAGAGCATCAAAACTGGCAGGTATAAAAGATATTCCTGTAATGGTAAAAGACTTTTCAGATCAAGAGGCTGTGGAAATTTCCCTTATTGAAAATATTCAGAGGGAAAATCTGAATCCTATAGAAGAAGCAGCAGCATATAAGCGTCTGATGGAAGAATTCCATCTGAAACAAGATACGATTGCCGAAAGAGTATCTAAGAGCAGGACAGCAGTGACCAACTCTATGAGACTTCTGAAGCTGGATGAACGTGTTCAGCAGATGCTTATAGATGAAATGCTTACCACAGGGCATGCCAGAGCACTTCTGGCTATCGAAGATAAGGAGCTGCAGCATGCTGCAGCAGTGAAAGTTTTTGATGAAAAACTCAGTGTAAGAGAAACAGAAAAACTGGTCAAAGAAATCCTGAATCCTCATGAGAAGGAAAAAGAAAAGGAGAAAGACCGGGCCCAGGATCTTGTTTATGAACAGCTGGAAGAAAAAATAAAGGGAATCATAGGCTCAAAAGTGGCAATCCGGCGCAAGAGTAAAGACAAGGGGAGAATAGAAATCGACTATTACTCTCAGGAAGAGCTGGAACGGATTGTGGAACTTTTGGAGTCTATCAGATAAAATAAAGGGGTCAGAACACATATGAATAATTTTTTAGAGGCACTGCAGAATTACTCAGGAATTTTGCTTCTTTCCCTTCTGATCCTGGTGATCATACTTTTGGTCTGTATATTTAATCTTTCTCTGGGATTAAGCAGACTGAATAAAAAATATAAGATTTTTATGAAGGGGAAAGATGGACAGTCGCTGGAAAAGCTGTTTAAAAGAAAATTTGATATGATCGAAAAGCTGGCAAGCAACAGCGAGATTAACAGTGAAAACATCCAGAAAATGGAGAAACTTTACAACAGTTCCCTGCATAAATATGGTATCGTAAAGTACGATGCTTTTGAGGATATGGGAGGAAAATTAAGTTTCGTCCTTGCATTGCTGGATAAAGATAATACAGGATTCCTGCTTAACGCCATACACAGCAGAGAAAATTGCTTTTTGTATATTAAAGAGATTGTAAATGGGGAATCCTATATTATGTTAAGTGAAGAAGAAATTGAAGCGCTGAAAAGAGCAGTAAACTTTGGTATTGAAGAAAGTGAATTCGATATTTAAAAAAACTTATGTAAACTAATAAGGAGATAAGAAAATGTTAGACATTCGATTTGTCAGAGAAAACCCGGAAGTGGTAAAACAGAATATCAGAAACAAATTTCAGGATAACAAACTTCCTCTTGTAGATGAAGTGATCGAACTGGATAAAAGAAACCGTGAGATCAAACAGGAAGTAGAAGGCCTCAGAGCGGAGAGAAATAAAATCTCCAAGATGATCGGCGGCCTGATGAAGGAAGGCAAAAAGGAAGAGGCAGAGGAAGCAAAGAAAAAGGTAACTGCCAATGCCCAGAGAGTAGAAGTTCTTTCTGCAGAGGAAAAGGAAGTAGAAGAAAAGATCAAAAAAATCATGATGACTATTCCAAATATCATTGATCCTTCTGTTCCTATCGGAAAGGATGACAGCGAAAACGTAGAGGTTCAGAGATACGGAGAACCGGTGGTTCCTGATTTTGAAATTCCTTATCATGCAGATATTATGGAGAGCTTTGACGGGCTGGATCTGGACAGCGCCAGAAAGGTAGCCGGAAACGGATTTTATTACCTTATGGGCGATATTGCCAGATTACATTCTGCAGTAATCTCTTATGCAAGAGATTTTATGATCAATAGAGGATTTACTTACTGTGTTCCGCCTTTTATGATCCGCAGCAATGTGGTAACAGGAGTTATGAGTTTTGCCGAGATGGATGCCATGATGTATAAGATCGAGGGCGAGGACTTATATCTTATCGGAACCAGTGAACATTCTATGATCGGAAAGTTTATTGATACGATTATTCCGGAAGAGGAGCTTCCGAAAACACTTACCAGCTATTCTCCCTGTTTCCGCAAGGAAAAAGGCGCTCATGGCATCGAAGAAAGAGGCGTTTACAGGATTCATCAGTTTGAAAAGCAGGAGATGATCGTGGTCTGCAAGCCGGAGGAAAGTCCGATGTGGTTTGATAAATTGTGGCAGAATACCGTAGATCTTTTCCGCTCCATGGATATTCCGGTGAGAACTTTAGAGTGCTGCTCCGGAGACCTGGCAGATCTGAAGGTGAAATCTGTGGATGTGGAAGCCTGGTCACCGAGACAGAAGAAATATTTTGAAGTAGGAAGCTGTTCTAACCTGGGAGATGCTCAGGCCAGAAGACTTCAGATCCGTGTAAATGGAAAGGATGGAAAATATCTTGCCCATACACTGAATAATACTGTTGTAGCACCTCCCAGAATGCTGATCGCTTTTCTGGAGAATAATCTCCAGGCCGACGGTTCTGTAAAGATCCCGGAGGCTCTCAGACCTTACATGGGAGGGGCTGAAGTTATTAAGCCCAAGAAATAAGCGGAGGTTACTCATTGCACAGTTATTTGAAAGCAATCGGGTTTTCGGATATAGCCGAAAAGAAAGAGCTGGATGCGATCTTGCAGGATGTCATCCAGAACTATGATGAAAAGACTGTTGTAGAAGACAGAAATCATCATCTGTTTACTGAATTATCCAAGCTGTACGGCTGCGATTTCGGTATTACAGTCTGCGGGGAATATGATGAAGAAGACCATTTCCAGATGGAATATTATTTCCCTTTTTTCCGGGGAACCGGGATCAGCATGGAAGAAGAAGTGGTCATTGAAAAGCATGCGGGAAAGGAATCCTATGCAGGAGCCTGTGATGATATGCGCATTGGAGTGACGATCATCTTTTATCTCCAGAATGCAGGGGAATACCTTACTCAGCGGGCAAGAGGCCATTATTCCGGAGGGGTTCACAGTGTTACCCTTTCCGGTCTTGCCAGAAAAGGAACGATTCTTCTCCCTGTCCTGAAAAGAGAAGAGGAGACTGCAGAGGCGGAGGAAAAAACCATTAACCGGGGAAGACTGATGGCAGCGGCCAAAAACGGCGATGAGGAGGCCATGGAGAGTCTGACCATTGAGGATATGGATACTTATTCTATGATCTCTCAGAGAGTGGAAAATGAGGATGTATACAGCATTGTAGACAG
>DXFG01000115.1 GCA_019114545.1 Candidatus Blautia pullistercoris | reverse complement strand
TCGTTTTCTTTTGCCCCGGAATTTGAAGGGGCTGTTTTTGATGTTCGGGGATTTTGATAGTATCCTTTTACCCCCTGCAAAAAAAAATAAAAAAATTAGCACTCATCTCTTGACAGTGCTAATAATACGTGCTATATTACATATAGAACAAAGGAAGAGAGATAAAAGAAAGGTTCCCGAGTTCTGAAAACAACACTTCGGTTTTCCCAAAGTGCTAAAATAAATAATATGATGTCTATTGAAAGGAGATATGACTTATGTTAGTACCTAGTATTTTTGGAGAAAGTTTATTTGATGATTTTATGGATTTCCCATTTGAGAGAGAATTTTTCAGAAGGACTCCGGCATACGGAAAGACTGAGAAGAACATTATGAAGACAGATGTCAAAGAGACAGACAATGCTTATGAATTGGACATTGATCTTCCTGGATATAAGAAAGATGAAGTTACAGCGAAACTGGAGAACGGTTATCTGACCATCAGCGCTACCAAAGGTGCAAACAATGACGAGCAGAACAAAGAAGGCAAATACATTCGCAGGGAGCGTTATACAGGAACCATGAGCAGAAGCTTCTATGTAGGCGAGGATGTTCAGCAGGAAGACATTCATGCTAAGTTTGAGGATGGTATCCTGAAACTGACAGTTCCGAAAGAAGATCCGAAGAAAGTAGAAGAGAAGAAATATATTTCCATCGAGGGATAATAAGAATCTTGCCATAACTTTTCCCATTTAAGAAAGGCCCGGAAACAGTCGGAAGAAGACTTGTTTCCGGGCCTTTTGTATTGCCCTTCACTATGCCTTAGACAGGGCAAAAGGAGCAGATCAGGAGAAGGCTCCGCCCCGGAAACCGGGGATCTTCCCTTCATTTTTGGCTTCTAAGACCCGTATGGCGTGATAGAGAAATTCATTAAAGGGTGTGGGTATACCCAGTTCTTTTCCCATGCGCAGGATCGTGCCTGCAAACATTTCTACCTCTGTTTTGCGGCCGGCCAGGAGATCCTGAAGGGTAGATGGAGTGTTCTCCGGGGAAAGCTTTTTGAGACGGTCCAGATGTTTTTCGGCATAATTTTCTTCGATGGGAATTCCTTTTTTCCGTGCGATCTGTATAACTTCTCCGGCGGTGAGGACCCGCAGCCTGTCGGCATCCGTGCAGGCTCCCCATGCTCCGAAGGCAATATTAAGGACTGCGGAAATCTGATTTTCGCTTACATTGCAGACATATTTCTCCCAGATTGCCCGGATCATATCAGGCCGTATTACGGAAGGTATGTCTGCCAGGTCAAAAAATTCTTTGACTTTCTATACTTTTGGAGAGAGAGCCTTGGGATCATTGATCTGCTCTCCAAATTCTATATAAGAGACCGCTGGATCAAAGGTTATCTGATTTCCGGATTTTACACTGCTGACCCGCATAAGAGAGTATAAAACCTGATCACGGCTATACATGGAGGCAGCGGTTTCCTCGCTTTCTACGCCGTTCAGAGGAGTCAGGATGATAGTTTCCGGTCCTATTTGATTTTCGGCGTCTTTCAGAGCCTGTTCTAAGCCGGTCATTTTGGAACAGACAAGGACAAGATCCGAATAGCCTATATTTTCTTCCGGAGAGACAACGTGAAAGAAACGCTGATGTCCGTTGATGATCCTTCCTTCTTTTTCCAGTTGTTCTTTTCGTCGGCCGCCTGCGATGATACGCAGGTTATCTTTTAATACAGGCTGTATTTTTTCTGCAAAATAAGAGCCGATGGCTCCAAGGCCGACAATAGATACGGTATGTATATTTTTCATAGCCCATAACAGTCCTTTCTCAGAATATCCCCCTGTACACTGAGGGTATACTTATTATAAGACGGAAATCCCCGGTGTTTCAAGGAGAAACAGACATGGAAAAAATTACTATGTCGCCCGGATATTGTTTTCCTGAAAAGAGATTGACAAAGGTTTGTGTATAATATATAATTCCTATAGATTTAGTAGGAAATAAACCTGCACTTGGAACAGCAGTATAAGGGCGGACATGCCGGATTGACTTGCTGTCCGGTGGCATTATAAGAAAGGCGGTATTTTATGGCAGAGAGAATTTATAAAAGCGTTGAGGAACTGATAGGAAGAACCCCTCTTATGGAGATCCGGAATATTGAGAAAGAGGAAGGTCTGGAAGCCAGAGTCCTGGTCAAGTTAGAGTACCTGAATCCTGCAGGCAGTGTAAAGGACAGGATCGCCAGGAACATGATCCAGGACGCAGAAGAGAAAGGTCTTTTAAAACCTGGGGCTACCATTATCGAGCCTACTTCAGGAAATACAGGTATCGGACTTGCTTCTATTGCAGCTTCCAAAGGTTATCGTCTGATCCTGACTATGCCGGAGACCATGAGTGTGGAGCGGAGAAATATCCTGAAGGCTTATGGGGCGGAGATCGTTCTTACTGAGGGAGCAAGGGGAATGACAGGAGCCATTGAGAAAGCGGAAGAGCTGGCAAAGGAGATCCCCGGAAGTTTCCTGACCCGGCAGTTTGAAAATCCGGCTAACCCGGAGACCCATAGAAAGACCACGGGTCCGGAGATCTGGGAGGATACGGATGGGAAAGTGGATATTCTGGTTGCCGGCGTGGGAACCGGCGGCACTATCAGCGGAACCGGAGAGTATCTGAAATCTCAGAATCCCCAGGTGAAGGTAGTTGCAGTAGAGCCATCTGATTCTCCCGTACTTTCAGGGGGAGCGGCAGGGCCTCACAAACTCCAGGGTATTGGCGCGGGATTTGTTCCAAAAGCTCTGAACACCCAGATCTATGACGAGATCCTCACTCTGGGCAGTGAAGAATCTTTTGCCGCTGCAAAGCTTCTGGCACACAAGGAAGGCATTCTGGTGGGGATTTCTTCAGGAGCAGCTCTCCACGGAGCCATTGAGCTGGCAAAAAGACCGGAAAACAAAGGAAAGACGATTGTGGTGATCCTGCCGGACAGCGGGGACAGATATTATTCCACACCGCTTTTTGAGGGATAAGATGAAGATTTCAACAAAAGGACGTTATGCTCTCCGGATGATGCTGGATATAGCGGTCCACGATACGGGAGAGCCTGTAAGGATCCGGGATATAGCGGCCAGGCAGGAGATTTCTGTGAAATATCTGGAACAGATTGTGTCTGTTCTGGCCAGAGCCGGATATGTAAAAAGCATTCGGGGGCCTCAGGGAGGATATCGCCTTACCAGAAAGCCCGGGGAATATCCTCTGGGGGATATCCTGAGGCTGACAGAAGGCAGCCTCGCCCCGGTGGAATGTCTGGAGGGAGAGGTAAATACCTGCCCCAGGGCGGCTGATTGTATTACACTTTTATTCTGGAAAAAGCTGGATGAAGCCATCCGTGAAGTGACAGAAGGCTATACTCTGGAGGACCTTGTGAACTGGAGCAGCCAGGCCGGAGATAATTATGTTATCTGAGTAAATCAGAATAAAAAAAGAAGCAGATGTATAGGAGGAAAGCCTGTAGCAACTGCTTCTTTTTGTGCGATATGGCAGATATCTACCTGCAGTATCGCGGGCGGATAGGGAAGAGGCTTCTCTATCCGATGGGAGGGATCCCGCCGATACGCCTGAATATCTTTGGGATCCGCCTCTGGCTAAGACTGGACAGCGGACTGTCCAGCTCTTGCGGCAGCGACCAAATAGGCATGCCTGAATGTCTATTTGACTCACCGCCCGCAAAAATAAAGAAAAATGTGATATATGTAATCGGAAAATGACGGGGTATCATTTCCCTGATTACCGGATCTTCATGGGATACTGATTATCGAAGCAGGCCTTACAGATGGGAAGGTCTCCCACCATGGACTGTAGATCTTCGATCTTCATGTATCCCAGGGAATCTGCTCCGATCATGGAACAGATCTCTTCTGTGGTATGAGAAGAGGCGATCAGCTGTTTATTTGAAGGGATGTCCGTGCCGAAATAGCAGGGATATAAAAATGGGGGCGAACTGATGCGTACATGGACGCTTACAGCCCCTGCTTTTTTCAGCATATGGATCAGGTTCGCGATAGTTGTACCCCGGACGATAGAATCGTCTACTAATACGATACGCTTTCCTTTTACCACAGATTCTAAAACACTGAGCTTAAGGCGGACACTGTTTTCCCGCTCTTTCTGAGTAGGTTTGATAAAAGTCCTGCCTACATAGCTGTTTTTATAGAAAGCAAGGCCGAAGGGGATCCCTGAGGCTTCAGAGAAGCCCTTTGCCGCAGGAATACCGGAATCCGGCACACCGCAGACCAGATCTGCCTCTGCCGGATAGGACCTTGCCAGAGCGGCGCCGCCCCGGATACGGGCGTCATAGATATTAATGTTATCCATGGTGCTGTCCAGCCTTGCGAAATAAATATATTCAAAGATACAGTGAGCTTGCTTTTCCTGACAAAGAGTATAGTCGGAAGAAACTCCCTGTTCTGTAATAGTGATGATCTCACCGGGACGGATATCCCGGACGAACTCGGCTCCTACGCTTTGCAGAGCGCAGCTTTCAGAAGCCAGGATATAGGCGTTGTCTCTTTTCCCAAGACACAGAGGTTTCAGACCCAGGGGGTCACGGACGCCGATAAGCTTTCTGGGGCTGGCGATGACCAGACCGTAAGCTCCACGGATCATGCCGGCTGTCTTCAGGATAGCTTCCTCTACGCTTTTGGAGTTGATACGTTCTCTTGCGATACAGTAGGCAATTACCTCTGAATCGGTAGTGGTATGAAAGAGGGCGCCGTTTTTCTCCAGATGATCCCGCAGTTCCTGGGCGTTGACCAGGT
>DXFG01000114.1 GCA_019114545.1 Candidatus Blautia pullistercoris | reverse complement strand
AAGTAGTTCAGTTTTGCACGTCTTACTTTACCGCGTCTGATAACCTCTACCTTTTCTACATTTGGGGAATGAAGAGGCCATGTCTTTTCTACACCGATACCGTTAGAATTCTTTCTTACAGTAAATGTCTCACGGCTGCTTCCGCCCTGTTTCTTTAAAACAACACCTTCGAATACCTGGATTCTCTCACGGTTTCCCTCTTTGATCTTTCCGTGTACTCTTACTGTGTCACCTACGTTAAACTGAGGTACTTCTGCTTTCAACTGAGCAGCTTCAATGTTTTTGATGATTTCGTTCATAATTCTTCTCCTTTATCTCTGGATGTTCTTAATGCACTATGCAGCAGAGGACCATCTCTTTTTTAGGTGAGGGCACACTGCTCCCACCGTTACAACGGGTTCAATTATACTATGGAGAAAAACTCCTGTCAAGTAAAATGCTTTAAAAAACCTCTATTTTTCTGGGGTTGCTGTAATTGGCCTCCAGATACTGTCTCACTTGGGCACAGTCATATCCTCTTGCCCCAGCCTTACAGATTTTTGCACAGGACATACAGTTCAGACACTTGTCCTCCCGGATTTCTAAAGTCTCCTGGGAAATGGCGTTTACCGGACATTTCTGCACACAGGCCTGACAATTGGTACACCGGTCTTTATCAAAAGTTTTTCCCACCGGTTTCATCTGTTTAGGATCCGGGAAGGGATTCCCGGGTACCCATGCAGAAGAAAACCCCCTGCTCTCCCCTTTTTCCAACCGCTTTTTAATCTCTACAGCAAATCTGCGCAGAACCTGCCGGTCTTCCTCATCGGGCCGGTCTTTTCCCAGCACCGGGGAATAAATATGGGGGATAACCGGTGCGGCAGCTCCGATACAGACAAAACCCCTGCTCTCCAGCCGTTCCTTCATCTGTGCCAGGGTATCGTCATAATGCCGGTTTCCATAGGCTGCCAGGATCACACAGGGCGTTCCCTCCCCCTGAAGATTGGAAAAAAGAGGGTCTTCTGTGACTGGAAGCTGTCCGCCGTAAACAGGTGCTGCTGCAATAAGCAGCTCCCTGGAAGAGAATCTTAATTTTTCTTTTCTCAGCTTTCTCCTGGTCAGATCTACATATCTGGGGTTCTGGGTAAGATAACCGGTAAAGATCTCCGCTGCCTTTCGAGTCCCTCCTGTAGGGCTGAAAAGAGCTGTGGTCACCGGCCTGTTTTTTTCAAGAAGATCCGGCCGCCGCTGCCTGGTCCTTTCCAGAGACTGCTCCAGCCTCCAGGTCTGGATCTTTTTGTGGTCTCCTTTCAGAAGCACTTCCGGCACCTGTCTGTTCTTCCACACCTCCGGTCTGGTATAGTGGGGATATTCCAGAAGATTGTCCTGGATGGACTCAAACTGAGAAGATTCCTCATTGCTCAGCACTCCAGGGACAAATCTGGACACCGCATCGATGAGCACACAAGCTGCCAGCTCTCCTCCTGTAAGAACATAATCGCCGATAGACACATAATCTGTGACCACTTCTTCCAGAACTCTCTCGTCGATTCCCTCGTAATGGCCGCAGAGAAGGATCAATTCTTCCTCCATAGCCAGTTCTTCTACCAGTGTCTGGTTCAGAACCTTTCCCTGGGGAGTGAGATAGATGCAGCGAGGCTTCTTCCCTTCTTTTTCCTGCAGATCGGCCACAGACTTCCATGCACGGTATACCGGTTCCGGCTCCATGACCATGCCCGCCCCTCCTCCATAGGGATAATCATCTACCCGCATATGCTTATTAACGGAAAAATCCCGGATATTCACCGTATTCAGAGATATGGTCCCTTTCTTTGCCGCCCGTCCGGTAATGCTGGTGTGGACCGCATTTTCAATCATCTCCGGGAATAAAGTCAGTACATGAAACTTCATATCCTTCCTCCTAGACCAGACCTTTCATCAGATGGATAACCATCTTGTTTGACTCCACATCTACCTGAAGGATACAGTCTTTAATGGCAGGGATCAGCACTTCTTTCTCCTGGGTCTGGACAATATACACATCATTGGCCCCTGTCTCCAGAACGTCTTTGATCCTGCCAAAAAGGCTGCCGTCTTCCAGAAAGACATCCATGCCGATCAGATCTGCAATATAGTATTCATTTTCTTCCAGAGGAACTGCCATATCCCGGGTCACATAAAGACTTTTTCCTTTATAAGGTTCGATCTCATTAATATCATCTACATCCCGGAATTTTAAGATCACAAACTGCTTGAAATACTTGACTCTCTGGATTTCCAGTTCACATAGTTCTTTCCCGGTATCCAGAAGTATACTTGGCAGTTCTTCAAATCTTCTGGGATCATCTGTGGTAGGAAAAACTTTCACTTCTCCACGAATGCCGTGGGTAGTGGTGATCACGCCAACCTGAAGCAAATTTTCCATTTTTTCTCTCTCCTATATAATCGGATAAAAGAAGAGCTGCCGCAATCATAATTGCAACAGCCCTTTCTATACTGTCATAAGCCAAACGCTTACTGCAAAATATCAACGACTACCTTCTTATCGCTTTTTGAAGAAGCAGCCTTTACCACTGTACGGATAGCCTTTGCGATCCGTCCCTGGCGTCCGATCACTTTACCCATGTCGGAAGGCGCTACCTTAAGCTCCACAAGGACTGCGTCATTTTCTTCTGTCTCGGTAACAACAACTTCATCGGGACAATCTACCAGAGATTTTGCAATTACTTCTACTAACTCTTTCATTACAAAGTACCTCCCGATTATTTTTCGATACCAGCCAGCTTGAAGATCTTAGCAACTACGTCTGTAGGCTGAGCGCCATTAGCCAGCCATCTCTTTGCTGCTTCTTCGTCTACTTTGTATACGCTTGGATCCTGATTCGGGTCATAGGTTCCGATCTCCTCGATGAACTTTCCGTCTCTTGGGGATCTGGAATCTGCAACGATGATTCTATAGAAAGGAGCTTTTTTCTGTCCCATTCTTCTTAATCTGATTTTAACTGCCATGTTCTTTTCACCTCCTGATCTTTACTCTTTCTTATATGTTAAAAGGGAAGTTTGAATCTTCCTCTTTTACCACCTTTTCCACCCATCAGTCCGGGCATCTGCTTCATCATTTTCTTAGCCTGCTCGAACTGTTTTACCATACGGTTGACCTCCGCCACGTCTACCCCCGCTCCCTTTGCGATCCTTGCCTTTCTGGAAGGATTGAGGATATCCGGATTAGACCGTTCTTTCGGAGTCATGGAAAGGATCATAGCCTCTTTTCTGGCCAGTTCTTTCTCATCTACCATACTGTCAATATCTTTCACCTGGGAACCGATACCGGGAAGCATGCTGAGCACACTGGACAGACCGCCCATGTTCTTCATCTGGTTCATGCTCTCCAGATAATCGTCAAAGCCAAAGGTGTTTTTCCGGAACTTCTGTTCCATTTCCTTGGCTTTCTCTTCATCCAGATTGGCCTGAGCCTTCTCAATAAGACTCATCACATCTCCCATTCCCAGAATACGGGAGGCCATACGCTCCGGATAAAACTGCTCCAGATCGGAAAGTTTTTCTCCCATACCTACGTAAAGGATGGGCTTTCCGCTGATCGCCTTAATAGAAAGGGCCGCACCGCCTCGTGTATCACCATCCATCTTTGTCAGGATCACACCGTCAATGCCAACCTTGTTCTGGAAAGTCTCTGCCACATTTACCGCATCCTGTCCGGTCATGGCGTCTACTACCAGAACTGTCTGGTCCACAGGAAGAGCCGCTTTTATATTTTCCAGCTCCTGCATCATATCCTCATCTATATGAAGACGTCCCGCGGTATCTAATATCAAAACATTGTATTTTTCATTTTTTGCGTGTTCATAAGCGCCTTTGGCAATGTCCACCGGGCTGTTTTTATCCCCCATGGTAAATACCTCGACACCCTGCTTTTCTCCGTTGACCTGCAGCTGTTTAATGGCTGCGGGGCGGTATACGTCACAGGCTGCCAGAAGAGGTTTTCTGCCTTTGGACTTCAGCTTTCCTGCCAGTTTTGCCGCAGTGGTGGTCTTACCGGCACCCTGAAGACCTGCCATCATAATGACCGTCACTTCATTTCCCGGTCTTAAAGCAAGCTCCGTGGTCTCGCTTCCCATAAGCTTTACCAGCTCTTCGTTTACGATCTTGATCACCATCTGGCCGGGATTCAGACCGGACATTACATCCTGTCCTACCGCCCGTTCCTGAACGGCTTTCATAAACTGTTTTACCACCTTGAAGCTGACATCTGCCTCTAAGAG
>DXFG01000010.1 GCA_019114545.1 Candidatus Blautia pullistercoris | reverse complement strand
CAATTCTATATAATGATGCATTTCATTATCCAGCATAGTCTTTAAAAATCGCCGGTCCTTTTCATCGCTTAGTGCGCCAACCATTTTATGTATGATCGGAAACATTTCTCCTTTAACCAGCGCTCTGCTTTCCAACAGGATTTTGCAGACAGCTAATGTCTCTTCTTTTGTCATAGAGTTCCGCACTCTAGTTTCCAGCCGATATCCCCCAGCCCCTTTATCAAATACGATTTCTTCGATCTCTCCGGTCTCGCTGCTCCGGTTCTGAAGAAAGCACTGAATATCTGCAATGTCCCTCTGTATGGTCCTGGGTGCTACTGCAAAAGCCATACTTTCCTGTTCTTTATAGATCACCCTCCCCTGTTTCAATCTTGAGTAAATTGATAGTATTCGTTCTGCCTTATCTTCTGAATTTCTTTTCATATAATGCCTCCTACGCAGCCTCCTTCATCCGAGGTATCTTGCTACCATTATAGAACACCCCATGGACATATATTGTCATTCACATATTTATTTTAAGTAGACATGTTTTGTCCTCAAATTCCATATTTTGTCCTGTTACGAGACATATTTTTATAGAAAATAGTATAGCATTATAGTTGTCCTATTACAAGACAGGAGGTGTGGAATGGCTCGTATTATTGACAGTAAAGAGAAAAATATGATTGGTGAAAAGCTGAAACAGCTCCGCAGGGAAAAGAACCTGAGCCAGCAGCAGCTTTCTGAGCGCCTGGAAACTTTGGCAATCTACGTCTGCAGAGGCTCGATTTCAAGAATTGAAGATAGAAGCCGCACAGTCACTGATATTGAGCTATACGGACTTTCGCAAGTATTATCTGTTCCAATTGAAGAGTTTTTTAAGCAATGAAAATGGCCGTCTGAGTCTTTCTTCTTGTGACTTAGACGGCCGTTTTATGCAATTTTTAATTACAATTCTTTTTTCTATTTTTTCAACCCGAACTCCTCCGCCAATTTCTCAAACCCTGGCATGGAGTTCAGGATAGTTTCATATGCCACGCAATAGGCGATACGCACATATCCCGGGCAGGCGAAGGAAGAACCCGGCACGATCAGAATATGATATTTCTTCGCAGCCTCGCAGAACACCTTCTCATCTTCTACAGGAGACTTTACAAAAAGATAGAAAGCGCCCTCCGGCTTGATACAGGAGAATCCCAGCTCCTTAAGTCCCTGGTACAGGGCATTCCGGTTTCTGTCATAATAGGGCACATCTGCTTTTGCATCCAGGCATTTGGCTACTGCCCTCTGCATAAGAGAAGGCGCATTTACAAATCCCAGGATCCTGGTCGCTACATTTGCTCCGTTCTGAAGGTCTTCTGAATCTGCAGCTTCGTCAGGGATCACCAGATATCCGATCCGTTCTCCCGGAAGAGAAAGGGATTTACTGAAAGAATATCCCACAATGGTGTCTTTGTAATATTTGGTGAGATAAGGCACTTCCACGCCGTCATAAGCCAGCTCCCGGTAAGGCTCGTCAGAGATCAGGTAGATATCGGTTCCCAATTCCTGCTCTTTTCTTTCCAGGATACCTGCCATAGCCTTTATGGTTTCTTCTGAATATACCACGCCGGTAGGATTGTTGGGGGAGTTGACGATCACAGCTTTTGTCTTTCCGGTGATTTTCTCCTCCATCTCTTTCAGATTGGGCTGGAAGGTTTCTGTATCAGGGCTTACTACCACCACTTCTCCCTGATAGTTTGCCACATAGGAATTATACTCTCCAAAGTAAGGAGCAATGACCAGAACCTGGTCACCGGGATTTAAGATGGTTTTCAGGATCACATTTAATCCTCCTGCTGCTCCTACGGTCATCACAATATTATGCTCATGAAAAGCGGTACCGAAGCGCTGGTTCAGGGAATCTGCCACTGCCTTTCGCACGTCTTCATAACCGCTGTTGCTCATATAGCCATGGAGCATAACCGGATCGTCATCCTCCAGTTCCTTTATAATGGCTTCCTTTACCTCTGCAGGTGCAGGAACATTTGGATTTCCCAGGCTGAAATCATACACATTTTCTGCGCCGTATTCCTCTGCCATCTTTTTTCCTTCCTCAAACATGGCACGGATAGCGGAACTGTTTTTCACAAAGCTTTTCATACTGTCTGCTATCATTTTACTTTTCCTCCTGTCTCCCTGTATGGCGCCATGGTCTTTTCAGGCCTTATCATCTGGCATGCTGTCCACAGGGGCATTCTGCTTCTTATATGACATTGGGGGCTTTTGCCTCTGGTATCATTATATTCTTTTTCCTTTTTCTTCGCAATGGTCTGAGCGCTCTTCCAGGAAATCCACGATTTTTTCTGCCGCCCTGCCGGAAATGCAGTTTTTCTGAGCCTCTTCCATAGCCCGAACCTGCTCCGGGGATTCCAGCAGCCGGATTCCCTCTTCTACCTGTTCCTCTGCGGACCGTGGGGCTATGGACATTTTATGGCTGACAAAGAATCTCCGGTTTGCGCTTTCGCAGCCGGGAATGGGGGCTGTATGGACAATGGGGATCCGGGATACTGCCGCTTCCGTAGAAGTCAGACCTCCCGGCTTGGTGTAAATAATATCGCAGGCTTTCATATACAATTCCATCTGCCTGGTCTTTCCGATGATAAATACGTCCTTTTCTTCCTCGTATCTTTTCTTCAGCTTCTGGAAAATTTTTTTATTACTTCCGCAGATCACGGCAATGCCCTCTAATCCGCCGATCTCCTTCCAGAGTTTTTCTGTCAGTTTTTCCAGATCCCCGGCGCCCATGCTTCCGCCCATGAGGAGAAATATTTTCCGGTCTTTAGGAAATCCCAGATATTCTCTTGCCTTTTCTTTATCTGCTTTCAGCCTGAACCGGCGGCTTACAGGGATTCCGAAAGGAAGAAGCTTTTCCCGGGGAATTCCTCTTTTCACACAGGTTTCCAGAAGATCCCGGTGAGGAACGATATAATAGTCGCAGTCTGTCTCTTCCCAGAAAGGAATACAGGTATAATCGGTCATAACTGCCACAGTAAGGGGCAGCGAAACCCCTTTCCTTTTCATATAGGTCAAAGTTTCCGCCGGGTAGAGATGGGGCATGACAATGGCATCGAAATTTTCCTTTTCCAGATAGGGGCCCAGATATTTTGCCATTTTTGAGTTTACATAATATACCGGAGATTTCCTGGTAAGTCTGCTGACTGCCATCCCCAGACTGTATACCGCCCCAAAAACATGAGGCGTCTTCTTCACCGTATTTACATACACATCGCCTACAGTCTCTGATACTTTTTGCCCCGCCAGAACCAGATAATCAAACAGAACGCCCTCATGGCCTCTGGACTCCAGCTCTTCTTTCAGAGCCATTCCCGCAGCGTCATGGCCGCCTCCTGTTTTACATGATAATATTAAAACCTTCATCCTCTAATTTCTCCTGAATATAAATTTTATTTTCCTGTTTTCCACATGGCGCAGCTCTTCTCTATGCTTATCGATCACAATAGCGGAAATCAGAAAGGTACCTGCCGCAAACACCGGATGGATCCTGCAAAGAAGGCTGCTTGCCAGCCAACACAGATAAGCGGCTCCGGTCCTCAGGCTGTGTGGATTGACCACAACTACCAGAGAAAAAAGAAGATACCAGAAGATCAGCAGTTCCAGACTGTGCCAAAAGGGATACAGACCTGCCAGAACGCCAAAAGTTACAGCAATCCCCTTTCCCCCTTTTGCTTTCCCTCCCAACAGAGGGTAAGCATGGCCCAGGACCGGGCCGGCCATGATCAGAGCAAATCCCATCTCCTGGGTTCCCAGGCTGTGAGCAGCCAGATGGACCGGAAGAAACCCTTTCAGAAGATCACAGACAAGGACCAGGATTCCCCAGAAAGGTCCTGCATAAAGAAAAACATTCGCAGTCCCCGGATTTCCGTCCTCACTGATCCTGCGGATATCCAACCCGCAGAAAATTTTGGGGATCAGAGCTCCGAACATAATCCCCCCTGTCAGATAGGCCAGGAGAAAATAGAATATATACTGTGAGATCATTTTTCCACCTGCTTTCCGTCCCAGGATCTGATCATTCTATAAAATTCCGGTATATACAGGCACAGGGTAAGAGCCATGATCACAATCACAATAACGATCAGTCCATTTGCCCAGGCCAGAGGCATTTCCGGCCAGATAACCAGGAGGATAAGGAGGATAAACAGCGCTCCTGTACAGAATTTCCCAAACCATTTTGCTCCGTCAAGTTTTCTGCCGTGCCTGAGATTGATCAATCCCATAACTGCCATGAACCCTTCTTTGAAGATCATAAGGACAAACAGATATCTCATAGCCTCATAGCGGAAAGCCAGGCACAAAGCAATGGCACCGTGGGTCAGTTTATCCGCCACCGGATCCAGGAACTTGCCGAATTCTGTGATCATATTGAACCTTCTTGCCACCTGTCCGTCCAGAAAATCTGTGATGTAAGACAGCAGGATCACTCCCGCTGCCAGATAATAGTCTCCTCTGTCATCTGCCCGAAGATAGAGGAAGCAAAATACAGGTATCAATAAAATGCGAAAGTACCCCATACAGTTAGGTATGGAGTACAATTCTTCTTTTTTTATCTTCTTCATAAATATCATTCCTATCCTTTTCAGATAGTAATAACTGTAGCACGGCCCTTCTATCCTGTCAAGAAAGGACTGCCTTTATCCCAGCTCTTTTACTGTCTCAATGGCTTTCTGAAGCTGGTTATCCTGTTCATGGGGAATGGAGGTCTCCTGTTCCAGGCCTTCGTCAAGTTCTACTGCAATATCCGGTTCAATTCCCGTACCATGGATACATCTTCCGCTGGGGGTATAATACTTTGCAGTTGTGGTCTTGATGGCGCTGCCATCTGTAAAAGGGATCAGGCTCTGGACAATGCCTTTTCCAAATGTGGTGGTCCCTACGATAGTTCCGGTTCCATAATCCTGGATAGCGCCGGCAAAAATTTCCGAAGCGCTGGCACTGTTTCCATTCACCAGCACTGCCAGAGGGATTTCCAGTTCATTCTCTCCGCTGCAGGTGTATTCCTCCCGATTTCCGTCTTTATCCTCTGTATACACGATCAGACCTTCTGGAAGGATATCTTCCAGGATATCGCAGACTGAGGTGAGAAGGCCACCTGGATTATTCCTTACATCAATGATCAGTCTCTCCATTCCCTGGCTTTCCAGATCCTCAAAAGCTGCCTGATATTGAGACTCTGTCTGCTCTGTAAATTCATACAGGGCAATATATCCGATCTGGTCTTCCAGCATTTCATGATTCACCACAGGGATATTCACTTCTTCTAAAGGCACGTCAATTTCCAGGTATTCACTCTCTCCTCCCCTTGCTATGGTAAGATGGGCCGTGTCCTGGGAACTCTTTACCTTATCCACCACCTCGGAAAGCTCCATGCCGGAAACAGACTCTCCGTTTACCTGGATCAGCACATCCTCCGGCTGCAGTCCGGCTTCTGCTCCGGGAGCCCCTTCATAGCACCGCACCACCTTGACTTCTCCGGTTTCGGCGTCCTGCTGCATGACCACACCGATCCCTTCATAAGAACCTGTCGTCTCCGTAGTCAGTTCTTCATATTCCTCGCTGGTATAGTAAGCAGAGTAGGGATCCCCTAAACTGGCCATCATCCCTTTATACATGTATTCTTCCATTTCTGTATCATCTACTTCTCCGGTATAACTTTCCTTTACCGTATCCTCTATATACTTTGCCTTCTGGACAAAGCTGTCTGTCACTGCCCCCTGGTTCCGCTCATTGGACTCCAGGACATCATAAACCTTCAGTCCGCCTCCTCCGATGAGCAGGGTGCATGCCATTCCTACTACAAAACCTTTTCTGAATTTGCCCTGTTCCATTCTTCTTCCTCCGATCTTCTTTTCTGCCCACATAAATACTGGCAAGACCCACAACCTCTGTGTGTCCTGCCAGTTTGCTAACCTGTTCTTTTGTTCTTTGCTTTTAAAAGTTCTGTCATACTCTAAGGTGTTTTCTCACTGAGAAAATACTTCCAATAAAGCCGATACCGATTCCAAGTCCCAGTCCCACAGGAAGCAGATACTGGAAGACATCTGATACAGGCAGGAACTGAAGAAAGTTTCCAATATTCTGGAATCTCTCGACTACGTAAGTGATAATCCTGTTATACAAAAAGTATAAGATGCAGATCGGAATGGCTGCGCCTATGGCTCCCAGAAGAATTCCCTCAATTACAAAGGGAGATCTTACAAAGAAGTCGGTGGCACCGATCAGCTTCATGATTCCAATCTCTTCCTGACGTACAGAAATACCCATGGTAATGGTATTCCGGATAAGGAAAAGAGCAACGATCAAAAGGATCAGTACAATAACGATAGACACATATCCGATCAGCCGGTTGAAGGTAGAAAGAACATCTGCCGCTGCCTCGGACTGCTCCACTCTTCGCACGCCATCCAGACCTTCAATGAAGCTTACCAGATCTTCCTGGCCTTCTACATTTTTCAGGTATACATCAAACCTGGAAGAGTTCGCCAGAGGATTATCCTGCATAAAGCCTTCTGCCAGTTCGTCATTGTCTTCACCCAGATATACCTCGCTGTATGCTTCCCAAGCCTCATCCGCAGATATGTAGTCCATTCTTGCCACTTCCTGTCGGGCCTCTATCTGTCTGCCAATCTCATCGATCTGATCCTGGGTGATGTCTTCATCAAAATATACCAGAACGGCAATCCCTTCCTCTGCAGAACGGACAATATAATTAAAGTTCATGACCAGCGCCAGAAACAGACCGAAGAGGAAGATACAGGCAGCCATAGTAGAAATAGATGCCAGGGAGAACCGCAGGTTACGCCAGATATTTTTAAATCCCTGTTTAAATATGTATGCAATGGTACTAATTCGCATTCCGATATTCCCCTTCCTGTTCGTCGCTGACAATCACGCCTTTCTTCATGGTGATCACAC
>DXFG01000113.1 GCA_019114545.1 Candidatus Blautia pullistercoris | reverse complement strand
GTTTACACCTTAAACCGGTATCCTACTCCCCAGATAGTTTCAATATACTGAGGTTTTGCTGTGTTAAACTCTATTTTTTCCCGGATCTTCTTGATATGGACAGTAACCGTGGCAATATCGCCGATAGATTCCATATCCCAGATTTCCTTAAACAATTCATCTTTGGTAAAAACCCGGTTGGGGTTCTGAGCCAGGAAAGTAAGGAGGTCGAATTCTTTGGTAGTGAAATTTTTCTCTTCTCCGTTTACCCATACCCGTCGGGCAGTCTTATCAATCTTCAGCCCCCGGATCTCGATCACATCATTCTCCTGAACGCCGGTGCCGATGAGACGCTCATATCTGGCCAGATGAGCCTTTACTCTTGCCACCAGCTCACTGGGACTGAAAGGCTTTGTCATATAGTCGTCTGCTCCCAGGCCCAATCCACGGATCTTATCAATGTCATCCTTCTTGGCGGACACCATGATAATAGGCGTATTCTTCTGATTACGGATCTCCCGGCAGATTTCAAAGCCGTCTACCTCCGGAAGCATTAAATCCAGGATAAACAGGTCGAAATCTTCTTCCAGAGCTCTTTTCAGCCCTACGTCTCCCCTGTGCTCGATCTCCACCTCAAAGCCACTGAGTTCCAGATAGTCCTTCTCCAGATCTGCAATGGCCTCTTCATCTTCAATAATTAAAATTTTACTCATTTACGGGTACCTCCTGATATTTTCTAAGGACAAAGTACATGACTGTCCCGATATTTTCCTTGCTTGTGGCCCACACCTTTCCTCCGTGGTCTTCCATGATCTTCTTTACAATGGAAAGCCCTATGCCGCTTCCTCCCTGGGAAGAATTTCTGGAAGCGTCTGTGCGGTAAAACCGGTCAAATATGTTGGGAAGATCCCTGGCTGCGATCCCTTTGCCGTTATCCTCCAGTTCCACCTGGATAAAGTCACCCACATCTCTTACCCTGAGATTGATCCTCTTGATCCGTCCCGGGGCCATATATTTCAGAGAATTGCTGACAATATTATTTACTACTCTCTTAATCTGTTCCGCATCTGCAATGACCATGACTTCCGGTTCCACGTAATTGGAGTAGGCGAAGTCCACACCTTTTGCCTCCAGTTCCAGGCTGAGGTCTTCCGCACAGTCGTCAAAAAAATCTGTCACGGAAATCTTATTAAAGGTATAAGGAATCCGGTTGGTATCCATCTTGGAATAAAAGGTCAGTTCATTGATCAGCCGGTCCATATCATTTGCTTTTGTATATATGGTTTTAATATAGCGCTCCTGCTTCTCCGGAGTATTGGCCACTCCGTCCATGATCCCTTCCACATATCCCTTGATAGCAGTGATCGGCGTCTTCAGATCATGGGATATATTGCTGATCAGCTCCTTGCTCTCTTTGTCAAAGGCCACCTTCTCCTCGGCATTCTCCTTCAGACGCTGGCGCATGTCCTCAAAATCCTGGCACAGGTCTGCGATCTCGCTGACGCCTTCTGTAGTCACAGAAAAGTTCAGATCCCCATCCTTGATCTTCTGGGTAGCCATCCGCAGCTTATCCAAAGGTGCGATCACACCCCGGTAGATCCACCATGTAAGCCACAGAGCAGTGATCGCCAGGATCAGGATCACCGTAATGATCATGGTTTCCGTGAGGTTCCGAAGCTGGGGAAGGGTCTCAAGAGCATTGGAAACAATGTAAACATTTCCTTCCTGGATCGCAGATGTTGAGAAATTGATCTGCTTTACCAGAGACTGGACTCTGTCGCCCAGATATACCCTGTCGCTGATACCCGCATCGTCTCCCTGATAAATATTATCCAGCTTCTCGATCAGCTCGCTGGGATAATTTTCACAGCCAAAATACGTGATCCTGCCGTCCTCCCGTACCAGGAGATAAGAATTGCTGTCTTTCAGTTCCGTATTCATCTCTTCCAGATACTGAACGTCCGTAAACTGTTCCGGATTCGTCTCGGCTGTCTCTTCCAGCTCTTGTGCCGCCTTATTGGTCAGATGCGCCACAACCTCTGCTGTGTTGGCCAAAGACTCATAAGTAGGATTCTCTATCCCGTACTGTTTTTCAATAAGGCCCAGCTGATAGTGGCTGAAGGCCCAGAATGCCAGAACAGTAAAGATCACAGGCTCAAGCACGATAATAAAAAATGAAATAATAATTCTTGTCTTCAGCTTCATATATATTCCTGCCTCTTTCTTATCTTTGTCCATTATAGCATAATTTTTTTCTTTTTCCTCTAAAGAAACAGGGGCTAAATCTAAACTTTCTATAAAAATTCCGGGGAAATACTTTGACTTTCTGTCAGATCCCCTCTAAAATGAGGATAGCAAGGCCAAAAACTTAGAATTGAAAAGGACAGATCATGTTTATCGATAAAGAACAATTACTTACAAAATTAAATCAGCTTTATGATGCCGGTATGCCCTGCTGTGTTTCTCTTTATTCCTATCCGGGAGAAGGAAAATCGCGTCTGCTTGAAGAGTTTCTGAAGGGAAAAAAGACACTTTTCTATAAGGCTTCCTGTGTTCCCTGGCAGGAGAATTTCCGCTTGCTCCGGGATGTGTGCCTTCGTGAACTGGGGGAAAGTTTTGCCACAGTCACCAGGACTTCCGGGCTTATGAAAGCTTTAAAAAAGGCTTCTCTTGGAGAGCCTCTGGTACTGATCCTGGATGATTTCCAATATCTTTCTGCTCAGAACCGCCGTCTTTCCACCCAGCTTCTGGCTCTGGAAAAAGAGGACCCTGCCTGCAGGCTTTTTGTAATTTTATGTAAACCATCCAGTATTTGGGAAAAAGAAGCTCCCAGGAAAGACCGGGCCTTCCGCCTTAGAAATTTCAACTTTTTTGAACTCTGCCGCCTGTATCCGGAGCTTTCTCCTATGGATCAAATGCTTCTTTACAGTGTTACCGGAGGCAATCCCGGACTCCTGGAGTACTTCTCTTCGGAGTTTCCGGTCAAAGAAAATCTGGAACAATTATTTTTCCGGGAAAAAGGCAGTCTATACAGGCTGGTCCCGGAAAAACTCCAAAGGCATTATGGAAGTTCTCCTCTCATAGGCGGGATCCTGGCTGCCATCGGCTCTATCCCCCGGCATCTGCAGGAAATCTGTGACCGAACAGAGCTTACCCCCAGTGCTGCCAGCAGTCTCCTGACTTCTCTGGAAAAGCAGGGACTGACTGAAAAACTGGTTCCTGTTACTGAACCTGTCTCCAGCCGCCGGGCTTTATACAGAATCCTGGACAGTGGGTTCCGCTTCTGGTACACCTTTGTCTATCCTTTCCAGGGAGAGATTGAAACAGGAAAGGGCAGGGAAATCTTTCAAAATCATGTGTTCCCCGCTCTTTCTGTTTATTTAAAGTCTGCCTTTGAAGATATCTGCCGTGATTTTCTCCGCCTGGAGCAAATGCGGGGAGATGTCCCCTTTTCTATAGATCAGGTAGGCATGTGGTGGGGGCAGCATCCTACAAGAAAGCGCACAGAGTACATCCCCATCGCCGCTGCCGGGGAAAAGCAGATTCTCCTTGGCTCCTGTTTTCTTACGGAAGACTGGCTGGATGTGGATACACTTTCTGTTCTTCAGAAACACGCCGGGCTCTTTCCTGACAGGGAGAAATGGTACTATCTTTTCTCTACTTCCGATTTTGTGGCCGGGTTTGAGGCAATTTCCGGCAGTCATGTCCGGATATTCCGTTTAGAGGATATGTGCCATACCATAAACGGCTTATAATTTGCATTTTCCTACTATTAATTTGCTTATGCTTATATAATTTTGCATTTGCATATTCACAGTTTGTTTTTGCCATTTATTTCCAATGCTATAGTGTAGCAAAAAGGAGATTGGCAATGACAGAAGATAAGCGTCTGAAACAGCTCCGGGAACTGGGGCTTACCATTTCCTATTACCGCAAACTGAAAGGCCTGACTCAGGGACAGCTGGCTTCCCTTGTAGGCTTAAGCAGGACCCATATCAGCAATATCGAAGCACCTAATATCAAGACTTCCATATCCCTGGACAGTCTTCTGGATATTGCTGAGGCTCTGGGCATATCGGTAAAGGACTTGTTTGATTTCAGAGGAATTTAAAAAAGCGGGGAGGCTCCCCGCTTTTTTCTGTTTTACTGTTCCAGATATTTCTTCAGGGTGTCTGCTCTGTCCAGTTTCTCCCAGGGCAGATCCAGGTCGTTTCTTCCGAAATGTCCGTATGCAGCGGTCTGCTTGTAAATGGGACGGCGCAGATCCAGCATCTTGATAATTCCTGCCGGTCTCAGATCAAAATTCTCCCGGATGATCTCTACCAGACGGTTGTCGGAAAGCTTTCCTGTACCAAAGGTATCTACCATGATCGAGGTAGGATGGGCAACGCCGATAGCATAAGATAACTGAATCTCGCATTTTCTTGCCAGGCCTGCCGCCACCAGATTCTTTGCCACATAACGGGCGGCGTAGGCTGCAGAACGGTCTACCTTGGTGCAGTCTTTTCCGGAAAAAGCTCCGCCGCCGTGACGGGCATATCCGCCGTAGGTATCCACGATGATCTTACGTCCTGTCAGTCCGCTGTCTCCGTGAGGTCCGCCGATAACAAAACGGCCCGTAGGATTAATAAAGAATTTTGTGTTTTCATCAACCATTTCCTTGGGCAGGATCGGGTCAAACACATGTTTCTTAATATCTTCATGGATCTGTTCCTGGGTCACTTCAGGATCGTGCTGGGTAGAAAGTACTACAGCATCCAGACGTACAGGTCTGTCATTTTCATCGTACTCTACAGTTACCTGTGTCTTTCCATCAGGTCTTAAGTAAGTCAGCGTGCCGTCTTTGCGGACTTTTGTCAGCTGTCTGGCCAGCTTATGGGCAAGGGCGATAGGATAAGGCATATATTCTTCTGTCTCGTCTGTAGCAAAACCAAACATCATACCCTGGTCACCGGCGCCAATGGCATCCAATTCTTCCTCAGACATTTTATGTTCCTTGGCTTCCAGAGCCTTGTCCACGCCCAGAGCAATATCGGCAGACTGCTCGTCAATGGTAGTGATCACACCGCAGGTATCTGCGTCAAAACCATATTTTGCTCTTGTATATCCGATCTCTCTTACCGTGTCCCGGACAATCCTGGGGATATCCACATATGCCTTGGTGGTAATCTCTCCCATGACCATGACCAGACCTGTGGTAGTTGCTGTCTCGCAGGCTACACGGCTCATAGGATCTTTTTCCATAAGTGCGTCTAAGATCGCATCGGAAATGGCATCGCACATTTTATCCGGATGACCTTCTGTAACAGACTCTGATGTAAATAATCTTTTTTCCATGTTGTTCTCCTTTCATTTGTCTTTCACCCATTCAGGGAAGCGGATGTATTCTGCCATAGGAAAGGGCCCGCATAAGCGGACCCACATATGATACAATATGAATCCTCTTATTGTTCGATTTATTCGCTCAGGTTGGCACCTTCCGCATAGCGGGGTTGCCGTGACTTCACAGT
>DXFG01000009.1 GCA_019114545.1 Candidatus Blautia pullistercoris | reverse complement strand
AAAGGAACTTTGCCAAAAGGCCAGGATTTCAGAAGGGAGCTTTTGCGGTACAGATCAGAAACTGCAGGAGGTTGAAATTGACATGGATATATATGGGACTCCACAGTTTCCTTATAACTGGCAGTATACCGGCCAGGCAGAAGAGACAGAGGCTTTCACACTGAAAATCTTATGCCGCGCATTGCTTTTGATTTTTAAAGATGAAGGAGAAACCGATACAGGCAAAGCGGATGTTTTTGTAGACGGCCATTATAAAATGACAGCAGATCCTAGGATAAATGGCTGGATACATTGCAATGCTGTAATCCTCTTTTCTGAGACGGAGAGCCGGGAACATATAGTAGAAATTTTACCAGCGCCGGGGGAAGAAAAGAAAAAATTTACAATTCTTGGATTTGGCTATGTATTATGATAGGAGAATGACAATGACAAAAGCAAAAAATCCTGTGTTGAGAGGATTCTATCCAGATCCTTCCATATGCAGAGTAGAAAATGACTTTTATTTAGTAAATTCCAGCTTTGCTTATTTTCCAGGAGTGCCGATTTTTCACAGCAGAGATTTGGCTCACTGGGAACAGCTGGGAAATGTTCTGGACCGACCGTCTCAGCTTCTATTAGAGGGAGATGAAATATCCAGGGGTATTTTTGCGCCTACTTTACGCTTTCATGAGGATACCTTTTATCTGATTACTACAAATATTGATCAGGGAGGTAATTTTGTCGTTAAAGCAGACACTCCGAAAGGACCCTGGTCGGAACCTTATTATCTAGGTCCGCAAGCCCAAGGGATTGATCCCAGTCTTTTTTTTGATGAAGATGGCACCTGCTATTATGTAGGAACCAGACCGAATCAAAATGGAGTAAAGCATAATGGAGACTGGGAAATATGGATTCAGGAACTGGATTTAAAACAAATGAAACTTGTGGGAGAGAGCAGACGCATCTGGAAAGGATTTGCCCGTCATGTGATTTGGCCGGAAGGCCCTCATTTATATAAAAAGGACGGATATTACTATCTTATTTATGCGGAAGGCGGAACGGGATATGAACATTCTGTTATGGCTGCAAGAAGTAAGAGTCTTCAAAAAGACTTTGAGGGCTGTCCCAGAAATCCTGTCCTGACACATCGTCATTTGGGAAAAAATTATCCTATAACCTGCGCAGGTCATGGAGACTTATTTGATGATGAAAATGGAGAATGGTATATGGTTATGCTTGCCAGCCGTACTCTTTGCGGCGGAAGCAGTCTGGGAAGAGAGACTTTTTTGGCAAAAGTAGACTGGGAAGATGGATGGCCAGTTATCAGTCCGGGGAAAGGGATTCTGGAGAATCAGTTGGAGATTCCTTTGGAGGAATGCCGTTTTCCAAAAGAAATGGGAGAAGATGTGCTGTTTCATTTTTGGGGCGGGGAGCTGGATCAGCGTTTGCTGGGAGTATGCCAAAGATCTGAAGAAAATTATTCTTTAAAAGCCAGAAAAGGATATCTGCGCATCTATGCCAGTAAGACACAGGCAAAGGATTGTGCGGCCTTTTCATATTTGGGTGTACGCCAGTGTTCTTATTCTATGTACGTATCAACACAGATGGAATTTGAATTAGAAGCAGAAGGAGACGCAGCCGGACTTTTACTGTTTCAGAACCAGAAAAACCATTTGAAAATGGAAGTGATAAAAAAGGGAAAAACCTTTCTTTTTTGTGTGACGCAGGTGGTACAAGGGAAGGAAGAGGTTCTGGCAGAAAAACAGATAGAGAAAAAAAGACTGGAAATACATCTTAAAACAGAAAATCAGAAGGCGGGAATCTTTTTGGATCAGGGAAAAGGAAGAGTATCCGTAGCAGAAGGGATTTCTCTGGAGTATTACACTACAGAAGCATCTGGAGGATTTGTAGGCTGTACGGTTGGTCTATATGCATCTTCTTATGGAAAAGAAAGCAGCTCATGGGCAGACTTTCTATGGTTTTATGCTGCCGGCAGGTAAACACCCCGGTCCTTTTATGAATCCGGGGAAAACTCTGCCATTTTCCGGAACTGAGAAGGAGTACAGTTATGTATTTCTTTAAATGCCCGGTTAAAAGAGGAAAGATTGGAAAATCCGGACCGCATGGCAATCTCCAAGATAGAAAGAGAGGAATTTTCCAGTAGCTCTGTGGCCTTTGAAATACGCAGAGACGCAATATATTCCGGAAAGGACATCTGATAATATTCTTTAAAGATACGGGAAAAGTGATATTTGCTGAAACCGGCAAATGCAGCCGTCTCTTCCATAGTGAGCTTTCGGGTACAGTGTTCACATATATAGTCCGTAACCGCATCAAATTTTTGGTCATCGGCTTTTTGTCTGGAGGTTTTCTGGGCATAAAGCTGATTTTTTATAAGAAGGTTGTGATTTCCGATGATAATAAAAAAATGCAGAAGAATTTCATACATATGAAGTTCTTTGAAAGGAAAATCTCTAGTGCTGATGTCCAGGAGCTTTAGGAGCAGGGGCAAAGGATTTTCTTCAAACAGAGAATCTTCCGTATGCAGGACAGAAAATCCGTATAAGATCTGGCGATAGCGGAGCAATAATCTCTACAAAATTGTGCCAATGGGTGGGGAAAGAAGTATAAAAATCCCCATAAGAAATATTAATAGTCATATTATGACCGAAAAGCCAGGGCTCAGAAAGATCCGATTTAATCATGAGACTCTCCTTTGCTATTGGAAATATTGAATAGAACCGCAGAAAATGTAACTATAATATAGCAAAAATTGCGGTGGAAAAACAGAGGATTTTATAAAGAAAATGTGGATTGTCAGGTAAAACTTCTGAATTATGGACTGGAACCGCTTTTTGATGGGGCTGAAGGATTTTTTTGGAGAGCTTTTAAGATGCTTATGGTTAAGAATGAAAAAGAGAAAGCAAAAAAATATTGATAAAAAGCAAAAATCCAATAGAGCATTATTTATAAGAATGTTATATTGAAGATAACAAAAAAAACGGTACCGCAGAAATTTTGGGATAGACGAATCGGGGAGGAATTATGGATAGGTTAGAGCATAGAAAAGGGAAGGCAGTCCTGCATTTTCAGGACAGGGAAGGAAAACCTCTCGCAGGAAAAGCTGTGGAGGTCAGACAGAAAAAACAGGAATTTTTATTTGGCTGCAACGCCTTTGATACGTTAGAATTGTGCAGAGAAAACCTGGACGGCCAAAGAAGGGAAATCTTGCAGGAAAGAATGGAATTGTGGCTGGATCTTTTTAATTTTGCTACTCTCCCTTTTTACTGGGGACAGTATGAGCCAGAAGAGGGAAAAACCAATCAGCAGAATTTAATGGCGGCGGCACAGTTTTTGAAAAAGAAGGGCATCACTATCAAAGGCCATCCGCTTTGCTGGCATACCCAGACAGCCTCCTGGCTTCTGAATCTTAGCAATGAAGAAATCCTGGAGCGGCAGCTTATGCGGATTCGCCGCGATGTTGGCGCATTTAAGGGAACGATTGACGCTTGGGACGTAATAAATGAAGTAGTGATCATGCCGGTATTTGACAAATATGATAATGGGATCACCAGGATATGCAAAGACATGGGAAGGATCAAATTGGTCAAAAGGGTCTTTGAAGAAGCCAGAAAAAGTAATCCGGGGGCAATGCTGGTTATTAATGATTTTAATACCAGCCAGGCTTATGAGATATTGATAGAGGGCTGTCTTGAGGCGGGAGTTCCTATTTCGACTATCGGTATCCAATCCCATCAACATCAGGGGTATTGGGGAATAGAGAAGATACAGGAGGTTCTGGAGAGATTCTCTCACTTCGGACTGCCTTTGCACTTTACAGAAAACACCCTGATCTCGGGACATCTCATGCCTTCGGAAATCGAGGATCTCAATGACTATCAGATTCCTTACTGGCCTACTACCCCTGAGGGAGAAGAACGCCAGGCCAGAGAAGTGGTGGAGATGTACACGGTGCTTTTTGAATCCCCCTATGTCCAGGCGATCACAACCTGGGATTTCGACGACGATAATAAATGGCTGGGAGCTCCCTGCGGGCTGATCCGCAAGGACAATTCCCAGAAACCTGCCTATGTGGAATTAAAGAAAAAGATCAAGGAGGAGTGGATGACTTCCCTGAGTCTGGTCACAGACCCCCGGGGAAATTTGGAATTTACCGGATTTGCAGGA
>DXFG01000112.1 GCA_019114545.1 Candidatus Blautia pullistercoris | reverse complement strand
AGACATTCCAAAAGGCAGACTTACCCTGGTCACAGGAGTCTCCGGTTCCGGAAAGACCACCCTGGTACTGGAAAGCCTGGTCCCCGGCCTGGAATCCCTGGCAAAGAAGAAGAAGCTGCCGGACCATGTGTGTTCTGTAGAAGCTCCGGATATAAAGCAGGTGAAACTGATCGACGCTACACCTATTGGTATTAACGTCCGCTCCACGGTAGCCACCTATGCCAATATCCATGACGAATTGCGGAAAACTTTTGCAAAAACTCCCTCAGCCAAAGAGAAAGGCTGGAAGGCAGGGGCTTTCTCCTATAACACCGGAGCTCTCCGCTGCCCGGTCTGCGACGGCACCGGGGTAATCAGCCTGGACGTGCAATTTCTTCCTGATGTGGAGATTCCCTGTCCCCAATGCCGAGGCTCCAGATACTCCAAAGAAGCCGGGCTGATCCGGTATATAAATAAAGCCGGGGCCTCCTATTCCCTGCCTCAGCTCATGTCCATGGACGTTTCCCAGGCCCTGGAAGCCTGTAAAGATCTGAAATCCGTCCATCAGCGTCTTCAGATCCTTCAGGATCTGGGCCTTGGCTATCTGACTCTGGGAGAAGAGACTCCCAGTCTCTCCGGAGGGGAAGCCCAGCGGCTGAAGCTGGCCAGCGAAATGGGAAAGCCCCAGGCCGACTCTGTTTTCATTTTCGACGAGCCTACCATCGGCCTTCATCCTCTGGATGTCCAAACACTTCTGGGCGTGTTCCAGACGCTGATCAGCCAGGGCGCTACTGTTATTGTTATCGAACATGATCTGGATGTAATAAGAAATGCCGATTATATCATAGACATGGGACCTGGGGGCGGTCTGGACGGAGGACGGATCGTGGCTGCAGGTACTTTAGAGGACATAAAAAAATGCTCCCAAAGCCGGACCGGGAGCTTTCTGTAAAATATTTTATATGGAAACAGGACAGATTGTGATTTTAATAAATCTTAATCTGTCCTGTTTCAAACAGTCTATTTTCTCTATAATCTTTTCTTCAGCCTAAATAACTGCTTCAATTATAATTTTATCCTTTATACGGACTTCTCTTATTCCCGGCTTTTTATTTTTATTAAAATTAAAACTGATCAGGTACCCCTGCTTTTGATGGTAATCTTCCAGATATCCCGCCAGCTGTTCTTCTCCCCGGCGGTGATATTCTTCTCCATGCCATATTTTCATTTCAATAATATACTGTACGCCATTGTAATCTACGATCACATCTGTTCTGCGCAGATTCCTTGTTCTTGCCTCTATATAATAATTTCCTGTTCCATTAATAATAGGTCTCAGATACAAAAGAAAATATTTCCGTCCATCTTCCTCCAGAAAATCCCCGTCACAGTCTCCATAAATGTCATGAAAATGTACTATAAACTTTTCCTGCACCCGTTTCATGTTCAATATGCCGTTTTCCACAAACCCTTCCTTATCTTTTAAAGACTCTTTATATAGATCTGCTCCCCCTTCCCCCAACTCAGAAAGAAACAGATTATACAGCCGTGTCTCAAAAATACGGTTGGCAATCCTTACTGTATTGTCTGCCACAGACGCAAATCCAAACATAACAGCCATATCTATCCCTTCATTATCCGGATTATACAGAATGCTCTGCCCGGTAAACAGCATCGTCTTCACCATGCTTTTCAGTTGAGGATAATCACTAAGCTTATTGATCATAGACTCAAAAAGGGTATTCTTTTCTGACAAAAGGATTCTCACAGCTTCCAGCAAGCCTTTCTGTGTCCAGGCAGACTTTTTATCCGGATACCTTCCTGAAGCAGGTAACTCTTCATCCATGATCTTGCACAGCGCCGAGACCAAAACCGGATAACCGGAAGTATAAGCATACAGACCTCCTGCTGTTTCCTGTATATCCATCCCTGTATTCCAGTCTGCCTCATACTCTCTGAGCATGCCTGCAATATCCTCTTTTGAAAAGCTCATGTCTACATCAAATTTTACTGCAATGTTCCAGGGGCTGTTTCTCCGATGGCTGTCTCCCGGTCTTATTTTCAGTTTTAGATTTCTAATATCATAAACTCCTGCCAGAATTACAGACCTGAAAGCCGGAGTCTGATCCCGGTCTATATAATATGCCCGCAGCTGTGAAAGAAAATCCAGAAAAACCTGATTGTTTGTAGCACTGTCTGCCTCATCGATGATCAATACCACAGGGGCGGTTGCTGCACCGCAGATATCGCTTACATACTCAAATAGTTCCTGCAATTCAAAGTTCTCATCTTTTCTTCTTAATATTTCTTCCATCTCCCGGAAGATTTCCTGCATTCTTTCTGAAAAAGTGTTCTCTTTTCTTTTCAGCACCCTGATAAATACTCTGGCAAATGCTAGAGAAAAAACATTTTCATTTTTAAATTTTGCGTCTCCAAAGGTTTGAAAATCCATGTCTGCCACCAGATATTCTTTCTGAAGGAAACGGCTCAATCCCCGTAATGTTGTTGTTTTACCATATTGCCTGGCACGATTTATGGCAAAGTATTCTCCTTTGTCTATCAGTTCTTTGATTTTTTTCAAACGACTGTCGATGTTTACCATATAATGAAGCTCTGGTTTACAGTCTGCTGTGATATTGAATACTTTTCCCATATACTCCTCTCCTCTTTAAAGAAGCGCTATATTCCGGCTCCTGACCTTTGTTCAATTATAAGATATCCTGTATGAAAATGTAAAGCCATATCCAGGTTTTCCTTCATATTGCCAAAAAAGGAGCCCCACATAAGCATTTGCTCTTTGTGGGGCTCCTCAGGATTTTTCTTACTCCTGAGCATTAAAATCAATCTGCAAAGACAGATAGTTCTTAGCTGCATCTTCCAGAGACATATTATAATATCTGGTGTTCTTATCCAGCTTTCCGATCTCTGCCATCTCCTCCTCTGTCAGTGCAAAATCGAAGATGTTGAAATTATCCTTGATATGGTCTGCATTTTTAGAGCCCGGAATGATCACATTGCCAGCCTGTACATGCCATCTGAGAACAATCTGGGCATTGGTCTTTCCGTATTTTTCTGCAAGTTTGGTAAATACTTCTTCACCCACAAGAGATTTGTCTCCGTGTCCAAGAGGATACCAGGCCATCAGCACCATCTCATATTTTGCCAGATAAGCTTTCAGTTCTGTCTGAGGATAATAAGGATGAGCCTCTACCTGTACCATCTGAGGCTTGATCTCGCAGTGATCGATCACATCCTGGATCAGCTCCTGGGGGAAATTAGAAAGTCCCAGAGCCTTTACCTTTCCGGCCTTATAGGCTTCTTCCATAGCCTTATAACCTGCCAGATAATTTCCTACCGGCTGATGGAGGATCAGAAGATCCACATAATCTGTATCCAGTCTTTTCAGAGTATCCTCAATGGCTTTTGCTCCGTCTTCATATTCTGTAGGCCACAGCTTTGTCACAAGAAAAATGTCCTCTCTCTTAACGCCGCTTTTCTTAATGCCTCTTCCCACGCCTTTTTCATTCATGTAGGCATTGGCTGTATCTACAAGGCGATATCCGGCTTTCAGTGCCTGATAAACGGATTCTTCTGCCTCTGCAGGCTTAAGAAGAAAGGTTCCGATCCCTTCCATTGGCATTTTTAATCCATTATTTAAAGTTGCATATTCCATGATCCATACCTCCTGCTTTTTATCTGCTTTTTTTATCTGTCTTTATTATAAATCGCCCGGATGGATTACAGAAGATTCCTTTTGTTTGTGTGTCCATACCTGAAGGTTTGGAGTCATTCATCCCTCCACAAGGGGCTCCGGCCTTTGGCAGACAGAAGAAATGTCCCTAAAAGCCCCGGCAGTCCCGCCTTCCAGCATGGCATTCAGCACCTCGTGAACATGGTAGGCCATTTCCCCGGAGGCACGGAGAGGCGTACCGTTCAGAATCGTATCCGCCATATCCCAGGGGCCGATCCCTCTGGAATTGTCATTGTAAGGATTTACCGTTTTCAGTACCTGAACCTCCGGCCGGTTTTTAAGGCCGTCTCCCTTTGGCAGAAATCTTACCTCACCGCCGAATTGATTCGGGTCTGTGAGAAACAGGATTCCCTTTGTTCCGAAGATTCCAAAATAGGCCTGGTCTTCCATCACTGAATCAGAATCTATATGAAAGGTTCCTGTCACGCCGTTTTTAAACTGAAGAACTGCGTTTACCTGGCTTTCATTAGGCGTTTTGTCCGGATAGGGATATCCCACAGCACCTCCCACACGGGCCACCGGTCCCAGGAGACTTACCAGAGCTGTGACATAATATACCCCATAATCACAGACAATCCCTCCTCCCGGCTGTTTCAGAAAGCTGAACATATCCAGCAGGATCTCATTGCAGCGGTTGGCAGACACGGCAAAAGAATGGATTTCTCCCAGAAGGCCTCTGTCTATGGCCTGTCTTGCCGTCTGAAGGGCCGATCCCAGAAAAGTGTCCGGTGCAGAACCGAGATAAAGCCCTTTGTCATGGGCCAGCCGGACAAGCTCTGCAGATTTTCTAAGATCATCGGTCAGCGTCTTTTCCGTATAAACATG
>DXFG01000111.1 GCA_019114545.1 Candidatus Blautia pullistercoris | reverse complement strand
TTCTGGCAATATCGGTTTAGGATCGTATCTGCCACCGCATTTCCCGTATGAATAACTTCCAGATCCAGCGCTGTAGTCTGTGCAAGATTGTTCAAATATTTTTCTGCTTCCTGATATTTTTTCTGTTTCACCAGACCCTCTATCACATACAGGTGACTGTTAAAATCATGCGTGAGACTTCTCTGTCTGCGGTAGTTATCCAGTATGATCTTCTGCCTGCTTTCCTCATATTTTAACTGTTGTTCCAATTCTTTATTCTGCGCAGACAGCTCTCTTGCCCTTTCCAGCCTGTTTTCTAAAAGTAAAAATAATATATTGCTAACAACTAATAAGATGACATCAGCCAACAGCCATCCGCTGACTGCATTGGTTTGAATTGCATAATAAACTACCAGGCTTAAATTTAATACCGTTCCTACCTGTATCACCAATATCTGCAGCCAGTAATAGAAGGGCTGCCGGATCTGCATTCTATGATTTTTCATTGCCTTCCCAAGAATATAGCAGACAAGTAGCACCATAGCGTCAGACAAGATCACACCTAACATCCATAACCCTACTGTTGACAAAATATCTTCCACTGTCACTTTCCCGACCAGCATGATCCCTAATATGACTCCGTAGCTGACTGCATACAAGATTACATAATACACTAAGGCGAGAAATAGTTTCTTCCAAATGCTTCCTTTGTAAAAAAATACGAGCAGACAAATAAAAAGCAGCACCACCGGTACAGTTTTTAACAGTGTATTTTCAAAATCAAGAAAATTTTTAAACAGACTGCTCCCCAAAAAACTAATCAGCAGCACTGCACTGTATAACCATTTTTTCTGATATCTGCGTTCAAAAAAACCTTCAGCCAGAAGATAGAATGCTAAAATCTCTATTCCTATAACCATAAAAGATATCCATACTGTCATGATTCTCTCCCTACCCACAGAATGTACTGTCTGATGATCTCCTGATAATTTGTCCTGCTGCAGGTGAGTCTGATACCATTATCCATCAGTGCTTTTCCATTCTCAATGGTCTGTACATGTTTCCAGTTTACCAGATAACTTTTATAAATCCTTCCGAAGCCGTACTCCAACAACTCCTGTTCCAAATCTGAAATCTTCCGATATTGCTTGTAATTTTCATGAGAAGTATAGATGGTTACATACCGTTTATAGCTCTCAAAGTACAGGATTTCATCCAGGGGAAGAGTCTGCGTTTTCCCTTTTGTACGGATTACATAATTATAATTTTGCTTATGTAGCTTAGCGATCGCATCCTCCAGTGTATAGGCCAGTGTTTTCTCAATATCCTTTTTCAGAAGGTAGCGAAAAGCTTCTACCTCATAGCCCATTGGAGCCATCTCAATATATGCTGACACATAAATAATAATCGCGCGCGAAGACTTTTCTCGCAACTTTTTGCCCAGTTCTATCCCGCTTTCCCCATTTTGCAGCTTTACATCCAGAAAAAGGATCTGATAACTCTCTATCGGCCCCTCAAAAAAACCGGCAGCGTCATAATAAACATCCACACTCAATTTCAGTCCCATTTTTCTGCCATGTTTCTGAATTTCCTGACTTATCTGATCTGCATAATATTTCTCATCATCACATACCGCTATTTTTATCATATGTCCCTCATATAGAAAAACCGCCGGCCCCGGGGTTCTGCCCGGTTCCGGCGGTTTCTTTACGTTTCTTAATTTCAGACTATACCAGCTCGATCAGAACTTCCATTGCAGCGTCACCTTTACGCTGTCCGATCTTTACGATTCTTGTATATCCGCCCTTGCGGTTCTCATACTTCGGTGCGATCTCGTCAAACAGTTTTGCAACCAGATCTACCTGTTTGGTGTTTTTCTTTCTTCCGGCCGGAGTTGTCGGAACTTCCTTTACCGGATAGAGAACCTTCAGCATCTGACGGCGTGCGTGCAGTCTGCTCGGCATATCTTTTTTGATCTTCTTGTCAACTTCATCGTAAACGGTTACTTTCTTGCCGTCTACTACTTCTTTGACTCTCTTGCCGTCTTTGTCTTTGCGTGCAACCTTTGCTTTTACGGTTACCTCTTCAAAGTTATCTTTTTCTTTTACTGCCATGGCGATCAGGCCTTCTGCGATCTTGCGGATCTCTTTTGCCTTAGCCTCTGTGGTAACGATTCTTCCGTTGTTGATCAGAGCAGTTACCTGGTTTCTAAGCAGCGCTTTTCTCTGGCTTGATGTTCTGCCAAGTTTTCTGTATTTTGCCATTTTTCATATCCTCCATATATTACATTTGGTTATGCATTCTTCGGGCTTACTAGCCAAATGCTCTGCCATGCGCTTCGGTCTTACTGACAGAAGATTTACTCTTCGCCTCTGCTGAGACTTAAGCCCAGCTCATCTAATTTTGCAAGGACTTCTTCCAGGGATTTTCTTCCCAGGTTCCGTACCTTCATCATATCTTCCGGTGTCCGGTTGGTCAGCTCTTCTACCGTATTGATGCCGGCTCTCTTCAGACAATTGTAGGAACGAACGGACAGTTCCAGTTCGTCGATGCTCATTTCCAGCACCTTTTCCTTCTCATCGTCTTCTTTCTCGATCATAACTTCTGCAGCCTGGGCTACTTCGGACAGATCGATGAAGAGCTTCAGATGCTCGCTTAAGACTTTTGCAGCCAGGCTGACTGCCTCATCCGGCATCAGAGTGCCGTTGGTATAGACATCCAGTGTCAGCTTGTCAAAGTCTGTAATCTGGCCTACACGTGTATTTTCAACCGTCAGGTTCACGCGTTCAACCGGAGTATAGATGGAATCAATGGGGATCACCGCGATCGGCAGTTCCTCATTTTTGTTCTTGTCAGCGCTTACATAGCCTCTTCCCTTTGTGATGGTAAGCTCCATGTACAGCTTGCTGTCTGCTCCGCCGTTCAGGGTTGCGATCACAGTCTCAGGATTCATGATCTCGATATCCTGATCTGCCTGGATATCTGCGCCTGTTACCACGCCTTCGCCCTCGAACTCGATATAAGCAGTCTTTGGTTCATCTGTCTCAGATGTATTCTTGATTGCCAGAGACTTCAGGTTCATGATGATCTCTGTAACATCTTCTTTCACACCCGGAATGGAACTGAACTCATGAAGCACGCCGTCGATCTTTACCTGGCTGATCGCAGCTCCCGGTAAAGAGGAGAGCATGATTCTTCTCAAGGAATTACCCAATGTTGTTCCATAGCCTCTTTCCAGAGGTTCTACAACAAATCTTCCATACTTCTTATCTTCAGATATTTCAGTTATTTCAATATTAGGTTTATTAAAATCAAACACGATTGCTCCACCTCCTGTGGTGTTACGGATTATTATTTAGAATACAACTCGACGATCAGCATCTCGTCTACCGGTACGTCAATCTCGTCACGTCTCGGAAGCTCTTTTACAGTTCCCTTCAGAGCTTCAAGATCAGACTCCAGCCACTCCGGTACAAGACGTCCTGCTGTAACCTCTGTGATTCCTTTGTATCTCGGTGAGCTTTTGTGTTTTTCTTTGATCTCGATCACATCGCCTGCCTTTACCTGGTAGGAAGGAATGTTGATCTGCTTGCCGTTTACCAGCACGTGCTTGTGGTCAACGATCTGTCTTGCTTCTCTTCTGGTTCTTGCAAGGCCAAGACGGAATACCACGTTGTCCAGTCTGGACTCCAGGATACGCATCAGGTTCTCACCTGTCATACCGCTCATGCGCTGTGCTTTCTCAAAGTAGTTTCTGAACGGCTTCTCCAGTACGCCGTAGATGAATTTTGCTTTCTGTTTCTCACGAAGCTGAAGGCCATACTCGCTCATCTTTCTGCTGGCTCTCTTCAACTGTCTGTTGGACTTTTTATCAATTCCAAGATATACAGGATCCATTCCTAAGGATCTGCATCTTTTCAGAACCGGAACTCTATTTACTGCCATGCTCTAATTTCCTCCTGATAATCTATACATATAAAATATTTTTTCATGTAGTTCTTCTTACGAAATCCGCACGTGGCCGCGCGGTTTCTGCCGATTAGACTCTTCTGCGCTTCGGCGGACGGCATCCGTTATGCGGTACCGGAGTAACGTCTCTGATGCTTGTTACGTCAATTCCGCATGCCTGCAGGGCACGGATCGCTGCTTCTCTACCGGATCCCGGTCCTTTCACCATAACATCAACGGATTTCAGACCATGCACTAATGCTGCCTTTGCTGCAGTCTCTGCTGCCATCTGTGCTGCATAAGGGGTAGATTTCCTTGAACCTCTAAATCCCAGACCACCTGCACTTGCCCATGAAAGAGCATTACCCTGTGCATCTGTTAATGTAACGATGGTGTTATTAAAAGATGACTGGATATGTGCCTGTCTGTGTTCAACGTTTTTCTTGACACGTTTCTTTGTCACTTTCTTTGTAACTCTCTTTGCCATAATAAAA
>DXFG01000110.1 GCA_019114545.1 Candidatus Blautia pullistercoris | reverse complement strand
TCTGCGGCAAATTCTGAGGGAATAAAACCGATCCCCAGGTTATGCCGTACGGCCGGAAGGATCATGTCAGTAGTTGCAAGCTCTATATCCGGATTAAAAGGAAGTCCCAGTTCATGAAAATACCGGTCAAGAGAAGCCCTGGTAATGGATCCTGAAGTAAGACCGATCCAGGGATAGTCTTTTAATTCCTCCAGTCTGGTTTCCTTTCCCTTTAGCTGCTGAAATTTATCTCCGCCAATGAGAATATCATGATATTTCCTGAGAGGCCTTATCAGCAGATGGCTTTCCTTTTGAAGAGGCACAGAGGAGACTACCGCCATATCCACCCGGCCGGATTTCAGAGCCTGAATAGAATGAAGCGTGCTGTTGTTTAGAAGCTTAAACTGTACGTTTGGATAGTACCGGTTAAATTCCTCCATTGCTTTGAACAGGCAGCAGTGCAGGGCCGTTTCTGTAGCGCTGATACAGACGGTTCCATTGTCCAGACTGATCATGCCGGCCAGCTCGTTTTCGCCCTTAAAGATCTGGGCGCAGGCAGCAGAAATATATTTGTAAAAGGTACGGCCTTCCGGCGTCAGTTCCACGCCGTTTTTGCTGCGAATAAAAAGGCGGCAGCCAATGGCGCTTTCCAGATTGTGGATGGTGCGGGTCACTGCCGGCTGGCTGGTCATCAGCACATTGGCGGCGGCGGTGAGACTGCCGCACTTACAGACATAATAAAAGACTTTATAGTATTCAAAATTCAGATTCATGTTTTTCGGCTCCTGTTTGTGAGAGATACAGAGGTATATTTTTCTGAACCAGTGTAATAGAAAAACGGTCTTTATGCAAGTCATTACAGCTAAAAAAGCCTTTTTACTGAGTGCCAGGGTACATACCTTCAGGTATATACCTGTTTCCAAATGGAAACTTCCCACCTGTCTGTGAAAGCCTTATAATGGCAGTACAGAGTCAAAGGAGGTTTTGAAATGGAAAAAAGAAGACTTGGAAACAGTGACTTGTATGTCAATCCCGTGGGTCTTGGATGTATGGGATTCAGTCATGCCTCAGGGGATCCCACAGAAAAAGACCTTGCAGTCAGAACCCTTCGGGAAGCGGCGGATATGGGATATGATTTTTTTGATACAGCAGAAGCCTATACCGGTGTGAATCCGGATGGAAAGATTTCTTATAATGAGGAACTGGTAGGAGAAGCTGTCAAAGGGATCCGGGATAAAGTCGTGATCGCCACAAAGATGGGCGTCAGCCACAATCCGGACCGTTCCCTGAAGCTGGACAGCAGCCCGGAAACTATAAGAAAAAGTGTGGAGGGCAGCCTGAAGAAACTGGGAACAGATTACATAGATCTGTATTATCAGCACCGGATCGATCCAAAGGTGGAGCCGGAGACAGTGGCAGAGACCATGGCTCAGCTGATCAAAGAAGGGAAGATCCGTTATTGGGGGATTTCCGAAACAACAGAAGAATATCTCCGAAGGGCCAATGCCATATGCCCGGTGACTGCCATTGAGAACCGGTATTCTATGATGGCAAGATGGCACGAGACGATCTTTCCGGTGTGCGAGGAACTCCATGTGGCTTATGTGGCCTTTTCTCCCATGGCCAACGGATTCCTTACCGGAAAGTACACCCCTGATACCAAATTTGAGGGAAGCCAGGATTACAGAGCGGATATGCCCCAGTATACAAAAGAGGGTTATGCAAAGGCAAAGGATCTTCTGGAAATGCTGACCAAAATGGCAGAGGAGAAACATGCCACAATGGGTCAGCTGTCTCTGGCCTGGATGATCAATAAAAAGCCATACATCATTCCAATCCCGGGTTCCCGCAAGCCGGAGCGGCTGAGAGAGAACTTTGAGGCCGGAAACATTATCCTGACAAAAGAAGAGATCGCTGCAGTGGACGCAAAGCTGGATACCATGAGCTTTGACGTCTTTGGCGGGCACAGTGCAAAATAGTTGAAGAGTAAATAATAAATCTTCATAAGCAGCGCCGGTACATGAAAGAGATGGGAGCCATGTATCGGCGCTTACGTGCTATAATATAAACCGTTTACTTTCGGGGTAGTCGCAGATCAAAATCGAGAATATGACTAATGCGACAGCCCCCTGGAAGTTTCTCCGTATTTTTTAAAGATATGTCGCAGCATGATGACTGCACAGACAGCCAGGACCAGTTCTGCGGTGCACTGGGCATAGGCCAGTCCGTAAAGTGGAAACAGATAGTTCAGGATGAAAAGGGCAGGAATCTCCAGAACGATCTTACGCATTACCGCGAAACACAGAGAATATTTCCCAAGTCCCAGAGCCTGGAAAACACCTACGGCAAGGAAATCTACGCAAAGGAAAATCAGCCCCAGGCCGAATCCCTGAAGAAACTTTCCGCCGTAAGCCACAATCGTGTCATTATCCATAAAAAGGCGGATCAGCGTGTCGGCGCCGAAATGATACAGGAGCATGACCACAGCCAGCACAGGAATCATCAGCTTCATGGCAAAGAGAATGGTATCCTTCATACGTCTGCGGTTTCCTGAGGCAAAATTATAACTTACAAGCGGCATGATACCCTGGGAAAATCCCAGAGTGATCTGCATGGGAACCATATAGATCTTGTAAGCGATCCCCATGGCAGCCACGGCATCAGCACCGTAAACAGCAGTAAAATTGTTCAGGATCGTCATGCCGGTCACATTCAGGAGATTCTGGATAGAAGCAGGTATTCCAACTCCGCACACTTCTTTGACGATCTTTTTTTGGAAGGAAAATTTCCTGGGATCAACACATACAAAAGTCTTCCCTCTTTTTGCATAGAGAAAGACAAAAAAGTATATACAAGCGGCACAGTTGGAAAGAAAAGTGGCAAGGCCTGCCCCTGCCGCTCCCATGTTGAAGCCCCAGGGAAGGATGAAAACAGGGTCAAGGATAATATTCAGGAAGCAGCCGCTCATAGTGCCGATACTTGCATGCATGGCAGCCCCTTCGGAGCGAACAAGGTAGGCCATAACAACATTCAGAATGGCAGGAGCAGAGCCAAGGAAAACTGTCCAGAATAGATAGCCTTGGGTAGCTGCCCGGGTAGTCTCATCGGCTCCGATAAGGATGAGAAGGGACCCCTGAAACAGAGCGCAGAAAAGCCCGAACAGGATCCCGCACACAAGGGAACAGTAAAAGCCAAAAGCAGAGCTGCGGGACACGGTATCGTAGTCTTTACGGCCCAGGGCACGGCTCATCATGCTGGAAGTTCCCACGCCGAACAGATTATTGATGGCATTAAAAGCCAGGAGAACCGGAGCCGACAGTGAGACGGCGGCATTTTCCACGGAATTATTAAGCATGCCTACAAAATAGGTATCCGCCATGTTATAAAGAACCATAACAAGGGAACTGAAGACCATGGGAACAGACAATTTTGCCACAGCCGCCGGAATTGGAGTTTTTTCAAACAGCATAGTTTTTTGAGCGTCTTCCATTATATCGGTACCTCCGAAATCGTAGTATTTTTACAAAAATATATAAAACAAAAATATTTTATCATATTCTACAGTTTCGTCAATACAGTGAAAGGGCTTTATGCCTTACAGAAAAACGGCATGAACTACATGGACTACGATCAGAAGACATAGAAGGACGGAAAAGATCCTGTGCAGTCTCAGCCATACAGCAGTCCCCATCCCTTTCCGCAACATGGATAGAGCAAGAAGGATGAGAAGACAGAGCCATGCTGCTTTTCCGGTCATCATTGCCGGTTTATTTCCTGAGAGGATCCCATGGAGGAAAGAAACGATCAGCAGGAGTACGCCGTAGATCCCATGGGGTTTAAAAAGCATTTTAAGAGAAGGGCACTTCTGTACTGCGGCGCTCTTTCTTAGCGGAGCGAGCATACACAGCAGGAGCAGTGCGAAGGATAAAAGGATCATAAGCAGATTAAGATTGGTCATAAAAGTCTCCTTTGTGATTTTGGTATTTTAGTTAGTAACAACTAACAATAATACATGAAAACCACTTTAAAGTAAAGAGTTTTAATAGATTTTCCATGACTCCATACAAAAACTTCCTCTTTGCTACAATCATACCAGATCAATGATTTCCGTCATACAAGAAAAATTTCAGATACGATAAATGAAAGCTGTCGTATCGGGAGAGGCATTTGGCGGCATTGACACGGTTGATAGTCAGAAGGGGCCCGTGTAACGATGGAACGCTCAATTTTAAACAGGGAGTTATGGAATCCGGGAAAGACAGAGCCGGGGAAATATTATGAGCGCAGTGAGAAATCCCTATCCGGAAGAATCAGACTGGGGCCGGCAGATCGACCCAAAAGGGCTGCGATATATCCTGAACCAGCTTTATGACCGGTATCAGCTGCCGATCTTTATTGTAGAAAAACTGGTATGAAAATGTGATCAAAACAAATGGAGACTGTTTGGAGGAATATCAGAGATGAAAAAATGCAAGATTACAGTATTAAAAACAACTTTAGATAAAGAACTGGCTGAAGAGTACGGTGCAGAAGGGCTGACCGCCTGTCCCATGCTGAAAGAAGGCCAGGTATTTTATGCTGATTATGCCAAGCCCGAAGGGTTCTGCGATGAGGCATGGAAAGCAATCTATCAGTATGTATTTGCGCTGTCTCATGGAGCAGAAAAGGATGTATTTTATTATGGAGACTGGATCCGTAAACCTGGCGTGGCCATCTGCAGCTGTAATGACGGATTGCGCCCGGTAATCTTTAAGATCGAGGCCACAGAGGAAGAGTCACAGATAGATTATGTGCCAGTGAGATAAATTTTTTAAGATAAAAACCGGCAGTTTAAAGCCGGTTTTTATCTCCCCACTCGCACATTCCGTCCAGGATCGGGATCAGGGATTTCCCTCTTTCCGTCAGGCTGTACTCCACTTTCGGCGGAATCTGGGGATATTCTTCCCTGTGCACCAGCTGGTCTGCCTCCAGTTCTTTTAAGGTAGAGCTCAGAGTTTTATAAGAAATCTGACCGATATACCTTTTTATTTCATTGAACCTTACCACACCAAATTCCATCAGTGTGTAGAGGATCGTCATTTTATATTTCCCGTTGATCAGAGATAAAGTATAGCTAAAGCCGGTGGTGCTTAAACTTTCATTAGAAATACATCTTTTGCCCATTTTACGCTCTCCTTCAGGTAAGTATTGAACTTGATTGTAAGTATCGCACTTTTATGTGCGTACTTGTTTTCTGACGTATTCTTGCTATGATTGTAATATCAGCAGCGGGAAAAGTCAATCCGCTGAATAAAG
>DXFG01000109.1 GCA_019114545.1 Candidatus Blautia pullistercoris | reverse complement strand
ACGAAAATACCGGTGTAGATAACTTCTTTCATATGTAATACCACAATTTTAGTTTTTGAGCTCATGGCTGCACCTCCTGCATTTCTTTTTATAGCATATTATAGAAATAGGAAAAATATGACGGGAGTTTTACTTATTCCGGTTGCTTGGAGACTTTGGACGATGCCCAGAACTTTAGGAGGAAGATAGAGATTACGAAAAGTCCTGTACTTCGTCCATGTTCTGTGCTATCCTACAGTTACAGGAAGTGGTAAGCAGAGGTATCTGTAAAATACAAAAATAAAAAACTGCTGTATGCAGGAAATTTAAGACGCTGCAAAGCGGAAAACAGTTCTAAAAATAATCTTAATAACATATCCGTCCGATTCGGACATATTTCTCAAATAATAAAAGCAATCGGGAAAACAAAGATTAATCTGGGCAGAGCCATTTCTTTTGTGTATAATATTTTACAGATACAGTTTCTGCGGGCCCGAAAGGAGGCCGTTTGAAAGAAACTAAGTGTCAGGAATCATCAAAATCCCTGGGACAGGTAGAAGACGAGATCATGAAGACCGGTGCACAGTTTTTCGGAGAGGAATTACTGAAATGGTTAGGTGTTAAAGAACCTGTAAAGGGAATCGCTCCTACGGAGCTGGTACATCTGGAAACCAGAAAGATGTATCAGGATTTTAACTATGTGATGAGAAACGGCTGGTGGTATCATATTGAATTTGAAAGCGATCCTCTTACCAAGGCTGACCTGCGAAGGTTCCGGGAGTATGAGGCAGCTACCAGCAGGACCTATGGGGTAGAAGTCCTTACCTGTGTGATCTGTACCGCAAACAGAAAACACATTCTTACAGAGATCACCGAGGGGATCAACACCTACCGGGTCAAACTGATACAAATGAAGAAAAAAGACGGGGACAAAATCCTGAGGAAAATACAAAAGAAGAAAAAGCTGAAAAGAAAAGACTTGATCCCGGTGCTGCTCAGCCCTCTTATGGGCGGCAAATCAGAGATCAAAACCCGGATACTGGAAGGAATCAAGGCAGTTAATAGGGAAGATAAGCTGATCAGCATAGAAGAAGCGAAGAAAATGGAAGCTATGCTCTATGCCTTGGCAAACAAACTGCTCAGCAGAGCAGACCTGGAAAAGATAAAGGAGGAAGTCAAAATGACGATACTGGGACAAATGCTGCGTGATGATTTCATAGAAGAGGGCAGGATAGAAGGAAGACAAGAAACTCAGGAGCGGTACAACCGTTTGATCTTGTGTCTGGATAAAGATGGAAAGACATCTTTAATAGTGAAGGCTGCGTCTGACCCTCAGCTGCTGGAAAAATTATTTCAGGAATACGGGATTTAGCTTTCTGTGAAATATTGAACGGAGAAAAGAGGCTGCCGGATTGGTCAGTCTCTTTTCGCAGATATCGGCAAATAAGCTGACCAGCAACAGCCTGCGTAGATATCAGAGGAGCAGTTTTAATATTTAGAAAACTCTGTACTTCTGACATAGACTGTGCTACCATACAACTAGGAGAAATGGAAAAGCAGAGGTATCTGTAAACTCATTTTTGGAAAAGATACGGCTCAAGCCTTTAAAATAGGGCTCTGAGCCGATTTGTCTATATAGGGTATACTCCCCGTTTTTCGCCTTTTTGAAAAAAATTTTTAATACCGGAGAATACGCCGTATTTGTACCTGTGTACGGTATTTATTGTTCAGATCTTTATGGAATACTTCACCGCAGCTTTTGATCACTTCATCAAAATATAAAAATTGATATAGTCCGGTATCGATCTTTGTACAATTGTATTTTCTGAGACTATCCAGTATTCTTCCGACAGGGTATTTATGCCCCAGCTTTGCCTGCAGCAGGCGGATCAGTACCAAAGCTGTAAAACAAGTAGAAAAATGGGCATCTATATGTTCATTCGTTGAAACATAGACGGGCCTTGAACGGAAATCCGATTTTGAAATCTTAAAAGTTTCCTCAATCTTTGCCAGCCCCCGGTAGATCTCACGTATTTCAAGATCTGTCAGCTCCAGTTCACTTGTGACGATAGAATAATAACCGTCATAAAGTTCCTGCTCCCGGATTTTTTCTTCATCCAGTTCTAATATCTGACCTTCTACAATCTCACCCGTTGTTTTATCAAATGCGATATTTTTTACATAAGCTGCACTCCCGGCAGATGTTACCTTATCATATTTCTTGGGATGTTTGATCAGGTCTTTTGCACGTGCGATCATGGCGTCCCGGTCAGCTTTTTGTTTCTTTGCATATTTTTCAGAATAGTAGGCCATCTGCTTCTGGTCAACACGTACGGTTTTCTTTGAAGGTTTCTTGCTGCCCGGCTTTGTCACATTTACATGCAGCTCCTTTGGATGGATGCGGGATTTGTGTATAAAAGAAATTTTATTTCCTTCTTCATCCAGGAGTTCCTGTTTCTGGTATCCGCCCGAAATCACCCACGCTTTGAATTCAGCATCCGCACCACGGACAGACTGCCCATACACATAGCCATCACGGGGATTATAGTCCCCTTTGTTGTCGCCATTGATCCAATAAATGTTGTCCGATGTGTTCAGGCCACGGTCTGCAACGAAGATCGTACGGCTGTCTGAAAACTCGTTTTTTACCCGGTTTATGATCGGCCGCATATGGACTTTTTCAGATTCATTTCCAGGGAAAAGGTCATATGCAAGAGGGATGCCGTTCCGGTCCATAAGCAGTCCCATTTCGACAATGGGATCTGGACGGTGGTTTTTTTCCGGTCCACGCTTCCGGTACTTCGGCTCAGCTTTGTTTCCTTCCTTATCGACCGGATTTCCGTCTTCGTCCAGTGTATCAACATCTGGACGTCCGATATCAAAGTAATAATTCGTACAGTCGAAATAAGAAACAGACAGATCCCGTTCACAGACGATCTCTGAATGGTCAAAGATCCATTTTTGGAGAGCAGACTGGTTTCTGGCGATGATATCAAGGGAATAATAGATATCATCCAGTGAAAAGCCTTTAAAATCCTCAAAAAATATGCTGCGGTTATCAAAGGCCTTTTTCTTGGAACCGGGATAAAGGATCCGGGAAAACACAAGAAGCCGGAAGATCTGGTCAATGCTGTATTTAACGGAGAGGCCCCGGGTTTTCCAATTCCAGAACTTATCAAGCTCAAGTTCCTTATACAGTTCTTTTAGGATGCCATAGCCGACATTCTTCAGATTATCCTCCCGGACCTCCATCAGGGCATCCAGGTCAATTGTCAGAGAAATGCTCCTGTTTTTCTTTTTCTCCAATGTACGCTGTTCACAAACTGCTTTAAAGTGGGCGACAGGATCATCATATATTTTCTTAAGATTGTCCAGACGTCCCAGACTTTCGATCATTTTGCTGCGGACACGAGGTTTCCCTGTGGCAGGATCTTTATCGTAATAAGTCTCGTAGATATATAAACGGGAAACCCCTTTTGCAGTGATGGTTTTTACATGCATAAAAATCTCCTCCTGTTGTAAGTATAGCATAAAAGCCGGTATAAATCAACATAACCTATATAGAAAATATATAATGTTGACAAAAAAATATCCGTCAACCACAAGGATTGTCGGAATTGTTTTAAGGAGCTATATTCCAAACTCAGGCGGCCGGCCTAAAAGCCATGGAGGAACTGGAAAAGCTGGAGGATGACCGCCGGGCCAAAAAGACGCCGGGCCCTGTGAGGAAGAAAGGGATCGCCAGCGATGAAATGTGTACCTTCCTGATCATAAACATT
>DXFG01000108.1 GCA_019114545.1 Candidatus Blautia pullistercoris | reverse complement strand
CCTACTATGCTCCAGTTTTTGCAGAATAAAACCTTTGGAAGCCATAAGGTGCCAAAGGGCTGGGTGATCGTGGCAGCAGGAAATCCCCCGCAATATAATAAATCTGTCCGGGAATTTGACATCGTAACCCTGGACAGGGTCCGGAAAATCGATGTAGAGGCAGACTGCGATGTATGGATGGAATATGCCTGCCGGCAGGAAGTCCATGAGGCCATCCTGTCTTATTTACGGGTTAAAAAGGACAATTTCTATTGCGTGGAAAATACCGTAGACGGGAAATTTTTTGTCACAGCAAGAGGCTGGGAGGACCTGTCAGAGATCCTGAAAAGCTACGAAGAGTTTCAGATCCCGGTAACGGAAAGCCTGGTAGAGGAATACCTTCAGAAAGAAGAAACTGCCCGGGATTTTGCCGCCTATTATCAGCTGTACCGGAAATACGGCACAGATTACGGGATCACCCGGATACTGGAAGGAAGTCTTTCTCCTGAGGATTATAAAGAAAAGGTAGAAATGGCAGGAAAGGGAGGCTTTGAGGAGCGGTTTACCGTGGTAAATCTGGTGCTGGGGGCCCTGCACACCGGCTTTTCCCTGTTTGCCGGAAAAGAAGAAAGACGGATCTGCCTGCACGAGGCTCTGGGTTACCTGAAAAATTATGTGCAGGACCACGAAGAAATCCAGGACATCCAGGCCTTTATCCAGAACCGGAAAAACAGCCTGGAGGTAAAAATCGAGGCAGGACTCCTGAGAGAAAAAGAGATTCGGAAAGAAAGCTGGGTGATCCGGAAACTGGAGGAATACGATCTGAACCTGAAAAAGGACCATATACAGAAATCGGTCCTGGGATTTGAAAAGATCAAAGAATATTTTCAGAATGAACTTCAGGAGAGAGAACAGGAAGCCCAAAAACTTCTGGACCAGACGGAAAAAGCCTTTCAATTTCTGGAAGAGGCCTTTGGGGACAGCCAGGAGATGGTACTCTTTGTATCTGGTCTGACCCAGGATGACAGGGTTATGGATTTTCTAACGGTCCATGAAAGCCCTATGTATCTGAAGTGGAGTGAAAAGCTTCTCTACAGGCAGGAGGAAGAAAGACTTCTGGAAGAATGCAGGAAGGAAGAGGATCTGTTGGGGGAATAAGAAAAAAGGGGGGATTTTATGTCATATCTTTTAGGCATTGACATGGGAACCACGAATTCTCTGGGCTGCGTATATAAAGACGGAAGGATTCAGCTGATTCCCAATCGCTACGGTTCCTATCTTACGCCCAGCGTAGTCAGTGTAGATGAAAACCAGGAAATCATTGTAGGGGAAATTGCTAAGGAACGGCTTATTACCGCTCCTGAAAGAACGGCCAGTTCTTTCAAGCGGTTTATGGGAGAAGAGAAGACCTTTCATCTGGGAGGCCTTAACTTTACCCCGGAGGAACTGTCCAGTTTTGTGGTCCGCTCTATTGTGGAGGATGCCCAGGCTTATCTGGGAGAGGAGATTGAGGAAGTGATCATTTCGGTTCCTGCTTATTTCCACGACAAGCAGCGGTATGCCACGAAAAAGGCCGGACTTCTGGCAGGAGTCCAGGTCCACAGACTGATCAACGAGCCCAGTGCGGCGGCTCTGGCCTCCTATATGGATAACGGAGAAGAGCAGCTGTTTCTGGTCTTTGATTTCGGAGGAGGAACTCTGGACGTATCCATTGTGGACTGCTTTGAAAATGTGGTGGAAATTGAGGCTGTGGCAGGAAATAACCATCTGGGAGGGGATGATTTCCATCAGATTATGGTGGAAGCCTTTCTGAAAGAGCATGGCATTCCAAAGGGTGATGTGTCCAAAAAGGATTTGGCGGTACTGGAAAGACAGGCGGAAAAATGCAAGCGGGAACTGAGTGACGCCCAGGAAAGCAGGATGACTGCCTGGATAAAGGGGCAGGAGTATACCAGTGTATATACCAACCGCCGGCTGGTGGAGGAAAGCGCCGGAATCTTCTATAAGATTAAGGAGGTACTGAACCATGCGGTGAAAAGCGCCCAGATACGTCCGGAGGATTTGTCTGATATTGTTATGGCAGGAGGTTCCAGCAAGATGCCTGTTGTCACATCCTATGTATCTCATTTGTTCCACCGGGAGCCTCAGATTAATCTGAACAGTGATGAAATGATCGTCCGGGGATTGGGGTATCTCTGCGGCGTTAAGGCAAGGGAACAGTCGATCAAAGACTATGTACTGACGGATATCTGCCCATTTTCTCTGGGAACAGCCACCAAAAATGCCAGCGATCCCGGCAACCCTTATTTTACCCCGATCATTCCCAGAAATACCGTGCTCCCCTGTTCCAGAGTCCATAGATTTTATACGGCGGAAGACCATCAGAGACAGGTGACCTTCCCGGTGCTTCAGGGGGAACATGTCTATGCCAGAGACAACCGGAAACTGGCGGAGTATACCTTGACGGTTCCTGACGGTCCTGCGGGACAGGAGGCTTTGGATGTACGGTTTACCTATGATATTGACGGAATCCTTCTGGCGGATATACAGGTGGTCTCTACAGGCCATACTATCAGCAGCGTGGTGTCTCAGACCGTGGATGACGAGAGGCTCCAGGCCAGGATGAAGGAACTGGAGAAGCTGAAGGTACATCCCCGGGAGGTTACAGAGAACAGGCTTCTCCTTAGCCGGCTGATGACTCTCTGTGAGGAATGCCCTCCCAGCCAGAGGGAATATTTTGCAGGCCTTATCGCTCTTTTTGAGAAGATACTGGAAGAACAGAATCCCAGAAAGATTAAAAAATACAGGGAACAGATCCAGGACACTATTGATAACTTTTCCCTGGGGGAGGCTTTTGACGATTTTGATTTCTGGGGAGATTTTTATCAGGAAGAGGGAGAAGAAGAGAAGGAACAGGAGGAGAAACCAGAAGAAGATCT
>DXFG01000107.1 GCA_019114545.1 Candidatus Blautia pullistercoris | reverse complement strand
TTTCAAAGTTGGAAGATGGATACTTCCTGCATTTACAATCAGAGCATTCGCTGCGTCGTGCTTCCATGACACTGCGCGAGATGTTCCAAAGAGCAAAAGATCTAAGCGCGAAAAAAATTGTTCTGACGGAGTATCAAACGATGTCCTCCTGTATCGAGGCATATGATCTGATGATGGAGTATCAAATCCCGATCAGTGTGGGAACTGAGATTAAGGTTCACTGGAAAGAAAAGCAAAATGAACTGGAAGGGAATATGCTGCTGATCCCAGTAGACAAAAAGGGATATGGGATTATCGGAAAGATATTAAGTGAAGGATCGCAGGGTTCTGAAGAAAGCAGTGGTTCAATCAGCGGCGGAATACTGAGAAAATGGCTGGCACCCGGGTCCTGTGGTCATTTGCATGTGATGGTTACAACAGGAGGAACCGATGGGATTCTGTTTAATCTGCTAAAGACAATACCGGAAGCAGAAGAACTGTTGGTCATGGTACAACGTGAAAAAAAGAAGCTTATGCAACAGAATGAATCATCGCAATTATCGGATAAAGAGAGAATTCTCCAAAAAAATATTGATGAAAGCAGCAGTACCAGAGAAAAGATGCAGTATCGTAAAGCATTCAGGGAATCAAAAAGGCTACAGAAACGGGAAGAGAAGTATAAGAAACTGGAGAAGGAAGAACGCAGACTTCTTCGTTTCTTAGAGCAAAAGGAACTGGTTGTGCGGCAGGCTGCAACATTTTGTGACGATATGGCGGAGCTGTCTGGAAAAGAAAATTTCTATGTGGAATTGTGCTGCCATGGGAGACCAGATGAGAAGGATGTGCTGCCACTCATAGTGAGGGCAGCAGGGAGCCATCAGCTTCTGTCAGCGGAAGAGGCCCGTTACTCTGAGAATAGCAGGGAGGACAAGCGAAGACAGGAATTGCTGGCAGGTGACAGGAGAGGAAAACAAAAAGGATTTCAAGGTGACTTCTCAATTCGACCGATGTATAACATTATAAAGCAGCTTGGGAAAATTCTGCCGGGTGAGGTTTTGAGCAGATGTGAAGAGGGCAGGAGAAAGTGCTGTGAAAGAAGTGAAGTGTTTTCCCCGCCAGAAGCCACGCACTATCCTGCGTTCCCGGGAGAAGATGGAAAAACAAGACTGCAGAGCCTTGTTTCAGCGAAAAAAGAAGAACGTTATCCAGACTGCCGTGGATGGACAAAAAAGCATGAGAAACGTTTGCAGGAAGAGATGAACATTATCACGAAGATGGGCTTTTCCGATTATTTTTGTATTGTGGAGGACTTGGTAGGGTTTATCCATGATATGGAAAAGAAAGAGCAAGGCAGAGCCTGCTACATTGGGCCCGGAAGAGGAAGTGCGGTTGGATCACTGACTGCTTATATTCTGGGGATCACATCTATTGATCCGGTGAAAGAAGAACTTTTATTTACAAGATTTCTTAATCCTATGCGCGTAACAGCCCCAGATATTGACCTTGATATCGCACCCGAAATTTATGAACGGGTTATGCGATATATGCGAGAAAAGTATGGAGAATATGCAATCTGCGCGATATCAACAAAAATGAGGATGGGTGCCTTGCAGGCATTGGAATATGCCGGCTCTGTCCATGAAGCCTCCGGACAATTAATTCAGGCCATGAAGAATATGGTTTCTGAGACAGGAAACCTAAAGGAGTCAGAAAAGCTGAAACAGTTCGCTGCAAAAAACAAGAAAGCAGAGAAAATTTTGGGAGATGCGTATTTACTGGAGGGACGGCGAAGTGGTACAGGGCAGCACCCATCAGGTGTAGTTTTATCCGATACTGCGAATATCAGCAGCCGGATACCGCTGATGTTTAATGAGCACACCGGTCAGTGGATGACACAATTTGACATGGAAGAGGTGGAGCGCATGGGGCTTCTGAAGCTGGATCTTCTGAAACTGCGTACATTGGATGTCATAACGGAAACCTTAAGAATTATTGGAAAAAATGTTGATCTGTCCCGGATTCCTGTCATGCCGGAGGTGTTTCAACGGATCTTTGGCCAGGGAGAGACAGTAGGAGTGTTTCAGCTGGAATCAGATGGCATGCGGAGACTGTTAAAAGAGTTTCAACCAACCGATATGCGGGATCTTACCCTTTTGATCTCTATTTACCGGCCCGGACCGCTCCAGTATGCCGATGAAATCATTCGGTCAAAAAGGGAAGGCAGAGCAAAGCAATACCCTTCTGAAAAGCTGAACAGGATTTTAAAAGATTCTTATGGATATCCGGTTTATCAGGAAGAAATTATGCAGATTTTCCATGAAATCGGTGGACTATCTCTGGAGGAGGCGGATATTGTGCGAAGAGCAATTGCTAAAAAGGATACGGAGCTATTGGAAACATATCGTACCCGCCTGGTATCAGGGCTGATCAGAGAGGGGATCGCACGGCAGCAGGCACAGAAAATCTGGAGTGAGCTTTTGGAATTTGGAAAGTATTCCTTCAATCGATCTCACGCGGCGGCATATGCAAAACTTGCTTATATTACGGCTTATTTAAAATGTTATTATCCGAGAGCCTATTTGTGTGCGCTTTTTAACCATAGTGAGAAGGACAGGATTCCAATTCTGGTTTCAGAATGCAGGAGAGACGGGATTCGTGTACTCCCGCCGGATCTTGCTCTTTCGGAAGGAAGATTCCTTGTGACAGAAGATGGAAACATCCGTTTTGGCTTGTGTGGGATAAAGGGTATGAGTGCGGCGGCAGTGTCGAAGATCGAAATGGAAAGGCAGCAAAAACCATTCAGTTCTATGAAGGATTTTCTGCAAAGAGGATATACCGATAATAAAACAACGGATCTGCTGATTTTATCCGGAGCTATGGATGGCTGGACCAGCAACCGAAAAGGACTGATGGCATGGTATCCAACGGCATATAAATACCTGCAGGATCTTATCAGGGAGAAGGAACTTCATGGAATGAGTGAGAAAGCGATATTGCTGCAGAACCGTTTCCTAACAAGCATTCAAAACGTGGCAGGACCGTCCTTTAGTCGTGAGGAATTGGATACAATAGAGGAAAAAGTTCTGGGGTGTTGTTTGCGTAGTCGGCTGAATAAAGTATATGTGAGAGTCTCAAAGAAGTACCCGGAAATAAAGAGAATTGCAGAATTGTCACTGGGGGAGAATCGGGTATTTGGAACAATCCAGAATTTAAGAATACTAAAGCGAAAGCGGGACGGCAAGGAATTCGCGGCTTTTGTATTTTCGGATGATGAATCAGAGGTCGAGGCAGTTTGCTTTGCTGATAGATATGAAAAGTTGGCACATCTCCTGAAAGATGGAAAGATATGCGTTATTTGGGGAAAGATTGTAGAATCAGATCAAGAGTCGTTGAGTAGAGAGAAGTTGATTGTACAGGATATGTTGCAGTTGAAAACTTCCTACGGAGCGATTACGATTTCAATTCCAAAGGTTACAGAATGTGAGAATTTGATATTGTTTTTGAAAGAATGCAGGACGGAAAAAGGAACGGCTGTGTTCTTGAGAGATCGACTGACTGGACATACTTATAAAGTTCCGTTTCCTGTTTCCGAGGAGGTGTGGCGGATTCCCTGGAATAAGGATTATTTTCCCTTTCGTGAGGAGAAAGAGCAGAAAGACAAGAAAGCACAGAGCACTATCATAAAGAAAGCAGCCTGAATTTGCATTTTAGCGAAGGGTGTCGCAATGCCATCACTGGCCATTTGCGTAACACCCTTCATTTCATTGCACAATTGTGAACCAAATTATAAATTATATATCGTGCCTCATCTTGTTATAGGTGTTGAATTCAACGGGAAATTGCTATATTCTTTTGAGTGTAGCAGTATAGTCTTTCATGATTAAAATGCTCTTTGTATAGATAAGTAATCATGCGAGGGGAGGAGAGGAATGGAATATAAAATTTTGATTGCAGATGATGATTTAGAGCTGGTAAAGATGCTAAGGACGTTTTTTGAGCTTAGAAAATATCTGGTAATTACCGCAGCTGATGGCAGGGAAACATTAAAAAAAGTGGAAATAGGGCCGGATATTATTCTATTGGATATTAATATGCCGCGAATCGATGGTATTGAAGTGTGCAGGAGAATCCGGGATAAAGTTTCCTGCCCGATTCTTTTCCTTACCGCAAGAGTAGATGAGCAGGACCGCGTAAACGGGCTTATGTCCGGCGGGGATGATTATATTTTGAAACCGTTCAGCCTGAAGGAACTGGAGGCAAGGATTACCGCT
>DXFG01000008.1 GCA_019114545.1 Candidatus Blautia pullistercoris | reverse complement strand
TGCTAAGGCCGGCATTCAGCAGGAAATCCGTAAAAGAGAGCATTACGAAAAACCTAGTGTTCGTCGTAAGAAAAAATCTGAAGCAGCTAGAAAACGTAAATATAATTAATGTGCAGTAAAAGCCTCTGGAGCATACCAGAGGCTTTCTTACTTCAAGGTAAATGTTAAGGACAGTTTATGAAAAAGTTAATTGATATCGTATCCAGCAGGATTTTTCTTACCGCAGTGGCGGTCCTTCTTCAGCTTGCCTGGATTTTTGCTGTGCTTTGGGGGATGGGGGCTTTTTCCGGGCATCTGATGAACCTGATCAGTATCCTCAGTCTGATCCTGGTTCTGTGGATCGTGAATAAGAAAATTAATCCTTCCTATAAGCTGGCCTGGACCATCCTGATCCTGGCGGTGCCGGTCTTCGGAGTGATGATTTACCTTCTCTTCGGCCAGTCCAGAGTGGCAAGAAAGATGACCCAGGACTCTCAGATGGTACTGAAGAAAATCGCCAATTATATCAAAGAGGACAAAAAGACCAGAGAGGATCTTGAAGGTACAGATCTGGGGGCTTCTATCCAGTCTGCCTACATCCGGGATTTTGCAGGATTTCCTGTTCATGAAAATACTTCTGCCAGGTATTACGCCGTGGGAGACGATATGTTTATCGACATGCTGGAAGACCTGAAAAAGGCGGAACATTATATTTTCCTGGAATATTTTATTATCCGGGAAGGCCGGATGTGGGGAGCCATCCTGGAGGTTCTGGAGGAGAAAGTAAAACAGGGGGTGGACGTCCGCCTGATCTATGACGATATGGGTTGTGTAAATACCCTGCCCTCCAAGTACTATAAGAAACTTCAGGCCAAAGGGATTAAATGTGCGGCTTTTAATCCGGTAAGACCTATCCTGAACATTGTGCTGAACAACCGGGATCACCGGAAGATCCTGGTCATTGACGGCCATACGGGATATACAGGAGGGCTCAACCTGGCAGACGAGTATATTAATGAGTTGGAGCGGTTCGGCCACTGGAAGGACACGGGGGTACGGCTTTACGGACAGGGAGTGTGGAACCTGACTGTGATGTTCCTCCAGATGTGGTCGGTGATCACCAGGACCCAGGTCCAGTTCCCGGCTTACGGCCCTTATATTTATCACACAGAGGAATTTGAAAACGACGGTTTTGTCCAGCCTTATGGAGATTCCCCTCTGGACGGGGAGGTAGTAGGAGAAAATGTATACCTGAATATGATCAATCAGGCAAAGAAATATGTGTATATTTCCACTCCCTACCTGATCATAGACAATGAGATGATGACGGCGCTGTGTCTGGCTTCCAAGAAAGGGGTGGACGTAAGGATCATTACCCCGGGTATACCAGATAAAAAGATGGTGTTTCTGCTGACGCAGTCTTATTACGAACAGCTGATCAGCGCAGGGGTAAGAATCTATGAATATACCCCTGGGTTTATCCATGCAAAGAACTTTGTCTGTGATGACGAGTTTGCCGTGGTGGGAACCATAAATCTGGATTACCGGAGTCTCTATCTTCACTTTGAATGCGGCGTATGGATGTATCGGTGCCAGGCGGTAAGCCAGGTGAAGGAGGATATGCTGAAAACTTTTGAAATCAGTGAGGAGATCACTCTGGACTGGTGTCTGAAGCAGAATGTGGTCCGCAGGGCAGGACAGAGTATTCTCCGTCTTTTTGCTCCTATGCTTTAAATAATTGCATATTTTTGACCCGTGCTGCTTACAATAGTCTAAGAGGATTTTTGGAGCGGATATATGACAGGCAGAACAGCGGGATTTATCATGGCAGGGATTCTTATGATCTCTGCCATATTTGCAGGAGGAGCAGTTTCCGTAAGGGCCGAGGGAGAGGAACTGATCACTTCCCCCCATGGAGTTCTTATGGAGGCTTCCACAGGACAGATTATTTATGAAAAAGATATGGACACTCAGGTAAAGCCGGCCAGTATCACAAAGATCATGACCCTTCTTTTGATCTTCGACGAGCTGGAAAAGGGAACCTTACATATGGAAGATCAGGTGGTCACCAGTGCTTATGCAAAGTCTATGGGAGGTTCGCAGGTCTTTCTGGAAGAGGGAGAAAAGCAGAGTGTGGAGACTATGATCAAATGTATTGTTATCGCTTCTGGAAATGATGCCAGCGTAGCCATGGCAGAGCACATAGCGGGAAGTGAAGGAGAATTTGTCAGGCGTATGAATGAACGGGCAGCAGGACTTGGTATGGAGAATACCCATTTTGAAGACTGCTGCGGGCTGACGGAATCGGATAACCATTATACCAGCGCCCATGACGTGGCCATTATGTCCAGGGAACTGGTAACGAAATACCCCAAGGTCCTGGAATATTCTTCTGTGTGGATGGAAAATATTACCCACGAGACGGACAAAGGCACCTCGGAGTTTGGCCTGACCAATACCAATAAACTGATCCGCAGTTATGATGGCTGTGTGGGACTGAAGACAGGGAGTACCAGCGTGGCAAAATACTGTGTCAGTGCTGTAGCCCAGAGAAATGGGATTACCCTGATCAGCGTGGTCATGACTGCCCCGGATTATAAGGTGCGTTTTGCAGATGCGGCAGCTATGCTGAATCTGGGATTTGGAAGCTGCCAGCTCTATACAGACAGCGAGCCGGAAAAACTTCCGGATATTCCGGTGGAGGGAGGGATAAAGGATCAGGTTTCCTGTTCCTATAAAGAGGAGTTCCGGTATCTGGATACCACAGGAGTTTCTCTTGAAAACGTAGAAAAGAAGATCCTCCTTCCGGAATCTGTTCAGGCACCGGTAAGCAGAGGTGATAAAGCAGGGACGGCGGAATATTATCTGAACGGGGAGAAGATCGGAAGTACAGAGCTGATTTTTGACGAAGACTGCAGGGAGGCGGGATACCTGGACTGTCTGAAAAAAGTATGGGGGCTTTTGCCGCCGACATCTTTATAAAATACAGGGAAATTTTTACAAAATCTCTCTTGCAGGGAACATCCTTTTATACTATAATTAGCAGGCTGCAAAACAGGCTGAGTCTATGCCTGAAATAAGACAGTAAAGAATACGGGAGTTTATGACAAAAGGAGAAGAAATGGCCAGAAGAGAGAAACAGACAGACATGACGGCGGGGAGCCCTTTTCAAATTATTTTGAATTTTACCATACCGATTTTTATCGGAAATGTTTTTCAGCAGTTTTACAATATGGCAGATACGATTATCGTAGGGAAATTTGTGGGAACAGGGGCCCTGGCTGCTGTTGGAAGTGTGGGGACTATTGTTTTCCTGATCATCGGTTTCCTCCAGGGACTGACAGCAGGCTTTTCTGTGCTGACGGCCCAGCGCTTCGGGGCAGGCGATATGAAAAATATGCGGAAATCTGTGGGAACAGCCTGTGTTTTGTCGGTGATTATAACTGTGGTGATGACAGCAGGCAGTATGCTGGGCATGAGGAGTCTGCTGCAGTTTATGAATACTCCGGCGGATATTTTTGACGATGCCTATGCTTATATTATGATCATCTGCGGAGGGATCGCAGCTACAGTACTCTACAACCTTCTTTCCGGGATCCTCCGGGCACTGGGAGACAGTAAGACACCGTTGTATTTTCTGATTCTGTCTGCCCTTTTGAATGTGGGGCTGGATCTGTTTTTTATTATTGTGTTCCGCATGGGTGTGGCAGGAGCCGCTTATGCCACGGTGATCTCTCAGGGAGTATCCGGTATAGGCTGTCTGATCTATATTGTGAAGAAAGTACCTTTGCTGAAAATGGAGGCGGAGGATTTCCGTCCGGAAGGATATCTGGTGAAAATGGAGATGGCAGTGGGAGTACCCATGGCTCTTCAGTATTCGATTACAGCTATCGGAACTATGATGGTCCAGTCTTCTCTGAACTTGCTGGGATCCCTGTCTGTGGCGGCATTTACTGCGGCTAACAAGATCGAGTCGGTGGTTACCCAGGCTTATGTGGCCCTGGGAACCACTATGGCTACTTATTGTGCCCAGAACATAGGAGCGGGAGACATAAAGCGGATACGCAGGGGATTCAAAAGCGCTACTATTATGGGAAGTGTCTACGGCGTGATCCTGGCAATTCCCATGATGACTGTGGGGAAATATCTGGTATACCTTTTTGTCTCTGAGAATGTAGGGGACATTATCGGTCAGGTAGACATTTATCTGAAATGTGTGGGACTTTTCCTGATCCCTCTGACAGTGGTCAATGTTTACCGGAACGGGATTCAGGGCATGGGCTACGGATTTCTGCCTATGATGGCCGGAGTAGCGGAACTTCTGGGAAGAGGCGGAGTGGCCCTCTGGGCCTCCTGGAAGAGAAGCTATGTAGGCGCCTGTATGGCAAGTCCGGCAGCCTGGATACTGGCAGGAGGTCTGCTGCTGGTCATGTATTTTCGGATTATGAAAAAACAGAGCCGGTATCTGGAAAGGTAAAGAATACGGAGCTTTCGCAATTAAGCGAAAGCTTCTTTTCTTTTAGAAAAAAATGCGGTAAGATATAAGAAAATCTGTGAGGTAAAAAAGTGAAGAAATTTGTTACGGCAAAATATCAGATAGAGTCGGAGAAGATCCATACCCCCTTCACTGTGGTGATGGTCAGCGACCTGCACAATGTGGTCTTCGGAGAAAAAAACCAGAGACTTTTGGAACAGATCCGCAGGATCAAACCGGATCTTCTGGCAGTGGCCGGGGATCTGGTTCTTGGAAAACCGGGAGCTTCTTTGCGGGAACCGGAGGAATTTTTGCGGGAAGGATTAAAGATCGCTCCGGTATTTTATGCTCCCGGAAATCATGAGCAAAGAATGAAACTTTATCCTGAGACTTATGGAAGAGATTACCTGAGTTATGAAAAAAGGATTCAGAGAATGGGGGTAAGGCTCTTGAAGAACCGGACAGAAAGGATCCGAATAAAGGATCAGGATATAGCGGTTACCGGCCTGGAACTGCCCTATGAATATTACTTAAAAAGAAAGCAGAAAAATTTGGAAAAAAGAGAACTCACAAGACTTCTGGGAAAACCGGAAAAGTACAGTTTCCAGATCCTGCTGGCCCATACTCCCAAATATGGACAGGCCTATTTGGAATGGGGAGGCGATCTGATATTTTCCGGACATTACCATGGGGGCATGGTCCGGCTGCCTTTTCTGGGAGGGATGATCAGTCCGGACCTGAGGCTTTTTCCAAGATTCTGCAGGGGAAAATTTACCAGGGAAGACCGGTATTTAATTGTAGGCGCAGGCCTGGGAGAACATACCATACCTGTACGGCTATTTAACCCCAGAGAACTGGTGGTGGTATCCTGTCTGCCGAAAAAGAGGCAGGAGAAAGGAACAACAAAATGAGCAGAGAAAGTTTAAAAGCAATCGGAGACAATATGGAAAAGGTGATTGTTGGAAAACGGGAGGTCATTGACCTGATCCTGACTGCCATGGTAGTTCAGGGACATGTTCTTCTGGAGGACGTACCAGGCACAGGAAAGACAAAACTGGCCAAGGCCCTGGCAAGATCTGTGAAGGGAAAGTTTTCCAGGGTCCAGTTTACCCCGGATCTGCTGCCCTCTGATGTGACAGGGCTGAATTATTATAACCAAAAAGAAGGAGAGTTCCGCTTTAAGCCGGGACCGGTGTTCTGTCATGTACTGCTGGCAGATGAGATCAACCGGGCAGCTCCCAGGACTCAGTCCAGCCTTCTGGAATGTATGGAAGAAAAGCAGGTGACAACAGAAGGAGAGACCAGAAAACTGGAGGCTCCATTCTTTGTTATTGCTACCCAGAATCCCATTGAAAATGCAGGGACTTTTCCTCTTCCGGAAGCCCAGATGGATCGCTTTCTCATGCGGCTGTCTCTGGGGATGCCCAAGCGGGAGGAGGAGCTTCAGATCTTGGAGCGTTTTGAGAGGGAAGACCCTTTGGATAGCCTGGAGGCGGTAACTTCCGTGGAGGAAATGAGAAAAGACCAGGAAGCATATAAGAAAATTTATGTGCATCCGGAGCTGAAAGGATACCTGATCGATATCTGTGAAAAGACCAGGAACACAGGAGAGATACTGGGAGGAGTCAGTCCCAGAGGAACTATTTCTCTTTATCAGGCAGTGCGGGCCTGGGCCTATCTCCAGGGAAGAGAATATGTGGTTCCGGAGGATATTAAGAAACTGGCCCTCCCGGTTTTGTCCCATCGTCTGATCCTGGGAGGAAGCTTCCAGAAAGGAGAGGAGCTGATGACCAGGATCCTGGAAGAGGTGCCGGTACCTACTGAGGAGTGGGGAAAGAGATGATATTTTTACTGATTCTGGCAGGAGGCCTTCTGGCCCGGTTCCTGGCAGAAAAATATTATGAAAAAAACTGGAACAAAAGGCTGAAAGTGGTGATCCGTTTTCAGACAGAGCCGGTATTTCAGGGAGAGGAAGGTTTTCTTACAGAAACCATAGAAAACGATAAGCGCCTGTTTCTGCCGGCCCTGCAGGCTGGATTTGCCGTCAGCAGGAATCTTTCCTTTGGCCAGGAAGAGAATACCAGTGTATCGGATCAGAGCTATAAAAGAGATATTTTCTCGGTCATGGGAAGACAGAGGATCATTCGCCAGGTGCCATTTGAAGCAGTAAAACGGGGTTATTATGAAATCCGTAAGGTGGATCTGGTCACCAGAGGGATCCTTCTGTCCGGTGAGATGTATCACACTATTCCATGCAGTACCTATCTCTATGTGTATCCTAAAAAGATAGCCGGGGAGAAGAGAGAGCTGGTTTTTCAGCGGATTTCCGGCATTTATGAATCCAGAAAGAGGCTTCTGGAGGATCCTTTTTTATTCCGGGGGATCCGGGAATATACTCCGGAGGATCCCATGAATAAGATCAACTGGAAAGCCAGTGCCAGAACCGGCAGCCTCATGGTGAATCAGCATAACTCGGCAGTATCCGGAAATGTCTGTATACTCCTGGATGTAGAAGACGAGACGGTATGGAAATATGAAGAGATCCATGAAGAAGGGATACGGTTGGCTGCCGCCGTGGCAGAGGGCTTTTTGACCCAAGGCGTTGAAGTGGGACTTATTACCAATGGAAGGGACTGCAGGGAGAAGACAGAGATCTTTCTTCCAGGCCAGTCCGGCCGGGGTCAGCGGGAAAAAATTTTCCAGTGTCTTGCAAGGATCGATTTGGGTGAAAAGAGCCGGAAGTTTTCTGACTGTATAGGGGAGAAAAAAGATCTGCTTTTGGCGAAAGAAAGTTTCTGTATACTGATCACGAAAAACCAGTATCAGGAATTGGAGGAAATACTGGAGCTGCTGGGGGAGAAGAATCAGGGAAGCCTCTGCCTGGTCACTCTGTATCCGGAAATGGAACTGAAGATAAAAAGCAGGAGGAATCTGAAAGTCCTGCGCTGGGAGGTAAAGAGATGAGAGAAGACAGGTTTTTAAAGATATATAGCTTTCTCCACCTGTGGATCTTTATTGCGGGGATCCTGCTTCTTTTGCTGTATGTGGGAGAGGCCTTCTCCCCGGAAGCCGGCGCAAAGCTGATCCTGCTGGCGGTGCCGGCGCTTCTTCTCCGGGAGATCTCTGTGAGAGGAAAGAAGATCTGGAGTTATCTTGGGGCTTCTCTCTTGGTTTTGGCTGTCTTCTGGTTTCTGGGAACAGGATCCTGGGAGAGAACCTGTCTTCTTTTTGGGGTCATTTTTTTTGTGATATTGTTTTTTGCACAGAGGATTACAGGAAACAGAGAAGCTTTTTTTCGGCCTTCCTATGCCTGCCTTCTGGCTTTTGCTCTGGAATATATTTTCACGCTGGCTTATGATCTGGACAGGCTTGGAAATCTGTTCCTGATCTTGACCGGCTGCTATTGGCTTCTGATTCTCTGGAGCCGAAACCGGGAGTATTTTCTGGACTACTGCGGGGACTATGACAGACTGTACCGGTTTCCAAGGCAGGGGATTGCTTATGGAAGCCGGCTGATGCTGCTCTCCCTTACAGTCTTTACTGTGGGCTGCATGGTGCTGTTTCCTTTCTTGGGCGTTGACCGGGGGATTCTGGCGGTATTGGAGCTTCTCCGGAGATTTCTGGCCATGCTTTTTTCCGGAGAAAGGGAAGAGAAGGTGCCCGAAGACTTGCCTTCACCAGAAATGGAGTTCCAGCCAATGGCTCTGGAGCCGGGAGGAGAACCTTCTCCTTTCCTGGCAGCTTTGTGGAATATTTTGGAAAAGGTGCTCATCCTTGTAGTAATCGTGGGAGCTGCGGCAGGTATCTGTGCTTTGATTTTCTGGTTGTATAAGAAATATAACAGTCAGACGGCTGAGAATGGAGATATACTGGAAAATCTGGAAAGTTCCAGGAGGGAAAACAGAGAGGGACTGAAAAAGAGAAGAATTTTTGTCCCGGATTTTTTGAAAACAAGGACGCCTCAGACCAGGATACGAAAGGCTTATAAGCGGAAGATTGAAATGACAGGCAAGCCCTCTGCTTTTGCTTCCCCTAAGGAGCTGGAAGATCAGGCAGGTCTTCCCCAGGGAGAAAAACGGGAAGAATTTCACGGACTTTACGAAAAGGCCCGTTATGGAAACGCTCCCTGTACTCAGGAGGAGGCAAAGCGAATGTGGGAACTGGAGAGGGTGGACTTTTCCTGAAAAATGGTGTAGAATGGCACGTATATGCGGAAAAAGAATGAAACATGACACTGGCAGGTAAAGGGGCAGGAAAATATGGAAACAGGAATTCCGGTGAAGCTGCAGGTCTTTGAAGGGCCTTTGGATCTGCTTCTCCATCTGATCGAAAAAAATAAAGTAAATATTTACGATATACCCATCGCAGAGATCACAGACCAGTATATGGAATATATTCATCAGATGCAGCGGGAAGACCTGAACATTATGAGTGAATTTATGGTAATGGCGGCTACCCTGATCTCCATAAAATGCCGGATGCTCCTGCCAAAAGAGGTCAATGAAGAAGGCGAGGAAGAGGACCCCAGGGAGGAACTGGTCCGCCAGCTCCTGGAATATAAGATGTATAAATATATGTCTTATGAGCTTCGTGACCGTATGGCGGCAGCCGCAAAAAACATCTATAAGGAGCCGACTATTCCCAGGGAGGTTCTCTCTTATAAAGAGCCGGTGGATGCAAGAGAACTGCTGGATGGACTTACCCTGGCGAAGTTAAATGACATTTTCCAGAGTGTGATCCGCAGACAGGAGGACAAGGTAGATCCTATCCGGAGCAAATTTGGAAAAATTGAAAAGGAAGAAGTGAGTATGCCGGACAAGATGGAAGAAGTGGAGGAATATGCCAGGTCCCACAAAAGTTTCGGCTTTCGGGATCTTCTTTCGAAGCAGGCCAGCAAGGTCCAGGTGATCGTTACCTTTCTTTCTATTCTGGAGCTGATGAAAATGGGAAAGATCCACATCAGCCAGAAAGAAATCTTCGGAGAAATTTATATTGAAAGCTGTATGAAAGGATAAGATAAATGGAACTGAAAAAGATTGAGGGGGCCATAGAGGCCATACTCTTTGCCATGGGGGAGGCAGTATCGGTTAAAGATATTGCAAAGACTCTTGGCCATGATACAGAGACTACCAGGAAGATCATTCGGAATATGATGCTGAAATATCAGGCAGAAGACAGAGGAATCAAGATCATCGAACTGGAGGATTCTTTTCAGATGTGTACAAAAGAGGAATACTACGATTACCTGGTGGCCATGGCCCTTCAGCCTAAGAAGGCGGTTCTTTCCGATGTGATGCTGGAAACTTTGTCTATCATTGCTTATAAGCAGCCGGTGACAAAATTGGAGATTGAAAAGATCCGGGGAGTAAAAAGTGATCATGCGGTAAATAAGCTCATTGAGTACGGACTGGTGAGAGAGGTGGGACGTCTGGATGCTCCGGGGCGGCCGATTTTATTTGGAACCACGGAAGAGTTCCTTCGGAATTTCGGCGTACAGGGACTGGACGACCTGCCGGAGATCGATCCGGTGCAGATGGAAGACTTTAAAGCGGAAGCAGAGGAAGAGATCCAGCTTCAGCTTGACGTATAAAAGGATACTGCAGACAGGCAAGAGAACTGTTTGTGGTATCTTTTTTTGTGCCTGTTCATACCTTACTAAATAAGGACATTAAGGTTTGCTCTATGGCAGGTGAGAAGGAGTGGCAGGTATGAAAAAAACAGTGAGATCCTGGATCATGGGAATTATGGTCTGTCTGGAAATTTTTAGTTTCCCGTTCCAGACCCGGGCGGAGGGAGAAATCCGGGAACCGGACGGCCTTTATGCTCTGTCTGCAGTGCTGATGGACGGAGATTCGGGCAGAGTGCTTTTTGAAAAAAATGGAGAGGAACAGCGGCCAATGGCCAGCACCACAAAGATCATGACCTGTATTCTGGTACTGGAATCCGGTAAGCAGGAGGAAACTGCCCGGACCTCTGCCTATGCAGCATCTATGCCGGAGGTCCGTATGGGGGCGGGAGAGGGAGAAAGTTATAAAGTACGGGATCTTCTTTACGGATTGATGCTGGAAAGCTATAACGATGCAGCAGTAATCCTGGCAGAACATGTTGGAGGAAGTACCCCCGCCTTTGCGGAAATGATGAATGAAAAAGCCGGGGAGATTGGCTGTGAAAATACCTGGTTTATCACCCCAAACGGTCTGGATGCCCAGGAGGAGACCCGGGAAGGGGTAAAGGTTCATTCCACTACCGCAGAAGATCTGGCACGGATTCTCAGGTACTGTATCCAGGATTCGCCTGCCAGGGAAGAATTTCTGGAGATTACCCGGACATCCTCCTATACCTTTACAGATATTGCCGGGACAAAAACCATTGCCTGTACCAACCATAACGCTTTCCTCAGTATGATGGAAGGGGCTCTCACAGGGAAGACAGGGTTTACCGCAGATGCGGGATATTGTTATGTGGGCGCTCTTCAAAGAGATGGGAAGACGTTGATTGTAGCCCTCCTGGGCTGCGGCTGGCCTAATAATAAAAACTATAAGTGGTCAGATACCAGAAAACTGATGGAATATGGACTGGAAAATTATACCTGGCAGAGTTTTGTCCAGGCCGAGAGTCTGCAGATTCCTCAGTATCTGCCGGTGGAAAACGGACAGACAAAGATACTTGGAACGGCAGCTCAGACAGCGGTAACTCTGGAGGATCTCTCACAGGAGGAAGGTATGCTTCTTCGGAGGGACGAGAAAATGGAGGTGGTTTCCCAGATACAGGAAAAACTGGAAGCACCGGTGCAAAAGGGAGAGAAAGCAGGGGAAATCCTGTATCGGGTAAATGGAGAAACCTGGAAAACAAGAGGGGTCTATACTGCTGAGACGGTGGAAAAAATTGATTTTCCCTGGTGCTTGGAGGAGACTCTAAAGAGGCTGGCCTTTACGTCCTGGCCGTGATAAAATGGATTCAAAACATAAAGGAGGAATGGAACATGAATGCAGCAATGGAAAATATTCTTACAAGAAGAAGTGTGAGAGCTTTTGAGGAAAAAGAAATTCCCAGAGAAGAGCTGGAACAGATTGCAAAAGCGGCAATCTATGCCCCCAGCGGACAGAATAAGCAGACCTGGAAGATCACGGTGGTCACAGACCGGAACCAGATCCAGGCTTTGGCAAAAGCTGTAGGTGAGCAGCTGGGAAGGACAGGATATGATATGTATAGTCCTCAGGTCCTGGTAATTCCCTCTAATGCCAGAGACAATCACCATTCACAGGATGACAATGCCTGTGCTATGGAAAATATCATGCTGGCGGCACATTCCTTTGGGGTAGGTTCTGTATGGATCAATCAGGTGCGGGACGTCTGCGATACCCCGGAGGTGCGGAATATATTAAAAGAGTGGGAGATTCCGGACAACCATGTGATTTTCGGGATTGCCGCATTAGGATATGCCAAAGGCGCTGGAAACCAGAATCCTGAGAAAACAGGAGCCATCCATTTTGTGGATTGAGGACAGGGAAAATGAGACCCATTATTATGGATTTTTCGGGAATTTACCGGGAAGAAGATTTCTGGGAAGGCCAGGAGCCTGTATGGCTGGATTTTCAGGAACTTCAGGGAGTGAATGGATACTGTGCCCCGGAAGCGGAGACAGCGATCAAGGGCAAGATCCGTGATCTGCCTGTCCGGGGAATCCATTTTCTGGATTCGGGAAATTATCACTATCTCTCCAAATTCTGGCTGGAAAAGCTCCGGGAACCTTTTTCCCTACTGGTTTTTGACAACCATACAGACATGCAGGAAGCAG
>DXFG01000106.1 GCA_019114545.1 Candidatus Blautia pullistercoris | reverse complement strand
ATCGCCAAGGTCAATGCTCTTATAGAAGAGTATGGGTATGTGCCAAATTTAAGTGCTCGTTCTTTGACTAATAAAATTTCTCACATCATCGGAATCATCATTTCTCCCTTCAATAAAGAAGAAGCCGAGTGCAATTATCTGGAGAATCCTTATATCAGCACTCTTCTGGGAACAATTGAAGAAGAACTGCGTAAAAAGGGATATTTTACCATGCTCCGTTCTGTGACAGAAAAATCTGATATCATCTCCCTGATCAAAAACTGGAGTGTAGACGGGATTATTTTTCTTTATCCAGAAGCGCCGGAATATATTCAGTCTTTTATAGATATCGCCCAATGCCCTATTGCGATCTTCGATGCCGATCTGCGGATACCGGATCTGATCAATGTATCTTCTGACGACTGGCATGGTCTCTACCTCTCTACAAGATATATGATCAGCCACGGGCATTCCCATATTGCTTTTGTAGCGAACCATGAAAGCAACCCGCTGCTTACCAGGCGTTTTAAAGGCTATCTCTCTGCCCTGGAGGAATGCAGTATTCCTTTCCGTAAGGAATATATTTTTTCTTATCCCCCCACCTATGAAGGTGGCGTAAAAGCCGGCAAAGAGATTGCACTTTCCAGAAATGAAATAACGGCAGCGGTAACCACTGCCGATATCTGCGCCATAGGCGTTATGGAAGGAGCAAGGCTGGGAGGCTACCGGGTGCCGGTGGACCTGTCTGTGATTGGCTATGACAATCTTCCCCTGTGTAATTATACAACGCCTAAACTCACCTCCATTTCCCAGGATCTTACCAGAAAAGCCCTCCAATGCACCCGGCTTTTACTGGAAAAAATTAAAACAGGAACTACAAGTACCCCTTCAAAAATCATCATGGGTGTGGAACTTGTAGAACGCCAGTCTGTTATCTCTCTCTTTTAAAAGACCGGGCAAAAAGCTTCCTTTTTGCCCCCCTTACAGAGAAAAAACAGATCAGGCTGAAAAGTACCAAAACAAACAAAGCGCTCCACACATTTATCCGGAACAAATCCTCTTTCATAAGTTCTCCCAATGCCCTGACGGAAAAGTAGGAGGATATGGACATCAGCAGGAAGGGACAGTAATAAGCGAAACAGATTTCATTTCTCACAGCCTTTCCCAATGTTTTCCGGGGAACCCCCATTTTCTCCAGGATTTCATATCTTTCCCCGTCCTCATAGGCTTCATTCCCGATTTTCAGGAAGATAATGCTTCCCGCCGCAAGCATCAGCGTAACAAACATGAAAAGACACAGAGAGTAAGTCACACGGATATAGCTGTCTTCATTTAAAGAGTCCTCGGTGTAGCTGACTCCTGTCATGCCCTCTTCTCCCCCCTGGACAAGATCCTGAAGCCAGGGTCTGGAGGCTTCTATATTGCCGGGGTTTTCCAGACGATAATTATAGATATAGAGCAGGCTGCCCCGGCTTTTCAGCTCCTCGAAGGTCCTGTCTGACACGATATAAGCCTCTGTATAGGTCTGGAGCTTTCCAAGGTAAGGAGTTGTTGTAACGTCCACCTCATCATAGGTTTTCTCTCCGATATTTACAGCTGAAGGTTCATTGGTGCCTACCAGGCTGAAAAGAATCTCGTGGGAAAGACCAACCACCTGGTCATCTTCCAGTTCCTTATATGGGAATTCCAGCCCTGCTCTTCCAGCTCCTTCTTTCACCTGGGAGTAGGGCACCAGAACATACATTGTCTGGTTATATTTTGTGCGAAACATTTCGGACGGAAGGTTTAAAAGAGTGTATTCATTCCAGTACTCCACAGGATTTTCCCCTTCGATCCCCTTTAAGATTTCCTCACCATCCAATGTTCCGTCATAATTCACTACCTGACAGGAATAGACCTGATCAAAATTTTCCATTCTGTCATATCGCTGTTTCAGAGCAATGGCCAGGGCCATTAAAGTCACGGAACAGATCATCAAAACAGTTACCATCGCATAGGTCCGGTAGTTCTTTTTTATCCGGAAAGCCAGGTTATTGATCCACAGTGTTCTTTCTTTCCGGTAAAGGAAATTTTTACTTCTGGTAAGGAGTCTGAGGATCGCCGGTATCAGCCCGGAATAAAGGAGATAAACCCCTAATATGACCAGGACTACCGCCTGTATCATACGCACAAGTCCCTGAGGTCCCCCTGTATCCAGGGCGGCCAGATATCCCAGAATGAGAGCTGCTGTTCCCGCCAGTATCCTGAGGGCAGTGATCACTTTATTCTCCTGACGGATTTCTTTTTGTCTGGCTCCTGACAGCAAATTCAGCACGCTGCTGTTTTTAAGCGTATGACAGCCTTTCAGGATCATCAATCCGTAAATAACCAGGAACATTCCTCCCGTATTCAGTACCGGACGAAGGGAAAAAGAAAACTCCACATCCACACTGATCTCTGACAATTTTAGCAGCAGCATCTGAAACAATTTTGAGAATAAGACGCCAAAGGCCAAGCCAAAGATCAGTGAAAACAGCCCTACCATAGTGGACTCCAGGGCATACATTCTGCTGATCCGTTTATTGTCCAGACCCATAAAAATGTAAATGCCAATCTCCTTTTTCCTCTGATTCAAAAACACATTAGTGGCATACCAGATAAAGAAAAAAAGAAAGACGGCAAATACCACAGAGGCTGCCTGGATCACAGAATCAATCAGATCCTTTCGAAATTCCATCAACACATCCATAGCCTGGGAATAAATAACATTCTGGAAGTTGAAGAAAATAAACACAGAAAAAGACAGCGACAGGACCAGCACTCCAAATTCCCGCACACTTCTCTTAAAATTTCCCATTGCCAGACGAAAGAGACTCATTCCTGATCACCTCCCATAGAGGCCAGCATAGCCATGATCTCGTCATAAAATCCTTTCCTGTTTTCTTGCCGGTTGAGGCAGCACTGGATTCTGCCGTCTTTGAGAAAATAGACCTGTTTGGCATAGCTGGCGCAGTAGGCGTCGTGAGTTACCATGACGATAGTGGCCTTTCCCGCTTCGTTTGCGGCCTTGAGACAGCAGAGCAGATCCCGTCCGGATTTAGAGTCCAAAGCCCCGGTAGGCTCGTCGGCAAAAAGGATCCTGGGATTGGTGATCAGCGCTCTGGCGCTGGCCGCCCGCTGCTTCTGTCCGCCGGAAAGCTGGTAAGGATATTTCCCCAGGTGGGACTCCAGCCCGAAGACTGCGGCAGTCTCTCTCACCCGTTTTAAGATTTCTCCTGTCTTTACTCCGTTAAGAGACAGGGGAAGAGCAATATTATCCTGGAGCGTCATATTATCCAGAAGATTATAGTCCTGGAAAATAAAGCCGATCTTGTCTCTTCGCACCTGAGAAAGCTCCTTATTTTTCATCTCCACAATATTCTCTCCCTCCAGAAGGATCTCTCCCCGGGAAGGCTTATCCAGGCTAGAAAGCATGTTCAGAAGAGTGGTTTTCCCTGCGCCGCTGGGCCCCATGATCCCGATAAAATCCCCCTGGAAAATGTCCAGACTGATATCTCTCAGCACCCAGGTCTGGTAGCCTCTGCGGCCATAGCTCTTTGATAAGTTTCGGATTTCCAATATTTTTTTCATATCTATATTACCTCCTGTCTGTATACCAGCATAGCAGAGAGGCCGCCGAAAATCCTTACATCTGCCTGACAGTTTTTGTCCATTTCTAACATTTCTGAAAGATTCCCTTATAAAAATCAAAGACCCTGATGCAAGCATGTTTGCTTGGCTCGTTGCTCACAGGAAGAGATGCTCTGAAAGATCCTGAAAGCGAAGCTCAAACCTGCTTCCCTTCCCCGGTTCGGAAAAGACCCGGATCTCTATGTGAAGGAGTTCGCAGATTTCTTTGACAAAATAAAGTCCCATTCCCGTAGAACGGTAATCTCCTTTCCGGTGATTTCTTCCTACAAAGCCTTTCTGGAAGATATAAGGCAGGTCCTGAGATGGGATTCCAAGGCCATTATCTTCCACATATAAAATAACACCGCCCGGTTCTTCCTGCGTGGCTTTAAAAGTAAGGAAGGGATGCGGACTCCGGTATTTCACCCCGTTTTGTATCAGCTGATCCAGAAGATAGACCAGCCATCTTTTATCTGTATACACCTGGATTTTTTCCACTTCTTCCTCTATCTGGAAATTATGATGTATGAGAAAATAGGACTGATTTTTCAGAGCTTCTCCCACAGCCGCTTTCAGAGAAATCTTCTCAAAACGGACGTCATGTTCCGGGCGGTGAAGCTTGCTTCCCAGCACCACTGTGTGGATCAGGCTTTCCATCCTGGCAATGCTTTCCTTCATCTGACGGCTGGCTTCCCGATCCTGATTCCGTTCATTAATCAGCTTTAATGCTGCCAGTGGAAGCTTTGCCTCATGGGTCCATTTCCCGATATAATCAATCAGATCCTCCTGTTCCCTAAGCATCCTTCGGGTTTCCTTTTGGTATTCTTCTTCCTTTTCTTTCATATATGCGGCTGTTCTTTTTCCAAAGAGTTTTTCCTGTTCTGCAAACGTCAGAGAAGTCCTTCCTTCCAGATAGTCTCCTGCCTTTTTCCAGCGGAAAAAGTCCCATAAAAAGCCTCCAAAAGCTCCTGCCAAAAGGAGCAGGTTCAAGTACAAAAGGTCCTGAAAATAAAGATGAGATGCACATAAAAAGGCCAGATAAAAATTCATAAAGCACCAGATAAAAAGCAGACCGGGAAAGATCCCTGCCCGGTCTTTTAAGTAGTCTCTCATTCCAGATAATACCCCTTTCCCTTCTTTGTATGGATACAGGAAATCCCCGGTGCAAAGGCAGATATCTTGGCCCGCAGTCTGGATACCAGTACCGTAAGAGATGCGTCTGTCACATACTCATCGGTACTCCAGAGGTACTCCATAAGCTGCTCTCTTTCCACGATTTTTCCCCGGTTATCTGCCAGCAGTCCCAGGATCTTGTTCTCCGATCTGGTCAGTTCTGCTGTCTGGCCCCGGTACACCAGATTTCCCTGTCCTCTGTCGTACAAAAGTCCCTCCGCCAGATATTCCCGGTCATTGACCGTATATTCATAGGTTCTCCGCAGCAGAGCCCGTATTTTCACTAAAAGCAGTTCTCCATCAAAAGGTTTTTCCACATAATCGTCTCCCCCTGACACCATGGCCATAACCTTATCGCTATTCTGATCCCTGCTGGAAAGGAAAAGAATAGGAACCCGGGACAATTTCCGAATCTCCTTTGCCCAGTAAAATCCATCATAAAAAGGCAGGTTGATGTCCAAAAGGATCAGATCTGCCTGCCTCTTTCTGAATTCCCTGTCCACAGCTTCAAACGTTTCCAGATATTCTGCCTCAAAACCCCACTTCCGGCAGAGTCTTACAATTTCTTCTGCCAGAGTCAGATCGTCTTCCACAAGTAATATTTTCATATTCATCACCTGACATTATTGTAACCTGTTTACAGCGAAATTTCGATATAAATTTCCAACCTTGCAAAAATGTTAGATTTCCTCCCCATCTTTCAGAAGCAAAATCTTCACCAGAAATCCTCCCCGGGGCGAGTGATCCAACACCACCTTCCCTCCATGGGCCTGGGCAATCTGCCTTACGATCAGCAATCCCAGACCATGGCGCTGCTCCCCGGTGCTGCTGTCGCAGACCATATAGTGAGGCGCACTCCGTATGGGCCGTAATTCGTCCTCTGTGACTCCCACCCCGTCATCTGACACGATCAACGCATACATTTCTGCCTCTTCTTTTGCTTCTATCTCAATAGTACAGCCCTTGGGATTGTGGACCTGGGCGTTGGTAATCAGATTGGACATGGCCCGTTTCAGAAGGTCCGGATCCCCGTATACTATCATAGGTCCTGTATCCTCCGCCGTATTCCAGACAATGGGGTAATCCACCGCATTGTCCAGATTCAGGAAATCCACCGCCACTGTTCTGGCCAGAGCCACCAGATCTGTCCTCTGCCGCTTTACCGGCTGAACATTATATTCCAGCTTGGAGGCCAGATTCAGGTCATTGATGAGATTTTTCATCCGCATACTCTGCTGCCGGATAATCCCGGCCTTTTGTCTGGCTTTTTCAGGGAGACCGGAGTCTTCCTCCAGAGTGCTGGCGTGACCCATGACCATAGAAAGTGGTGTCCGGATATCGTGGGATACTCCGGCGATCCAGTTGGCTCTGGCGGTTTCTTTCTTCCGCAGGGCGTAATTCTGGGTCTTGAGCTTTTCTGAAACCTGGTTAATAGAAGCCGCCAGCTGAGACATGAGACCTTTTTCCGGAATATACACTTCCTTCTGTTCCCCCAGGGCCTCGATTCCCTGGACAATGGGTTTTACAGAACGGATAATACCGGAGGTTGCCACCGCGTAGACAATGACGATAAAGACCAGATTAAAAGCCAGAAATTCCAGGATCATATAGCCAATATTCCGGATCAGATCATAGTCAAAAGTGGGCCACATCAGCTTAAAATACCGGTCCTTTGGAAATCCAAGGAACAGAAGGTTCTCTCCCTGAGGGGCTACTGTGGTGGGATAATCCTGGATATATCCCCGGACTGCCCAGGATATTTCTCCCAGAGTGTAATGCCTTGGGATCTCCTGGGGCAGGTCCGGACTGGACCAGATCACATTTCCTGTATTATTCTCCACCAGGATCCCCCAGGCTCCTGCCTGTTCCAGAACCTTCTCTCCCTCCTCGGAAAGAACATAGCTTCCATCCTCAGAAAGACTGAGAGCCGCTGCAACCTCCTCCGCCTGCTGCCATCCGCTGGAATCCCTCCCCTGGTTCCAGGTTATCGCCGCCAAAAATATCAGGTTCAGCAGGATCCCGAGGACAATCGAAATGATCAAAATAGAACAGAATTTTCGGATCAGTTTTATGGTACTGTTCATTTTCTACTCCTTTACCATCAGTTTATATCCCAGCCCTTTTACCGTGATCAGAGACACTGGTTTCGACGGATTTTCTTCAATCTTCTCCCGTATCCGGCGGATGTGAGCCATAAGAGAATTTTCATATCCATAAGGATTATCTCCCCATACTGCCTGGCACAGCATGTCTATAGTGACGATCTTTCCTCCGTTCCGGTAAAGGGCAGACAGAAGGGCAAATTCCTTTGCCGTAAGGGGCAATCTTTCGCCTTCTTTAATCACCTGGGCTCTTTCGAAATCAATGCTGCAGGCAGCCAGACGGGCCACAGGCTGTTCTTCCTTATAACATCTCCGCAGGATTACTCCTATGCGGAGGGTCAATTCCTTTGGGAGAAAAGGCTTTACGATATAATCATCTGCTCCCAGACCCAGCCCCAGAAATTTATCTTCCTCCTCCCCTCTTGCAGTGAGGAACAACACAGGAATGTCCGACTGTTCCCGGATCTTCTCAAAAAGTTCAAACCCGTCCCCGTCAGGCAGCGTCACATCCAGCACTGCCATCTCCGGCGTCCATTCCTGAAAAACTTCCAGAGTCTCCTTTACTGAAGCCGCTCTGCGGATATTCTGGTACCCTTCTTTTTCCAGGATTCCCTCTACCATAGACAGCAGCTCCGGCTCATCATCTACCAAAAGTATCTTTTTATTCTTTAAATATTCCAGATCCATAAGTCCTCCTCATTGCTCCTATAATTTTCTATATAGTACCACATATCTTGCGCCTGTGTGTCTCTTCCGGTTAAAATGTAAGGTAAATGTAAGGCAGGGAGAATGTTGCCGTAAGGTTGCTGTTCTATACTGAGACTCAGCAAACGAAAGGAGCAAACGAAATGAATATTATCGAAACCCATAATCTCACAAAAAGATACCGGGATTTTACCGCAGTAAATAAGCTGAATATGCACGTAAAGAAAGGCCAGGTCTACGGATTTCTGGGGCCAAACGGTGCGGGAAAATCCACCACCATGAAAATGTTCCTTGGTCTTACCCGTCCTTCCAGCGGGGATTTTCAGATAAAAGGCCTTTCCTATCCCAAAGACCGGATGGAGATTCTGAGACAGACCGGGGCCTTTATTGAGTCTCCCTCCTTCTATGGAAATCTTACCGGAGAAGAAAATCTGGAGATTATCCGCAGGATCCTGCAGCTGCCAAAAGACAGCGTTCGGGATGCCCTGGAGCTTACAGGACTCTATGAATTCCGGAAACGGCTGGCCAGTAAATATTCTCTGGGTATGAAACAGCGGCTGGGTCTGGCAGAAGCTCTCCTGGGAAGACCTCCTGTGCTGATCCTGGATGAACCTACCAACGGCCTGGATCCGGCGGGGATCCATGAGATCCGTACTCTGATCCGGTCCCTGCCTCAAAAATATAACTGTACAGTATTGGTCTCTTCTCATCTTCTCTCAGAGATCGAACTGATGGCGGATGATATCGGGATCCTGAACCATGGCCGCCTCCTCTTTGAAGGAACTCTTCCGGAACTGAAAGAACAAGCCACCCAGATGGGCTTTCCCACAGACAATCTGGAAGACACTTTCCTGGCCATGATCCAGGAAGATAATCTGAAACGAGGTGACAGAAAATGATCCTTTCATTAGAAAGAAAAAAAATAAAACACACCGGGCTTTTGCCTGCTTTTCTCGCCGGTGCTCTGGCTGTCTCTGCCTTTCCGGTGATCAATATGGCTTTCCGGACAGAACTGTTTATCAGCCAGGACCTGCCCCCTGTAGACATTCTTCTCAATGGAAACTGGGATATGGCAGCCACTTTCCATAGTTTCCTGGCTATATTAGGGGCCTGTATCCTTTACCACACCGAATTTGCCAACCGTGCCATAGAAAAGCTTTACATGCTGCCGGTAAGCCAGGGTAAAGTCTTCTTCTGTAAGAACCTGCTTCTTCTACTGCTGTTTCTGCCGGTATTCCTTATCGAAGACTTCTTTTTCCTCTTCTGTGCCTGGCACTGGTTTCCCGGAAATGATCCAGGTATAGAGATACTTCTTGAAAATACGGCTTTTGCCCTGGCAGCCCTCCTTCCGGTCCTGCTTGTGTCTACGCTGGTCGCTTCTCTGGCGAAAAATATGTGGATTTCCCTTGGAATCGGAGTCATCGGCATGTTTCTGGGACAGATGACGGTATCCTATGATGCTCTGTTCTCCAAAGCCTATACTTTCTGCCTGCCCTACCGGTGTATAACCTCCGCTTCCCGGGCAGAGGATATTTTTCAGATCCTGGGGATCTGCGCCGCAGAAACCGTAATTTTCGCACTTATAAAACTTTTTCTCATTAAGATCAGGAGGCAGCCTGTATGAATTTACTTACCCTTTTTTCCATAGAACTGAAAAAAATACGCAGGACCCATATTCTCTGGATCCTGCTGATCCCGCTGATTTTATTATGGATTCCTGCTGTATTAAACGTTGACTCTAACTTTTCCAACACCACCGGGCTTTCCCCGGAAATGAATTTTTTCTTTCAGATGTATCTGGGTATGTCCTGGTTTCTGTATCCCGCCAGCCTGGTGGTGATCACCGTCATGCTGAACCAGCTGGAGCGGACCAATCAGGGTATCTTGAAAATGCTTTCACTGCCCGTATCTGCAGCAAGGCTGTGCCTGGGGAAGTTTCTGGTTCTGCTGCTTTTATCTGCTTTTCAGATGAGTCTCATGGCAGTCCTGTATTATCCTGCGGCAGCCATAGCTTCCCACAACACCGGCTATGACTTTATCCTTCCTCTGTCCACGGTGTTATATGAAACTCTGGTCATATATATCAGTTCCATACCTATGGCAGCCTTTTACTGGCTTATCGCCGTATGTATCCGGACTTCTGTATTTTCTGTAGGAATCGGCCTGGCAACCATTGTACCTACCGTGCTTTTCATCAACTCAAAGCTCTGGTTTGCCTACCCTATGTGCTATCCCTATTACATCATGGCCCAGCTGCTGGAGCAGCCACAGACACAGGTATATAACCTATCGATAGACCTGTTTCCCCTGGTTCCTATAGCCGCTGCTCTAACTCTTGTGTGCCTGATCCTATCCTGCCTGTGTTTCGGCAGATCAGAAAGGAGATAATCTTTTATGAAAAAAATAATTACCCTTATCAGCCTGGTAATGGTCTTCCTGCCCTGGACCATTTTCCCTCTGCGGACCAATCCCTGGACGCTCCAGTCTCCGGCAGCGGAGATCATTGTTTATAGTTATGCAGCCTTTATGATCTTCTCTGCAGTGTTTACCACTGTGGCCTATGTCAAAGGCAAGGTGAAAAACAAAGGCATGCAGATCGCCATGGTGATCAATGATATCTACGGCTTCACCGCCCTGTGTCTGCTGGGCCTGGCTATAAATACGGCCATTGGGGGATAAAGCTTTATACGTGGGCTTTCCACATACATTCTGTAATCTTCATCTCTGTGAAAACTGCCTCAAAGGAAGAATCTTCAGGGCTGCAGGCATAGATTCCAAAGGAAATCTCCCCGGCCCCTTCTTCCAGATGGCAGATCCGCATCTGCTTAAAATTTTCTCCGTCACCGGAACATTCTACACAGTAGTCAGACTCTCTTCTGCTCAGACGGTACCACATGGTCTTTATGGAAGCGTCAATATCTGTAGTTGCCCAGTCAGAATACCCGTGATTGGTCACCACGCTGCCCAGCCTCTGATACTCTTCATTTTCATATTCCACCGAAGCTTTCAGCCAGTTTTCACTGTTCTGGTAGAGCACCACGCCGCACTGGTCAAAACGGTGTTTGCTGGGGAACCGGGTTTTTACCACAAAGGAAAAATATTTTTCGCTGGTTTTCATCTGAAGCACCGGGGCATTGTCATTCTGAAATCCGTAATAAGTCCTCTGCCAAAGGTCGGTTCCCGGTTCTGTAGTGATCCGTATCTCTCCATCCTTTATCTCATAGTTTTTCGGTTTTCTTGTCCAGATCAGATTTTCTTTCTTAAATTCCAAAGTTCTCTCTCCTTTCCTTTCAGGCTCTCTGCAGCCTGTTCTTTCCAGTAAACATGATCTTTCTCTGTAATCGGCCGGATCACTCTGCAGGGATTTCCTGCCGCCACCACGCCGGAAGGGATGTCTTTTGTCACTACAGATCCGGAACCGATGACCACATTGTCCCCAATGGTAACTCCCGGGTTAATCACTGTATTCCCCCCTACCCATACGCTGCTGCCGATTTGGATCTTCTTTCCGTATTCTAATTGAGTGTTCCGAACCTCTGCGTCTACAGGGTGTCCCGCCGTATAGACAGAGACCCTTGGACCGAAAAACACGTTGTCTCCTATATTTACCTCGCAGACATCCAGGATAATGCAGTCATAGTTGGCGTAAAAATTTTCCCCTACTGAAATGTGACAGCCATAATCGCAGCGGAATGGAGGCTCGATCCAGAAATTTTCTCCGGTCTTTTTCAGCAGTTCCCGGAAATATCCCTGGATCTGCTCCCTGTCCTCGCTGGAAGCTGTTGAAGCTGTGTTGATCAGCCAGGTAAGCCGTCTTGCTTTCTGATTGTCTGCTCCCAGCTCCGGGTCATTGGCAATATAAAGCTGCTCTGATAACATTAATTCCTTTTCTGTCATTGTCTTATCCTCCATTTTTCTTCTACTGCTCGTTCAAACATTCCGGCAAAATAATCTTCTGTCATATCCGGCACCCGGACAAACTCCGGGATATTATTATAACTATTATATTCATTAAGTCAAGAAGCTTTTCCGTTTATTCAAAACTTCTTCACAATTCTTTTGAAATTTCAACACACTTTTTTCACAAATCCACGGTATAGTAATAATCAAACAAAGGCAGTTACCTTTTTTATATAGATAGACTTTTTTCTTTTTCATATGCCAGGGAGAAATCCCTGGCCCTCCTTTTTTATACGCAAAAAACTGCACCAAAAGAAAGTCGGTTGGATCTCACAACGGATCCTGCCTTTTCCCCGGTGCAGTTTTCTTATGTTCAATCTCTGATCCTCTTCAGATCATTTTCGGAACTTCTCGTCCAGCATGCCTGCGATCGCTGTCAATCATTCACCCTCTGCCATAAGCTCCTCCTTTCCTGTGGTATTTATGCAGCAGCCCGGCTCTTGGTCAGGACAGATAAACCGGGCTGCTTCATCTATAGACAGTCTATCACGATTATCGGCAGGGGTAAAGAATTTTTACTCCTGTTCCAGGAGAGCTTTCATATCCTCTTCCGGTGTAGTCACAAGTCCGATCTGATAATTTTCCACCAGATAGTTCAGGATGTCCGGAGAAAGGAACGCCGGAAGGGTTGGGCCCAGGCGGATGTTCTTAATTCCCAGATGGAGAAGGGTCAGCAGGATACATACGGCTTTCTGTTCGTACCAGGACAGTACAAAGGACAGAGGAAGTTCATTAACCGAGCAGCCGAATGCCTGAGACAGAGCCACAGCAACCTGAATGGCACTATAAGCGTCATTACACTGACCCATATCGATCAGCCGGGGGATACCATCAATGTCTCCCAGATCCAGATCATTAAACCGATATTTCCCGCAGGCCAGTGTTAATACCACTGTATCCGCCGGCGTCTGTCTTACAAAGTCTGTGTAATAATTTCTTCCCGGTCTGGCTCCATCGCAGCCTGCCACCAGGAAAAAGTGGCGGATTTTTCCGGCTTTTACAGCATTTACGATTGCTTCCGCCTGGGACAGAAGGGCATTGTGTCCAAAGCCTGTGGTAACTGTCTTTCCACCGTTTATTCCTGTAAATTCTCTATCTTCGGGGAATCCTCCCAGCTCCAGAGCTTTCTGGATCACCGGTGTAAAGTCTTTGTCCTCTCCTATATGAACAGCTCCCGGAAATCCTACCATCTCTGTGGTAAACACCCGGTCCCGGTAGCTGTCTTTAGGAGGCATGAGACAGTTGGTAGTGAAGAGAATCGCTCCGGGAAGATTGTCAAACTCTTTTTTCTGGTTCTGCCATGCAGTGCCGAAATTTCCTTTCAGATGGGAATACTTTTTCAGCTCCGGATAGCCGTGGGCGGGAAGCATCTCGCCATGCGTATAGATGTTGATCCCCTTATCCTTTGTCTGTTCCAGCAACAGCTTCAGATCTTTCAGATCATGTCCTGTCACAACAATAAAAGGACCTTTTTCCACTTTCATAGATACTTTGGCAGGCGCAGGATTTCCATAGGATTCTGTGTTTGCCCTATCCAGCAGGGCCATGCATTTCAGATTGATCTCCCCAACCTTCAGAACTACCGGAAGGAGCTTTTCCACTGTATCTTCATAGCCCATTCTGAACAATGCCTCACAGAAAAACTCATCCACTTCCCGGTCCCGGTATCCCAGGACTCTGGCATGGTAGGCATATGCAGCCATTCCCCGGATCCCGAAAAGGATCAGAGATTTTAAGGAACGGATATTTTCCTGGGCTTCCCAGATCTCTTTCATATCAAAATCATTGTTCTGTCCGCAGGGCGCCCCGCAGCTGCTGCACTGAGGCACCAGTCTTTCTTTTTCTTTTCTCACAGCTTCGATCTGTCTCTGGATCGCCCCATCGTCAAAGCTCACATTTGTCACTGTAGTAAACAGACCCTCAATAAGCGCCTTGTAAGTGTTTTCGTCCGGTTCTGTATCTCCTCTGGCAGCTCTGGCCAGCCCTACTAAAGCTCCTGTCAGCTCATCCTGAAGAGCCGCTGTCTCTGATTTTTTTCCGCAGACTCCTGCATTTCCTGTACATGCAGTGCAGCCTGCTGTCTGTTCGCACTGAAAGCAAAACATTTTATTTTCCATTCTTCTTTCTCCTTTTTTATTCGTCTATAATATTTCCGTCGGTGGAAATCACCGCTACACTCCAGGGGATAAATTTCCCGCTGTCTTTTAAAGCCGTCTTTACCACATGTTCCAATCCGCCGCAGCAGGGGACTTCCATCCGGACGATCTTTACGCTTTTAATCTCATTATTCTTGATAATTTCTGTAAGTTTCTGGGCATAATCCACACTATCCAGCTTTGGGCAGCCGATCAGGGTTATATGATCTTTCATAAAATACTCATGAAAAGCCCCATAAGCATAAGCTGTACAGTCTGCTGCGATCAGCAGCTTTGCCCCCTGGAAGTACGGTGCATTTACAGGAGCCAGCTTAATCTGGACCGGCCACTGTCTGAGCTGGGAAATGGCTGAGGCAGATTCTGCTGCCCGGGCGCTATTCTCTCCTTGGGGCTGGATGGCTCCGGACTGGCTTCCAGGACAGCCCTTAGGGATCTCCATGCCCGGGCGCTGGATCTTTTTCTGGAATTCCTCCTGAAGCCTCTGCTTATTTTCCATAACCGCCTTTTCATCGTAAGGGGCTGCCTCTCTTTCTTCAAAGGAAATGGCTCCGGCGGGACAGGCCGGCAGACAATCTCCCAGACCGTCGCAGTAATCTTCCCGGAGAAGTTTTGCCTTTCCCTCTACCATACCGATAGCGCCCTCATGGCAGGCGTCGGCGCAAAGACCGCAGCCGTTACATTTTTCTTCGTCTATGTGAATGATCCTTCTCTTCATGTTGTTTTTTCCTCCCTTCATACTGTTCAGGCAGCATTGGTGTATATCTCCCTTGACTTTACGGCCTTATTATAGTATTTTAAACACAACATGTATGTTTGTTTTCAAACAAGGAGATGATTTTTTGAAAAAATATTTATTTATACTGAAGAACTGTCCTTTTTTCTCGGGAATGTCAGAAGAAGAGATTCTTTCTATCCTGAATTGTATAGACGCGAAAGTACTCTGCAAAGAAGCCAATGAATATATATTACGTGCCGGTGACAGCACCACGGCCATGGGCCTTGTACTGAAAGGTTCTGTTCTGGTAGTACAGGAAGATCTGTGGGGACATCGAAATATCATGTCTAAAATAGAAGAAGGTGATTTTTTCGCAGAGCCCTACGCCGCTACTCCCGGCTCTGTTCTGAACATCAATGTAATCGCCTGCGAACACTGCGAGATCATGATGCTGAACATCAGCCGGCTCCTGTCCGTATGCCCTACCGCCTGCGAGCACCACAATAAACTGATCCGGAACCTGGTGGCTGTGCTGGCAGGCAAGGTATTGCTCTTTAACGAAAAAATCACCCATATGAGTAAGAGGACTACCAGAGAAAAGCTTTTATCCTATCTTTCCTCAGAGTCTATAAAACAGGGAAAACTTTCCTTTGATATTCCCTATGACAGACAGCAGCTTGCCGATTACCTCTGCGTGGAAAGGGCTGCCATGTCTGTAGAATTGTCAAAGCTGCAGAAAGAGGGGCTGCTGAAAACAAAGAGAAATCATTTTGAACTTTGTGAAGCGATTAAATCCTGAGCCTGGCATTATATCCGTTCTTTTATTGTTTGTATATTTTCTTTCTATCCTATCCGTGGTATATTCATTTATATGAAAAAGGATTAAGGAGATTATATGGAACAGTTGAAGCAAGAAGAAGCAAAAAGATTATTAGAAATGCTTAAGTATACTCTTACAAATGAAATCAACTTTCCTG
>DXFG01000105.1 GCA_019114545.1 Candidatus Blautia pullistercoris | reverse complement strand
AGAATCTTCTGCCGGAAGATCCTGTGCAGTGATGGTTAATACCCTTTTAGAACCGGAAAGATAGGTTACATCAAAAAGGGTATTTTCTGAATATGCATAGGACTGGACCTTGGAATTATTCTTCAGTTCTTCAGAAGAAACTGCATAAGAAAAGGAATTATACAGATCTTTATTGATATTAAGAGTAAGGGTCTCTTCTTCCTCGTTTGTACCCGAGAGTCTGTAGGTATTCAAATTCAGAATCTGCCGGTTCATAGTAAATTCTGTGTTGCTTAGTACAGCACGGGAAGGGTTTCTCAGTGAAAAAAGATCCATGATCCCTGTACGGAGAAAAACAATGCTGCACAGGAGTACTACAAGGGCATAGAGAAAAGGAATATCTACATGATCATCCAGAAAATCCCGAAACCCGGGATGAAGTTTATAAATGATGTAAAAGATACTGGACAGAAGTATAATTGCGGCCAGTATGTAATACAGCACCGGGGCCTGTGTGATGCGGTAGCACAGCAGCAGGACCAGGAAATCTATGAAAATAAATACAGCTGCAAAACAGCCTTTGTAAGTTTTTACCATTGAAAATCCTCCGTCTGAAGTGAATTCTAAAAACATTCGTATTCCGTCCTGTCGGACTACATACTCATGTTTTGCGAGCCTCAAATTCAGGCTTTTTTATGCAAGCATAAAAGCCTGAGCTTTGCTCTTGTGATACTGCGAATTTCTCCGCACTTCGTGCTCCTGAAATTCTAAAAACATTCAAAATCCGCCCTATCGGGCTACTTTTTCATGTTTTTGCGGGTCCCAAATTCATGTATTTTCATGCAAGCACGAAAATACATGACCTTTTGACCCTGATATCATCATTTTATCATATTAGGGGGGAAAAGAGAAATAGATTGTGTATAAGTTTTCATTTTCTGGCAATCCTATATTTGAAAAGAAAAAGGGGCGGATTGCTCCAGGATAGGCAGAGGTGAAGATTATGAATAAAAAGAGGAAAATTCGTTTACTGCTGGGCGGTATTCTGACTTTGGCGCTGGTGGTTACCTGCGGGGTTGTATATCAGTCTGGGAGTAAGAGCACACCGAATGAGAAAGAACTTGTTATGGAGAACGAAGAGGATTCTGTTGACCAGGCAATAAAGACAGAGGAAAGAGAAGACTCGGAGGAGGAAACGGCAGATGCCAATACATCTAATGTAGAAGGAAGCAGAGATGTAGAAGAAGAGACGACGCAGGAGAAAGAAGGAACAGATCAGACGGAAGCTTCCCAGGACCAGGGAGAAAATACACAGGAAACAGAAACCGGAGAGACAGAAGAAAACCAGGAAGGGACGGCACAGGATTCGGAGACAGCTTCTGCTCAGATAACTGAGCAGGTAGAAACCGCTATGGCACCGGATCTGAATTTTACGGAAAGCTCTCTTATGGAGTGGCCGGTAAGCGGACAGGTAGTTCTTGATTATAATATGGACAATACCGTGTATTTTCCTACACTGAATGTTTATAAGACGAGCCCTGCAATTGCAATATCCGCAGAAGTAGGAACACCGGTTATGGCAGTAGCAAATGGACAGATCCTTTCTATTACGGAAAATGAAGAGACGGGAACTACGGTGACTGTGGATATGGGAAATGGATATCAGGCTATTTACGGACAGCTAAAGGATGTTCCATTCCAGGCAGAAGAGTATGTTTCTGCCGGAGCAGTGCTGGGCTATATTAACGAGCCTACGAAATATTACACAAAAGAGGGAGCAAATCTGTATTTTGCTCTTCAAAAGGACGGAACTCCCCTGGATCCCCTCCAGTATCTTCCATAAAGCCAGAAGGGATTCACAATTTCAGACTGTAAGAGTATAATAAAGTATGCGGAGAAAAATCCGCAGCCGATTATACTCTTACAGTCTTTTTTGACGGTTCCTGCCTTTGCGGCAGATGGATCCGTTCTATAGGTAAAGTACTATTTTATCGGCAGCTTAATATATAGGGCGTCATGTCTTGCTCTGTATGCAGATGAGACGTCCATTACATAGATCAGGAGCAGAAGAATGAATTATACTTATATACTCCGATGCCGGGATGGAAGTCTCTATACCGGATGGACAAACAATCTGGAAAGGCGGCTGGCCTGTCATAATGAGGGAAAAGGCGCTAAATATACCAGGACACGTCGGCCGGTGGAGCTGGCCTATTATGAGGCTTTTCAGACAAAGGAAGAGGCCATGAGGCGGGAATGGGAAATCAAACATATGACAAGAAAAAGAAAAATCCTGCTGATAGAGCACCAATCAGACAACGAAAAAGCAGAAGGAGCAGATAAAGAAAGCCGGCGGTAAACCCGCCGGCCGTAAAATACTAAAAAACCTTTATGAGATCATACCGGCTGTCCACGATCAGAAGATCGCTGTATTTGCCGGGAGTAATGGATCCTGCTGTATCGTAGATCCCAATACTTTTTGCCGGATTTCTTGTGGCAGCAAAGATGGCTGTGGATTCGGGAATACCGAATTCCATGGCCTTTTTCATACAGTCGAAAAGGTTGGTGGCAGAGCCGGCGATGGTTCCGTCAGAAAGGGCGGCGAACCGGTCTTTCATAAAGACAGCCTGTCCGCCCAGCTCGTATTCTCCGTCGGGCATTCCTGTGGCCATCATAGAATCGCTGATCAGGCATATACGCTCTTCCCCGAACATTTTAAAGGCAGCCCGGATCATAGATGGGTGAATGTGATAACCGTCGCAGATCAGCTCGGCCATGCAGTTCCTTGTATCAAGAGCGGCTCCTATGACTCCCGGGTCTCTGTGTGCAAAGGGTGGCATGGCATTGAAGAGATGAGTCACATGGGAGGCGCCGGCATCCATGGCTGCCTTGGCGCAGTCATAATCAGCGGTGGTATGACCGATGGAGATCATGACTTCATCTTTCAGTTCCCGGACAAAGTCCAGGGCTCCTTCTTCCTTTGGTGAGAGGGTTACCAGCTTTATGATATTTCCGCAGCATTCATTGCAGAGACGAAAAAATTCCGGATCCGGAGGGCTGATATGCTCCGCCGCCTGGGCGCCTTTTTTCTTTACATCTACAAAAGGACCTTCCATATTGATCCCTGCGATTCTGGCCATGTCAGAGGAAGTTTCCATATCTTTTACAGAAGAGAAGATTTTCAGAAGTCTTTCTTTTGCCAGAGTCATGGATGTAGGGCAGTAGGAGGTGATCCCATGGGATTTCTCATACCGGAGGATCGTCTTTAATCCTTCCGGATCTGCATCGCAGAAATCATGGCCAGAGGCACCATGGCTGTGGATATCCACCAGCCCCGGGAGGACTTTCATACCCTGAGCGTCATAGACACTTTTTTCTTCTGTCTCGGATTCTGAGGAGACAATCTTTCCTTTATGAATATAAATATCTTTCTGGACAAAAGTGCCGTCTTCCTGGAATACCAGTCCGTTTTTAATGATCATAGTAAATCTCCTTTATATTCCGCATACTTTCTTTCTGAATACCATTATAAAATCCCTGACCGTTAAATTCAATGGATTACCTGTAAAGAAAATTTTTTCTTTTTCAGAATAAAAAAGCAGCTGCCGCATCAAGCAAAGTCAAGACTATCGACCAATTCGCATAAAATGTATAAATAGTCTTAAAATATACTTGATGCGGCAGCTGTTTAGGAAAGGTATTAATAGTTTTCTACTTTTCTTTCAAAGTAAGCTTTCGGATGGGCGCATACCGGGCAAACCTCAGGAGCTTCGTCTGCCATATGTACATATCCGCAGTTTCTGCACTTCCAGCCTAAAGGAGCATCTCCCTTAAAGGTTTTGTCTGCTTTATAGCTTTCCAGAAGCTTCAGATAGCGTTTTTCATGAGCAGCTTCTACTTTTGCAACCCCTTCAAATTTAGCAGCCAGTTCCGGGAAGCCTTCTTCTCTGGCTTCTCTGGCCATACGGGCGTACATATCGGTCCATTCAAAGTTTTCTCCAGCGGCGGCATCTTCCAGATTGGCCTCAACATCATGGATACCGTGGAATTCTTTAAACCACATTTTTGCATGTTCCTTCTCCTGGTCTGCAGTTTCCAGATAGAGAGCGGCTAACTGCTCATAGCCGGCTTTCTTCGCTGCGGAAGCGTAGTAGGTATATTTGTTTCTTGCCTGGGATTCCCCTGCGAATGCTTCCATTAAGTTCTGTTCTGTTTTGGTTCCTGCGTATTTGCTCATAGTAAAAACCTCCTTCATATGAATTTATATATTACATAGCTTTGCAAAAAATTTGAAATAGATTCTATAAATGAAAAACCGGCCCATAATTCAAAGACCCCGTATGCTTGCATCGGGGTCTTTGACCCTTGCGGCAGGTCTACGTTCCACTTCGGTCGGTACCTGCAGGAACGAAGGTTTCTATTGATTTATGGGACGGTTTTACAGTTTCAGTTTTACAGTTTTGAAAATTGGAAATTAGCCGAAGTATCTCTTCAGAAGGCCTGCGAAAGCTTTTCCATGACGAGCCTCGTCTCTTGCCATTTCATGAACTGTATCATGGATAGCATCCAGGTTGGCTGCTTTTGCACGTTTAGCCAGATCAAATTTACCAGCTGTAGCGCCGTTTTCAGCTTCTACACGCATTTCCAGGTTTTTCTTTGTGCTGTCTGTAACAACTTCACCTAACAGCTCTGCAAATTTTGCTGCATGCTCAGCTTCTTCGTAAGCTGCTTTCTCCCAGTATAAACCGATTTCAGGATATCCTTCTCTGTGAGCAACTCTTGCCATAGCCAGGTACATACCAACTTCTTTGCACTCACCTTCATAATTTGCTCTTAAGTCTTCCATGATGTCTTCGCTTGAGCCCTGAGCAACTCCTACTACATGTTCTGCAGCCCAGCTCATTTCTCCGGACTGTTCTGTGAACTTATCAGCAGGTGCTCCGCATACTGGACATTTTTCAGGAGCTGCATCGCCTTCATAAACATAACCACATACATTACATACAAATTTCTTCATAATCTTGTTCTCCTTTTCTTATTGAATTTTATTAAATCTGGCTTTGCCAGGTTTTTACAGGAATTTAATAATAGTAATGATTACTATTTTTCCTCTATGTCAAATCTAACATACTAGAGAAAAACTGTCAACTACTTTTCAGTAAATTTTTTTTATCCAGGCAATTTTTACAGATACCGTAGAAAGTTGTAGTGTGAGCAAGGATCTTCCCGTCAAAATTTTCAGAGGCTTTTCGGGTAATGTAGTCCATATCTGCCATTTCGATATCCTTGATACAGTGGCAGTGGGTACAGATAAAATGACTGTGGGGTTTGGTGTTGCAGTCAAATCGGTCAGGACCGTTCCCTGTGGAAATCTTGGCGATCTCCCCCAGTTCCACCAGGAGAGACAGATTTCTGTATACAGTTCCCAAGCTGATGTTGGGGAATTCTTCCTTGATCCCTGCGTATACATTATCCGCAGTAGGATGTTCGTGACAGTTCCGGACAAAGTCCCGGATACATTCCCGCTGTCTGCTGTATTTTAATGTTGCCATAGCATGCTCTCCTTTCTATCGCCGGAAAATTCTGAACGATTAATAATAGTAATTGTTACTGATATTAAGATAACATATCAGATTAAATTAGTCAAGTATATTTTTGGATTTTTTACACTCCTAAGGAGAGATGACTATAGGATCCGGATCCTTTCATATTTCACAGCAGGGTGCATATATGTTATGATAGGAACGAGTTATGACAGCAAAGTAAAGGAACTGCCGATGAAAAGGCAGAGAGTAGGAGATCGGGATATGGCAAGTATTAAAGATGTGGCAAATCTGGCAGGGGTAGGTCTGGGAACCGCCTCCAGAGCTCTTTCAGGAAAAGGATATGTAGCGCCTGAAACAAAAAGAAGAATCGAAGAAGCGGCCAGGAAACTGTCCTATACGCCAAATGTTTTTGCCCAGAACCTTTTGAAAAATAAATCCGGGATTATCGCTATACTGGTTCCTGCCCTGGATCACTGTTTTTTTTCCAGGCTTGTCCAGGAACTGGAATCGGATCTGTATAAGAAAGGTTATAAAACCATGGTATGCTGTACTTCCAGCGGCGGTCATGAAGAGGAGGATTACCTGGATATGCTGGAAAATAATCTGGTAGACGGTATCATAACGGCTACCCATTCTTTTAATGATGAGGCATATCTGGGTAGCAACCGGGTAGTGGTATCCTTTGACAGAGATTTTGGAGGCCATATTCCTATGGTAAGGTCAGATCATAAGGCTGCAGGAAGGATGGCAGCAGAACATTTCATAAAAAAGGGCTGCAGGAAGGTATTGAATATTTACGGGGAGGATGCCACAGAGGGTCATATATCAGTGGGAAACGCCCACAGGGAACTGAAGGTTTGTCTGGAAGCTGCCGGTGTCCAGGTAGTGGAAGAGTATACCAGGCAGGATAGATTTAACATGGGATATTATTCCCAGGTAGCAGGAGCATGTTTGGAAAAATACAGGGATATGGACGGAGTCTTTGCATCAGATCCTCTGGCAGAAGCCTTTTTGTGGGAAGGAAAGCGCAGAGGGAAGAGAATTCCTCAGAAGCTTAAGATTATCAGCTATGATGGGACGGAGAGGACCGAAAGTATATCCCCCAGGATCAGCGCCGTAGTGCAGCAGATTGACAAAATTTCCGCCTGTCTTACAGATATTTTGACAAGACGGATCCAGGGAGAAGAGATTGGAGAGGATAAGATAACGGAAATTTTATGGCGTCAGGGAGAAACCTGCTGAAAAGGAAAGACGGGGATTGACAAAGTATTGGTGAATCCTTATAGTTAGACTGTGGAAAGGTTTCCATAAAAGCAGGACAGAACTCATTTATATATAAACAAGAAGGGAGAAAAAAATATGTCAATGGACAGGCTGAGGAGTCTATATTACGGACTCTACGGAGAAAACGGAATCACCAACTTCTTTTATGATCAGCTGTTACAGATCATGGAAAAAGCCAAGGCCAACAGAAGTTCCCAGCTTAAACGGCAGGACAAGAAAGGAAATTCCTGGTATCTGTCAGAACAGATGGTAGGAATGATGCTGTATGTGGATAAATTCAGCGAGGATTTAAAGAAATTTGAGTCAAAGATCGATTATTTAAGCGACCTGGGGGTTACTTATGTGCATTTTATGCCTCTGCTCCAGCCTAGAGAAGGCCAGAATGACGGAGGATATGCGGTAGCTGATTATCTTAATGTGGATAAAAGACTGGGAACTATGGATCAACTGGAAAGGGTTGTGGGAAAATTAAAAAGAAAAGGAATCCGCACCTGTATCGACTTTGTGCTGAACCACACTGCGAAAGAACATGAATGGGCTCAGAGATCCAAGAAAAACGAGCCTGGTTATGAAGATATGTACTATATGTTTGACAACTATGGAATTCCTTCAGAGTATGAAAAAACAATGACAGAGATTTTCCCTTCTGTGGCGCCGAAAAATTTCACTTATTACGAAGATATTCAGAAGTTTGTAATGACCAGATTCTATGAGTTTCAGTGGGATCTGAACTACAAAAATCCAAATGTATTCAATAAGATCGCAGAAGTGCTTCTCACCCTGGCAAACAAAGGTATTGATATTTTCCGTCTGGATGCTATTCCTTATATGTGGAAAGAACTGGGAACAAATTGTATGAACCTTCCTCAGGTACACACGCTTCTGAAAATGTATGAAATGATCGTGGAGGAAGTGTGCCCGTCGGTTATTTTCCTTGGGGAGGCTATTGTAGAGCCTCATGAGATCGTGAAATATTTTGGAACGCCTCAGGAGAAAGAGTGTCATATCATGTATAACGCATCCCTGATGGTCCTTCTGTGGAATTCTCTGGCAACAAGAGATGTAAGGCTTATGGAAAAATCCCTGGCTATTGATTATGGTACTCCGGAAGACGGTGTGTGGATCAACTACGCCAGATGTCATGACGATATCGGATGGGGATTTGAGACGAATATTATCCGGGAGCTGGGAATGGATCCGGAGGCTCATAAGCAGTTTATTATCCAGTTTATGGAAGGGAAATTCCCCGGAAGCTTCTCCAGAGGAGAGCTGTATGAGTTTAATCCTCAGACTCTGGATGCGAGAAACAGCGGAACTATGGCCTCTATGTGCGGACTGGAAGAGGCTATAGTGGAAAAAGACCGGTATAAACTGGAGCTTTCTGTGAAGCGGATCCTTCTGCTGAACAGTATGATTATCTCTTACACGGGAATTCCTCTGCTTTACAGCGGAGATGAGCTTGGACAGATGAACTGGTGGGAGTATAAGAAGGATCCGGAGATCGCCCATGATTCCCGGTGGCTCCATCGTCCGCCTATGGACTGGAAGAAAGCTGCCAACCGTCATGACCAGAGTACAGTAGAAGGTATTATCTTCAGCAGGATCAAAGAGATGATCGAAATAAGGAAGAGCCATGAGGTATTTTCCTCAAAACTCCATTCTACACCGGTAGATACTCAGAACAAAGCAGTATTCGGGTTTCATAAAGAAGATAAAATGCTGGTGCTGGCTAACTTCAGTGAAAGGGAGCAGGTTGTAGACTGCAATACTGTAAACTGGTTCGGATTGCCGGGAGAACTCCATGATCTGATCCAGGGAAAAACGGTACGGCTGTGGGAGAACATTGTTCTGGGTCCATATGAATATTTATGGCTGGTATAAAAAAGACATGTCTGCATATCTGCCTGTCTCATAGCTGCAAAGAATAGAGTGTGATCATAGTAGGAAAGACTGAAAAATTATCTGGACAGTCTTTCCTATTTCTATTTTTAGAAAAAATCGGAAAAACACAAAATCTCACCCTTGCTTTTTGTATAAGACTATTGTAGTATAGAAAATATCAAAACGTAGTTTTTAAAACCACATCATAAAACTAAGAATACTAATTACAAAAATGTAATATACTGTATAGGCAAAAATAAGAACAGGAGTGGTGAGTATGAAATTCAAGATCAAAGATCCGGGCAGTGCTATTACCCATTTTATCGGCTGTGTTATGGCCATTATCGCAGCGGCGCCTCTGCTTATTAAGGCTGCCAGGGAACCAGGAAGTATATACATGATCGCAATGAGCGTGTTTATCCTGAGCATGATCCTTCTCTATGCGGCAAGTACCATTTACCATACGGTGGATTCTACGGAAAAGGTAAACCGACGTCTGAGAAAAATGGATCATATGATGATCTTTATATTGATTGCAGGAAGTTATACTCCGGTTTGTCTGATCACTCTGGAAGGACGGACGGGATATGTCCTCTGTGCTGCAGTATGGGCGGTGGCCCTTATCGGTATTATCGTGAAAGCCTGCTGGATCACCTGTCCCAAATGGTTTTCTTCAGTGATCTATATCGGTATGGGCTGGCTGTGTGTATTCGCCTTTGTGCCTATTGTGAAAGCTTTCTCACCGGCAGGTTTCGGCTGGCTTCTGGCAGGAGGTCTGATCTATACCATTGGAGGCGTGATCTATGCCCTGAAGCTTCCGATTTTTAATTCGAAACATAAAAATTTTGGTTCTCATGAAATTTTTCATCTTTTTGTCATGGGTGGAAGTATCTGTCACTTTATTGTGATGTATTTCTTTGTTATGCCGGTAGGTGTGTAAAAAATGTGGAAAACTAAACTCCATTCGGAAAGAAATGTGGATTCCGAATGGAGTTTTTTATGTCATATCTTCTTTGTTCAAAGACTTTTTCCCTGGTCTTTAAATTCTTTCCGAAAAACCCGGGGCGTGGATCCGATATGCTTTTTAAAATAATTGCAGAAAGAAGGGGCGTCTTTAAAGCCGCAGGAAAGGGCCACCTCTGTGATGGTGTAATCTGTGGAACAGAGCATTTGGACAGCCATTCGCAGGCGGTGCCAGAGGAGGTACTGTTTGGGAGAGGTATTTTCATGTTCCATAAATATTTTATACAGATAGGTCCGGTCGATTCCCACATGTCTGGCTACATCGGAGATTCGGATATCATAGCTGAAGTTGTGCTCGATATATTCTTTGGCGGATCTGAAATAGTCGTCAGAGTAGTCCCGGCTTTTTTCCGGGGAGGTATTCTGCATAAAAGACAGGAGCAGGAGCAGGTTGCCTATCGGCTCCAGCTGCCGGCTGTGAGAATGGGTAAAGGAAGCCAGAAGACGTTCCATACAGCCCAGGAGAGCAGAAACATTGCTGCCGGGATTCTGGTAGATAAAGGAATCTGAAAAAACAGTCTGAGCGAATATCTCGGGACAGGCTTTTCCGTCAAAGCCCACCCAGGCGTAGCTCCAGGGATCTTCCTGATCTGCCTGATAGTAGGTGGATTCCATGGGGGGAATGAGAAAGGCATCTCCTCTTTTCAGGGTGTAGGTTACGCCATTTCTCTGAAAAATTCCTTTTCCCTGTAAAATTACATGAATAAGATAGTGGGGCCGGACGGCAGGTCCGAAATAATGTCCCGGCTGACACTCTTCTTTTCCGCAGAAATAAACGGTGAGGAAAGATTGTTCAGAGGCAGATTTTTTTTCCATATAAAAACTCCTTTTGGGAAAATCTGGGTGTTGATTCAAAAATGCAACAATTTAACAATAAATTATGTAAAAAAAGATAGATTCTGTGTTGATTAGATTATATAATAAAAAACGGCGAACAGCAATGAACCAAAAACCGGAGAGCAAAGGAGATAAGACAATGGAGCAGAAGCTGTTGTTTTTTGATATAGACGGCACGCTGATCACAGAGGGCACAGGAAAGATACCGGAGAGTACCAAAAAAGCCATAAAAATGGCTAAGGAAGAGGGCCATCTGCTTTTTGTCAATACAGGCAGGACAAGGACCAGTCTTCCGGAAAAGATTACCAGTCTGAACTTTGACGGCTATGTATGCGGCTGCGGCACCAATATCTTTTTGGGTGATCAGGAGCTGCTTTCGGCTAAGCTGAGCAATGAACTTTGCGCCGAAGTGGCAAAGACGGTGCGAAGATACAAGGTTCCTGTATTTTATGAGGCCTCGGACGCCATTTATTTTGACTATGAAATACCTGATGAAGACGGATGGGTGGGAAGAGCCCAGAAAATATTTGAACTTCAGGGAAGAGATATCCAGGAAGTGATAGAGGGAGGAGAAAAGGTCTATGACAAGCTCCTGACCATACTGAAGCCTACAAAGAAAAATCTGGAACTGAAGAAATATCTCTCCAGGTATTTTCTATGTATAGACAGAGGCCATGATATGTATGAAGTGATTCAGAAAGACTATTCCAAGGCCACGGGAATTTTCTTTCTGTGCAGGTATCTGGGAAAAAGTATCGAAGACTGCTATGTGTTCGGAGACAGTGAAAACGACCGCTCCATGCTGGAAGCAGTGCCAAACAGCATCGCCATGGGGAACGGAGAAGAGGCTATAAAGGCCTGCTGCTCTTATGTAACGAAAGATATTGAAGAAGACGGCATCTATGCAGCCATGGAACATTTCGGGCTGATCAGATAGCGGAAAACAGTAGGAGGAAAAAGAAAAATGGCAATTATTTGTAAAGATAATGTGATTACATTGAAAACAAAAAATTCTGTTTATCAGATGAAAGAGGATCGGGGATTTTTATTCCATACTTATTACGGTCCCAATGTAGGGGATACAGATATGTCCTATTTATGGAGGACCATTGACAGAGGATTTTCCGGAAACCCGGAAGGAATTGATGACAGAGGGTTTTCTCTGGATACCCAGCTTCTGGAATATCCGGGATACGGAACCGGGGACTACAGGGACTACTGTCTGCGTGTGGTTTATCCCGACGGCAGCCAGGTGACCAATCTGAAGTATGTGGACCATGAGATCCTGGAGGGAAAATATGCTCTGGAAGGGCTTCCGGCCATGTATCAGGGGGATGAGAAAGCAGAGACGCTGAAGATCACTCTGCGGGATATCCACAGACATGTGGAAGTACTTCTTTATTACGGTGTGTTCGAAAATCTGGATATTATTACAAGGGCATGTAAGGTGATCAACCAGGGAGAAGAGAGTGTACATCTGAGAAGAGCATATTCTATGTGTCTGGATTTCCACCAGAAAGATATGGATTTTATCCAGTTTTACGGACGCCATGCCATGGAACGTGTGATGGAGAGAAGTCCTCTCCACCATGGAATACAGGGAGTAGGAAGCAGAAGAGGCTATTCCAGCCATCAGTATAATCCCTTTGTAATGCTGGCAAAACATGATACTACAGAAGACAGCGGCTGGTGCTGGGGATCCTGCTTTGTATACAGTGGAAATTTTCAGGCAGAGGCAGAAGTTTCCCAGGCGAACAATACCCGTCTGACCATGGGAATCCATGACACCCAGTTTGATTTCCTTTTAGAGCCGGGAGAATCTTTTACTGCTCCGGAAGTTATGCTGTCTTTCTCATCAGAAGGTATGGGAAAACTGTCCAGAAATTATCATAAGGCCATCCGCCGGAATATCTGCCGTGGCAAATTCAAAAACGCCAGAAGGCCGATTCTGATCAATAACTGGGAAGCAACCTATTTCGGATTTGACACCGATAAGCTGTTGGAAATTGCCAGGGAAGCGAAAAATGTAGGCATTGAAATGCTGGTTATGGATGACGGATGGTTTGGAAAGAGAGACGATGACAACAGCGGTCTTGGCGACTGGGTAGTCAATGAAAAGAAACTCCCAGGAGGGTTGAAACGGCTGGTAGACGGGGTGAACGAGATCGGACTGAAATTCGGCATCTGGTTTGAGCCGGAAATGGTATCTGAGGACAGCGACCTTTACAGAGCTCATCCGGACTGGGCATTAAAGGTTCCGGGACATTCTCTCACAAGAGGAAGGAACCAGCTGGTCCTGGATTTCTCCAGAGAAGATGTGCGGCAGTATATTTTTGATAAGATGAGTGAGATCCTGGAAAGCGCCAATATTGAATATGTAAAATGGGACGCCAACCGCCATATGACAGACGTATGGTCTGCAATGCTGCCGGCAGAGCGTCAGGGAGAGGTATTCCACCGGTATATCCTGGGATTGTATGATTTCCTGGAGAAGATCACACAGAAATTCCCGGATGTGCTCTTTGAGGGCTGCAGCGGCGGCGGCGGAAGATTCGATGCCGGAATGATGTACTACCATCCGCAGATCTGGTGCAGCGATGACACTGACGCCATAGAACGTCTGCGGATCCAGTACGGAACTTCTTTTGCTTATCCGGTTTCTACTGTGGGATCTCATGTTTCCGTTTGTCCAAATCATCAGACTGGAAGAAGCGTTTCCATGAAGACCAGAGGTGTGGTTGCCATGTCCGGTACTTTCGGCTATGAGCTGGATATTACAGAGATGTCTGAGGAAGACAAGAATGTGGTGAGAGAACAGGTCGAGGAATTTAAGAAATATTATGATCTGATCCAGCAGGGAGATTACTACAGACTGTCTGACGACGGCACAAAGTCCAACTATGTGGCATGGCAGTTTGTTTCCGAAGATCAGAAAGAGTCTCTGGTAAATGTGGTAGTTCTCCGCACAAAGGCAAATCCGCCTTTCCAGTTCGTTTACTTAAGAGGACTCAAGGCGGAATCTCTCTATCATGTAGAAGGAACAGAATTAAATCTAACAGGAGCAGCTTTGATGAACGGAGGCTATCTCCTGCCTGTAGTCAGTGATGATTATGAGGCAGTACAGATTCATCTGGTTGAGTGTGACTAAATTATGAGCGGACAAAAGAAAAAAGGGATTTCCGGAGAAGGACTGCTTTTGGTCGTTGTAGTCCTTTTCTGGTTTGCCCTGTATCTTCATATACCTTATCAGACACCCTTCCTCACAGCAGCAGGAGTGGCGGCAGGATTTACGGGAACCATTGTGGGAGCCTATGGAATCACTCAGCTGGTATTCAGGCTTCCTCTGGGAGTTCTGGCGGATTATGCAGGTAAGCATAAGATTTTTGTTATACTGGGTGCCGGACTGGCAGGCCTTGCCTGCCTGGTGCGGATCCTGGTTCCTACCGGTCCCGGATTTCTGGCGGCGAATCTGATCTCCGGATGTGCTGCCTCTATGTGGATCGCTTATATGGTCCTTTATTCTAATTATTTTTCAAAGAAGGAACAGCAGAAAGCCACAAGCAAGGTGATCATGGCCTGTAATCTGGGTATGTGCCTGGCTTTTGTATTCAGTTCCTGCTTTTATGAGAAAATGGGGATGGCTTTTCTATGCGGTGCAGGGGTGATCGCAGGGATTGCCGGCGTTATTGGAGGCATTTTTGTAAAAGAGGATCTCATCCCAATGAAAGGAAAGGGAGAGAAGCGGCCCGGCATTGGAACTTATCTTTCTGTATGCGGGAATAAGCGTCTGATCCTTTTTGCTCTTCTGGCTTTGATCCAGCAGGGGATCCAGATGGCAACGGCCATGTCCTTTACCACTCAGATCCTGGAGGATATGGGAGCTTCGGCACTCTTTATCGGCTGTGCCTCTATCTTTTATATGATCGCAGCGGTGGTTTCCGCTCAGTTTGCCTCCACAGATCTCTGTGAGAAAAAAGGAGCCAGATTTTACGTTCCTCTTGTATTTTTCCTCACAGCGGTCTATTGCATCCTGGTACCTGCGGTGGGAAATATTTATGCGATCTTTATCCTCCAGGCTTTTCCGGGTATGTCTACGGGAATCCTTCTCTCCTATCTTACTTCCGAGTCTATGAAAGAGATCCCCAGAGAGAAGAGTTCTACAGCCATGGGATTTTTTCAGGCAGTCTATGCAGTGGGCATGGCCTTTTTCCCATGGGCGGTAGGCGTTTTGACAGAAAATTTTAATATCGGGACCGGATATGACTTTCTGGCTTCGGCAGCTTTTATCGGGACGGTGGTTTCTGTGATCTACTACAGGAGGCAGCAGAACTGACAGTTTTTTATGATGACGTTGGAGCCCTGGTATCTCATAAATCTACGAAAAAATGTAAGGATTCTCTGTTGAAGTTACAAGAATGTAAGATTATAATAAAAAGTATAATTTAAAGGATGTAACAGGGGGATCATAAAGTGAAAGAGGATATTAAAGAATTCAGGAAAACAAGAAATTTTTTGATCTGTATTGATTCTGACGGCTGTGTTATGAACACCATGGACGTGAAGCATATGCGGTGTTTTGGCCCTTGCCTGGTTTACGAGTGGGATCTGGGAGAGTACAGAGAGGAGATCATCCGTCTCTGGAGAAAGGTAAATCTTTTAAGTGTTTCCAGAGGGGTGAATCGTTTCCAGGGCCTGGCCCAGGTACTGAAAAATATCCATGAAAATTATACGGAGGTAGAAGGTCTGGAGGGTTATCTGCGCTGGGCGGAATCGGCTCAGGAGCTGTCGGACAAAAGTCTGGAAGAGGCTTTTGAAAAAACAGAGAATATCTGTATGAAGAAGGCTCTGGACTGGTCAAGACTGGTAAATCAGTCTATGGCCATGGTATCCGATACCAAGAAACCGCCGTTTGAGGGAACTGAAGATGCTCTGAGACTGGCCAGGGAGCAGGCAGATATCGTGATTCTTACTGCAGCGAACCGGCAGGAGATCAATAAGGAATGGGAGGTCTTCGAGCTTGCCCAGTATACAGATCTTCTTATGTCCCAGGAAAGCGGCCGGAAAGAGGAGTGTCTGAAAAGACTCCTGGAAGAAGGCTATGAGAAAGATCATGTTCTGATGGTCGGAGACGCACCGGCAGATCTGGCGGCGGCTCAGGCAGCAGGGGTTCTTTTCTATCCCATTCTGGCTTACCAGGAAAGAGAGAGCTGGGAGAACTTCTCAGAAGCTCTGGATCATTTTATAAAAGAAGAATATGCGGGAACCTATCAGGAAGAAAGAATCAGGGACTTCCAGGAGAATCTGCATATAGAGACAAAATAAGAGAGAGGAACTGTCGGCGTTCCGGCCGACTCACTTATTGGCTTACGAGTTTGCATGAGCTAAATATGGGGACGCACTTCCTGGCGAGGGGCGTCCTGAAAATTGAATATGTATTACCTAGAGCGATTGTTTATTCCTTACTCAGGGGATGGATGGTCGCTTTTTTATGCCCAAAAGCAATCAGGCAAATATGAATGATTGGAGGCTTTGAGTTGAGTAAAAATTTATATGCATCGGAAAAGTCTGCGGATTGCCATTTACATACTCGCTTTCAAAAAATAAAAAAATTGTATTTTTGAAAGCAAATTGCGAGAATATCAATATCATCTTCATTGACGAAGTTCAAATGTGCCCGAAGTTTGAACTGGCTGTTAACAGCCTTTATTCCAAAGGAAAGTACGACATCTATGTGACTGGTTCCAATGCCTTTCTGCTGAGTGCTGACCTGGCTACTCTCTTTACCGGAGGATATATGGAAATCCATGTGTTTCCGTTCAGCTTTCAGGAATATTGCCAATACTACGATGGTGTCACTGACAAGGATAAGCTCTTTGAGGCATACTTTTTCAAAGGTGGTTTGTCTGGCTCCTATGTTTATCCAAACGACAGAGACAGAGTTACCTATATCAAGGAAGTATCTGGAAAGTTCTGAGAAGTTCTATCTGTGTGATACGGGTATTCGTTATGCGGTTTTATAAGTAATTCAGAAATCTCCGTCATTTGAAGTAAAAATGATGGAGATTTCTTTATGATGACAGAGATATAGATACGGTTTGAGATAGAAAAATGTGTCAGGATGAAGGCAGTTATCTTAGAAAGTATAATTTTCCTTGTTTTACAGATAATACATTTAGCAAAAATAAGACGGATAAATGTCAGAATGTAAAATGGAGGAATTTTTATGAAGGCTACGGGAATTGTACGAAGAATCGACGATCTTGGAAGGGTGGTAATACCCAAAGAGATCAGAAGAACACTGAGGATAAGAGAAAGCGATCCCCTTGAGATTTTTACCGACAGAGAAGGGGAGATCATCCTGAAAAAGTATTCCCCTATCGGAGAACTGGGAACCTTCTCCAGGGAATATGCCGAGGCGCTGGCCCAGGCTGCCGGGTGCCTGGTCTGCATTACGGACAGAGATCAGGTTATCGGAGCGGCAGGAAGCGGTTCCAGGGAATATATGGAGAAGAGGATCAATAGAGATCTGGAGGATATAATTTCTGATCGGAAAAACGTGCGTATCACAGAGGGCAATTATCTGCGGATTCTAGAGAATGATAAGGGCGAATACGGATCTCAGGTAATCTACACCATTACCTGTGCAGGAGACGCTGTAGGAGCAGTAGTGATCCTGGACAAACCGGGAGAACGGAAATTTTCGGAGACAGAAGAAAAGCTGGCTCAGGTTGCCGCCGGGTTTCTGGGAAGACAGATGGAGCAGTAAAAACAGTTCCTACCGGCAGGGAAAATTAAAAAATCAGGTCACATGTCCAGCCAAGAATACGGTTAAAATAGGAAAAATAGGAAATGTAACCGTAGGATCAGATCCGGAAGTACGGTTAAGAATGAAAAAAGAGACCGCCAAACAGAAAATCAGGATAAGAAATCTGAAGTTTCTGTTTGGCGGTCTTTTGAAATTCTTGAAGAGTCAGTCTTAAAGGACCTGAAAAATGAAGCTACTGGATGGAAGCCTGTCCCATCTGCTCCAGAAGATCTGTCTTGATTTTGTAGAGCTTATCGGAAAGATCTACATAAACTTCCTGAGGATTTACCAGACGTCTTGTCTCATCCCAG
>DXFG01000104.1 GCA_019114545.1 Candidatus Blautia pullistercoris | reverse complement strand
ATGTATTTTTTTTCAGTTGCTATATTTTAATAATATCACTAAAATATTTTTTAGTAAATAAATTTTTGTTCTCTATATTTACTAAAATACTAAAAAAAATCTTATTCAACTTGCACAAAAGGGGTTTGGGGAATATAATGTTTTCATAACATAGTATACTCGGGAAAGGATTGGATAGAAATATGTCTTAAATGAAACCAAGCAACGGATTCTTAATGATGTCTCGATCTCTTCTCAGAACAAAAACAAAAAAATCGTAGAAGAACTATATGCCAGAGGAATCTTTAAGATTAAAGATTCTGTTATAAAAGTGGCCGGGCATTTAGGGATCTCCAAAAACACTGTATATATGCATATACGAAATGCAAATTCTGAAAAACGTTCTTAAAAACCTGCCTTCCTATTATCCAAAAAAGAACCGCTGACAGAAACCAGAAAATCTTCCAGCTTCTGCAAGCGGTTCTTTATCTTTTCATGAGTTTTTATTAGTTATCAATCAGTTTTTCTTTGCCGTTCCAGCTATACAGCTTACGCAGCTCTTCTCCTACTTCTTCTAACTGATGAGAAGCTTCTCTCTTTCTCATAGCGCCGAAGTGCATACAACCGGACTGGTTCTCCAGGATCCAGTCTTTCGCAAATGTACCATCCTGAATGTCTGACAGGATCTGTTTCATAGCTTTCTTTGTCTCGTCTGTAACGATCTTTGGTCCGGTGATGTAATCGCCGTACTCTGCAGTATTAGAGATAGAATATCTCATTCCCTTGAATCCGCTTTCATAGATCAGGTCTACGATCAGTTTCATCTCATGAATACATTCAAAGTAAGCATTTTCAGGAGCATATCCTGCTTCTACCAAAGTCTCGAATCCGGCTTTCATTAAGGCAGTAACACCACCGCAAAGTACAGCCTGCTCTCCGAAAAGGTCCGTCTCTGTCTCTACTTTAAAAGTAGTTTCCAGAACACCTGCTCTTGCTCCGCCTAAAGCTGCGGCATAAGCCAGAGCCATATCTTTTGCCTTTCCTGTGTAGTCCTGTTCAACAGCTACCAGACATGGAGTTCCTCTTCCGATCTGGTACTCGCTTCTTACTGTGTGGCCTGGTGCCTTAGGAGCGATCATAGTAACATCTACGTTTGCAGGAGGTTTGATCTGTCCGAAATGGATAGCGAAACCATGAGCAAACATCAGCATGTTGCCTTCTTCCAGATTCGGCTCAATGGATTCTTTGTATAACTTGGCCTGTTTCTCATCATTGATCAGGATCATGATGATGTCGGCTTTCTTAGCTGCTTCAGCTGCTGTATAAACCTGTAAGCCCTGTTTTTCAGCCTTTGCCCAGGATCTGGAACCTTCATAAAGACCAACGATAACATTACATCCGGATTCCTTTAAGTTTAAAGCATGCGCATGTCCCTGGCTGCCGTAGCCGATAATGGCGATGGTCTTGCCCTCTAACAATGCCATGTTGCAATCTTCCTGATAATAAATTTTTACTGCCATTTTTTCTTCCTCCTAGATAATTATTTTGCCGCTTGAAGCAGCAGATGATGTCAAAGTCAAAAAACTCTGTCTCAGACATCTTGTATGTTAGGGATAAAATCTCTAATAACCTTATTCATCCTCTTCCGGAACCGGATAGAAAATCCCGTCCGATCCTCTGGAAAGACCGGTAATGCCGGTTCTGGCGGTCTCCAGTATATCATATCCGTCCAGCAGATCCAGAAAAGCTTCCAGCTTGGATTTATCTCCTGTGACTTCAATGATCATGGAATCTTTGCTCACATCTATGATGTTGCCTCTGAAAATATCTACGATAGTAGTCACCCCGGGTCTCTGTTCCGGCAGAACCTTTACCTTCACCAGCATCAGCTCACGCCTTACGCTCTGTCCGTCTTCCAGAATCTTTACAGAAAGAACATCTTCCAGTTTTTCCACCTGTCTGGTAATCTGTTCTAAAATAAGGGCGTCCCCGTTGCAGACCACTGTCATCCGGGTATAATTAGGATTCTTGGTAACTCCGGCGGATATACTGTCAATACTATATCCCCGGCGGCTGAACAATCCGGACACTCGGCTGAGTACACCAGCTGTATTCTCTACCAGAATAGATAATACCTGTTTATTCATACAGCACCTTCTCTCACGCCCAGAAATCCAACAGCGGATTTCTTCGGCTAACTTTTGTTGACATTCTACCAACTATCCGTCCCTTTGTCAATGAAATCCCAGCGTTATAACTAATTAGTATGCAATCCATAATCAGAAGTAATATCTTTTTCATCCCAGGTTATCCCGCCTTTTTCCGCCTTCCAGAAATCCAGAGTCAGCACATCTAAAGAGAAAAAGGCTGCTGCCCGAAAAGAAGCGCCCCAGGAACTTTTTCTGTCTGTTCACAGAACCGCTGTTTCGGTCAATCAGCCTTTCTTTTATCCTTTTCTTTTTCTGCTGCTGCAGAACTTCATTCTGTCTTTTCCGGTCTTATCAGATTCCCCGGTCTCTGGTAGCTTTCATACGGGCCATAGCTCTTGAAAGAGCCTGCTTGGAAATATAATATTCCTGCTGGCTCTGCTTCTGACGGAGCTGTTCCTGGGCTCTTTCCATAGCTTCCTGGGCACGCTTTACGTCAATGTCTTCCGGACGTTCCAGAGTATCCACCAGAACAGTCACACGGTTATTGATCACCTGAGCAAAACCGCGTCCACAGACAGCCACCATTTTCTCTTCCTCTGGGGTTTCGATCCGTATCTCGCCGGGTACAATGGCAACCATCATATCTGCATGGTGAGCCAGAATGGTAATCCCTCCGTCTTTGGCCGGAAGGGTAATGCTGACTCCTTTGCCCTGATAAAAAGTCTTATCACTGGCAACCACATTCATACTAAATGTATTCATATCCATGCACTCCTTACATTGATTCCTGTTTTGCTTTCTCGATTACCTCATCAATAGTTCCTACATTAAAGAAAGCATTTTCCGGATACTCGTCCATCTCACCGTCAAGGATCATCTTAAATCCTCTGATGGTCTCCTTCAGGGGAACGTATTTTCCCGGAATACCGGTAAATACCTCAGCCACATGGAAAGGCTGAGACAGAAATCTCTGGATCTTTCTGGCCCTTGCCACAACCATACGGTCATCCTCAGAAAGTTCTTCCATACCCAGAATAGCAATGATATCCTGGAGCTCGCTGTATTTCTGAAGATATTCCTGTACCTTTCTGGCAACCTCATAGTGTTCTTCTCCCACTACATCTGCTTCCAGGATACGTGATGTAGATTCCAGCGGATCTACAGCCGGATAAATACCCTGTTCCACGATCTTTCTGGAAAGAACCGTTGTCGCGTCCAGATGGGCGAAAGTTGTTGCCGGAGCCGGGTCTGTAAGGTCATCGGCAGGCACATAAACAGCCTGTACAGAAGTTACAGAACCATTCTTTGTAGAAGCGATACGCTCCTGAAGCTCACCCATTTCTGTAGCCAGCGTAGGCTGATAACCAACGGCGGAAGGCATACGTCCCAGAAGAGCGGATACCTCAGATCCGGCCTGGGTGAAACGGAAGATATTATCAATAAACAGAAGCACGTTCTGGTGCTCCTCATCACGGAAATATTCCGCCATGGTAAGTCCTGTCTCCGCTACACGCATACGGGCGCCGGGGGGCTCATTCATCTGTCCGAATACCAGAGCTGTTTTCTCCAGAACTCCTGACTCCTTCATTTCTGTCCACAGGTCATTACCTTCACGGGAACGCTCTCCAACACCGGTGAAAATGGAATATCCGCCGTGCTCTGTAGCGATATTGCTGATCAGCTCCTGGATCAATACGGTCTTTCCTACACCGGCACCGCCGAACAGACCGATCTTACCACCCTTTGCATAAGGAGCCAGCAGGTCGATAACTTTAATACCAGTCTCCAGGATCTCTACTACCGGGCTCTGCTCTTCAAATGAAGGCGGATCTCTGTGGATAACCCAATGCTTGCTGTCGTCTAACTGCTCTCCGCCATCAATGGTCTGTCCCAGAACGTTGAAAAGACGTCCCAGAGTCTCTTTTCCTACCGGAACGGAAATACCCGCGCCGGTGGCCGTGACTTCCATGTCCTTGCAAAGACCGTCACTGGAAGCCAGCATGATACAGCGCACGGTATTATTTCCGATATGCTGGGCCACTTCCATGACCAGTTTTTTGCCATTCAGCTCCACGGTGAGAGCATCCTTGATGTACGGAAGGTCCTGGTTTTCAAATTCTACGTCTACTACAGGTCCCATGACCTGTACGATTTTACCTTTATTCATTATAAAAGGAAACCTCCTTCCTTTCTT
>DXFG01000103.1 GCA_019114545.1 Candidatus Blautia pullistercoris | reverse complement strand
GCCTGATGGATCTCTTCCCGGTCTTTTCCTTCATCTAAAAGTCCGATGATCTCATATACCAGCTCATCCACCACATGTACAGAACCGCTGTTTACATCCAGCACAATGTTATAGCCATTATTTTTATAACGATGAATCACCGTGCTTCCCCTTTCTCTTATGCACTAAAGTATAGGGCTGCTGCATGAAACAGATATTCCTGTCTCACGCAACAGCCCCACTCCTTATATGCCGTTTTTTTCTTATTTATTCTCGCAGCTCTGATTTCCTACTGTGCAGGATGTCTTGCAGGCTGACTGGCAGGATGTCTGACATTCACCACATCCGCCTTTTTTTACTGTATTCTGTAAACTCTTTGTATTCAGTGTTTTAATATGTTCCATGATATCTTTCCTCCTTAAGTCTTTTAACATCTATGCGGTATTATAGCATAGCTCTTTGTGCCAGGCAAGTATTTCTTTTATAGCAGTTCAGCCATGGAGCTGAGTTTCCTATGACAGCATTCCTCCCAGTGCCCCTCCTAAGATGCAGATAAAAAACATGAGTATGGTTTCTTTCAGATCCCCTCCGGACCTTTCCGTAAGATAAGTCACCGCCCAAAGAAAAGCGGCATATCCCAATCCCAGTCCCATTCCCCACAGGAAGCGCCTGGTCTTTCCTTTCCTGCCCATATAAAATCCCCCTGCCAGACAGGATAATATGTAGGTTATCATGATCCCCAGGTTTACCTGACTCTCTCCCAATCCCAGTTTATACAGCAGGAAGGCCAGCCCCAAAAGCAGGACTCCTGTCGCCACATAGGAAAGGAGCAGAGCTTTCATCATCTGCATAGGTCTTGAAGCTTTTACCATGATCTGTTCCATAAAGAACCCTCCCTTATGTAAATATATGGGAGGGTTCTTTTTTTATGACTGACAGTTTTATGATTTTTTCTTCTTTCCGGTTATAACAGCCGCCGCCCCAAGTATCACTGCAGCGGCGCCTGCTGCTGCATAGGGAATGATTGGAGTATCATCTCCGGTCCTGACAACCCTGGTCACCCTGGATCCATGATTCTTTGCTGTACTGCTGGTCTGACTTCCTGTACTTCCTGTACTGGTACCGGAATTCTGAGAAGGCTGGATCACACTCTGACCGGAGGCTGTACCGGAGCTGCCGGTCTGAGAATTTCCGGAAGTTCCTGTAGATGCTCCCGAAGTATTTCCTCCGGAAGAGCTGTTTCCTGTACTCTGGTTCGAAGAGGAACCGCTTTGTGGAATCTGAGTTCCCGGTCCTACCAGCTGGCTTCCACCTACATTAAAGGGACTGAAAGAAGCTGTTTCAAAGGTCAGGTAATCCATTCCTTCTATATTTATAACAGCCAGAGTTCCCGGATATTCTTCTGTAGGAAGGGTATAGTACTCATATTCACTGTTTCCCAGATAGTGGGCAACAGAAAGACTGGAAAAACTTCCTGCATTTTCCGGAAGTGGAATCATCACCCGGACTTTCTTCCCTTCCGGAATGGTGTATTCCTCATCTTCCTTCAGATCCCAAAGCTTGATCTCATAGGCAGACAGGATCTGGCCGATCCCTGCATCGGGAAGCTGATCCAGGTCCTCATTATAACTCACCTGAAGATCTACATAATAAGGAAGGAAGTCTCCTTCTACTCTGACACCTGTATTGGCATCGATCAGGCTTCCCACCGGGACTGCCTGAGGAATTTCCTGAGCCACTTCCCCGGTCTTGCCCGGCTCAGCCTGTACAAATTCTTCCTCCTCTGATACCGGTTCTGATTCTTCCTGATCCTGGGTTTCCTGGTCTTCTTTCACAGAATCCGTCTCCTCAGAAGACGCTTCCGGGGCTGTATCCGTCTCTTTGTCTATGTCAGTTTCTTTATCTGTCCCTGTCTGTTCTTTGTCACTGTTTCCATTTTCTTCCGAAGGCGTCTGCTCTCCTTCCGGAGAATTTCCCGGCTTCTGGCCATTCTGATCCGTATTCTCTTCTTTTTCCTCCGTTGTATCAGAAGCCTCTTTCTTCAAAGACTCCACAAGGATCTTTACGGTGCGGATCACCTGGCCCTTTTCCTCATTCCATCCTTCCACCTGGGTATAGTCTTTTTTCTCTGTGTCAGATGGCGTAAAAACTACTTTTACTTCTGTTTCGTAAGCGTCCGGAACAAATTCTTTCTCCCAGGAAAAGGTTCCTTCTCCTGAAAAACCGGCTTTTGCAAAATCAAATTTTTTTATCTCCTCCGGACTGGCAAGAGTGATTTCTCCAGGCATGGTCACCTGCGCCGCTGTCTGCTCTTCTTCTGGCTCCCCGGTTTCTCCTGCCTGTCCGCTGTTCTCCTCTGTATTCGTATCCTGTGTATTTTCTTCTTCAGTATCCGGCACCTCCGGTGTTGTCGTTTCCGGAGTATCCGGCTGCTGAACCGTTTCTTCCGGCGGCTGGGCAGTTTCTTCTTCTGCCGGCGGAACCGTTTCCACAGGTTTCAGAGATTCTATGGTCACCTCCACATTCCTTATCACTGCATTTTGGCTGCTGTCCCAGCCCTGGACTTTGGAATAATCATAGTTCTGCGTATCTTTCGGAGTAAAAATCACCTGGACTGTGGACTGATATTCTGCAGGAGCTGTCTGAGAAGCCCAGGAAAAAGTTCCCTCTCCCGAAAAGCCGGCTGCAGCAAAATCAAAGGAACTCCAGGCTTCCTGAGAAGCTATGGTCACCTGAGAGGCCATAGATACCTGACCATCCTTCTTCGTCTCTGTCTTCGTTTCCTGAACGAATGCGCCTGTACCCAGCTCTGCCCCGGAAGTATCCACATCTGCAGCCTGAAGGCTGCCACCTGCAAGAGTCAGCTTTCCCTTTCCTGTGATCTTTATGATCGCCCCGGTATAATTCTGCGCTCTCTTGATCTGTACTCCCGAAGGAATAGACAGGGTCTTCTCACTGCTTATAGTGACCGGCCCGCAGACCAGGATGGTTCCCTGGCTGCCTGCCAGCTTGAGAGCTGTGTCTATAGAAGATACAGCCTTTTCCTTCGTGGTACCGTCTCCCTTGCCGTCCCCTGACAGAGTCCCGTTTAAATAGACAGTCGTCCCTGTCTTTACACTTTCTGTCTGAGAAGTCTCCGCAGCATAGACCTGCACGGAAGAAATCGCTTCACCTGCAGCTCCTGCAGCCATAACAGAAGCCAGAGTAAGACTCAGAACGTTGGCAGTCATTTTATGTAAACCTTTTTTATTTCTATTCATTGAACAACATTCCCTTTCCTGATATTGCCAAAAACTGAATTTATATGATTGTTCATTACTCAACTCGGCATAAGTATATCACAGTTTTCCATTTTTCGACACCCCCTAAAAACAACTTTTTTCAACCAGTTTTGTTGCAATCCCTGTCAAAATCATGTATATTATAGTGATAGTATTATCATAAAACAAAGGAGTTGAATATTATTGGATTCCAGTGATGCCATACAGTTTCTGATCCTGATCATACTGATCTGTCTTTCGGCATTTTTCTCATCAGCGGAAACTTCCATGACCACCGTCAGCAAAATACGCATACAGACCCTCGCCCAGGAAGGGGACGGCCGGGCGGAGACCCTGCTGAAAGTAATCGAAAATCCGGGGAAACTTCTGAGTACCATACTGATCGGAAACAATATTGTAAATCTCTCCGCTTCTTCTCTGGCCACTACTTTGACTATGCGCCTGTTTGGCAGCGCCGCAGTAGGTATCAGTACAGGAATCATCACTCTGCTGGTCCTGATTTTCGGAGAGATCACCCCCAAGACTCTGGCTTCTATCCATCAGGAGCGGCTGGCTCTGGCCTACGCCAAACCGATCAGGGCTCTTATGCTGGTTATGACGCCGGTGATCTTCCTGATGAATCATATTTCAGGAGCCGTTCTTATGCTCCTTGGATCTGATTCCAAGCCGAAAGGCAACACCATTACAGAAATGGAGCTGCGCACCCTGGTAAATGTGGGACATGAAGAAGGGGTGATAAAAACTGAAGAACGGCAGATGATCTATAATGTATTCGACTTCGATGATTCCAGGGCAGAAGATATCATGGTTCCCAGAATCGATGTGACTTTTGCCGATATTAACAGCTCTTATGAGGACCTTGTCCAGCTGTTCCGGGAGGAGAAGCATACCCGCTTCCCGGTATATCGTGACAGCACCGACAATATTGTCGGTATTGCCAATATCAAAGATCTTCTTCTCTGTGATAAGGAAAACTTTTCTCTTGAGAAGATTCTGCGGGAGCCTTATTTCACCTATGAGTATAAAAAGACTTCCGAGCTCCTGATGGATATGAAGGAAAATTCTGTTTCTTTCGCCATTGTTCTGGATGAATACGGCGCCACCTCCGGTATCGTGACACTGGAAAACCTGGTGGAAGAGATTGTGGGAGACATCCATGACGAATATGAGGACCAGGAAGAAGAAGAAATCAGAGAAATCCTTCCGGAAAGAGAATATATTGCTCTTGGTTCCACCCGTCTGGATGACCTGGACGAAGTTCTTCATCTGGACATAGAGTCTCAGGATTACGACTCTATCGGAGGTTACATTATCGAACAACTGGACCGGTTTCCGGAAAAAGGAGAGTCCGTCACAACCGAATCCGGCATACGCCTTGTAGTGGATCAGGTAGACCGGACCCGTATTGAACAGGTTCATATTTACCTTCCTCCAAAGAAGGAAATAGACGAAGAAAAAGAAGCAACAAATTAAGAAAGGATATTTTATTATTATGAGCAGTTTTTTTAACATGGACAGCCCCATCATGCGCTTCCTGTCCAGAGTGTGCGACCTGATTATTTTGAACTTACTGACCATTGTCTGTTGTATCCCGGTTTTTACAGCAGGTGCTTCGATCACAGCGCTGTTTTCTGTCACACTGAAGATGGTCAAAGGTGAAGAGTCTTATATCGTAAGAGGTTTTTTCAAGGGATTTAAGGAAAATTTCAAGCAGTCCACGATTATCTGGCTGATCATTGCAGTCCTGGGCTTTTTCCTCTTTATGGATTACCGTGCAGCGGTTCTTCTGCCCGGCAATATGCAAAGTATCTTCCAGGTGCTCATCGGCGCTATTGTAGTGATCTATCTGATGGTATTTACTTATATCTTCCCTTATGTAGCCAGATTTCAGAATAATATCAAAAATATCTTCAAAAATTCTCTGCTGATTGCCGTTCTGAATCTGCCCTGGACTCTTGTTATGGTCATCTGTCCGGTAGTGTTGGCTGTGGTCACTTTCCTGACAACCACAACCCTGGTATACGGAAGCATGCTTTGGATCCTGCTTGGATTCGCCACAGTGGCCTATTGTAATTCCATTATCTTCCGCAAGGTCTTTGCAAAATACGAACCGAAAGAAACGGAAGAAGAAACAGCAGAGGGACTTCCCGATGATTATCAGCTTCCAGAGGAAGCCGCAGCAAAGGAAGAAGCTCCTTCTAAGTAGTTTCAGACTTCAGAAGAAAAGGAATATCTATCCCATTTTACATTGGTGGGTATAGATATTCCTTTTTTGTTTTATACTAACTCATATGTTTCTGATTCAGTACATTTAAGTTTCTTGACTTTTTTGGTACGGTATTATAAAATCCACATATAGATTTAGTTATTTGGAGCTAACTACTAAATCTGGAAATCTTTTACAATAGGAGGCAATATACAACATGTTCAAAGAATGGGAATCTTTCCACAGCGGGATCTGGGAAAAAGAGATCAATGTCCGGGACTTTATCCAGAAAAACTACACTCCCTATGACGGAAATGAAGATTTTCTCCAAGGCCCTACCCAGAGAACGAAAGACCTGTGGGAACAGGTCATGGAGCTGACAAAGGAAGAACAGGCCAAAGGCGGCGTCCTGGACATGGATACCAGGATCATATCCACCATTACTTCCCACGGCCCCGGCTACCTGGATAAAGATAAGGAAACCATTGTAGGTTTCCAGACAGACAAGCCCTTTAAACGATCTCTTCAACCTTACGGCGGCATCCGTATGGCGGTAAAGGCCTGCGAAGATCACGGCTACCATGTGGACCCAGAGATCGTAGAATTTTTCACCAAACACAGAAAAACCCACAATGAGGGAGTTTTTGACGCTTATACCCCGGAAATGCGGGCCTGCCGCTCCAGCCATATCATCACCGGCCTTCCTGATGCCTATGGACGGGGAAGGATCATCGGCGATTATCGCAGAGTGGCGCTATACGGCGTAGACCGTCTCATTGAAGATAAGCAGCAGCAAAAAGACACGACCAGGACCATCATGTATTCCGATGTTACCAGAGAAAGGGAAGAACTTTCCGAGCAGATCAAAGCATTAAAGGAATTAAAAGAGCTGGGCCATATCTACGGCTTCGATATCTCCCGTCCTGCCGCCAATGTCCGGGAAGCCATCCAGTGGCTGTATTTCGGTTATCTGGCTGCCATCAAAGAGCAGAACGGGGCTGCCATGTCTCTTGGCAGGACTTCTACTTTCCTGGATATCTATGCCCAGAGGGATCTTGAGAATGGAACCTTCACAGAGGAAGAGATCCAGGAGTTTGTAGATCACTTTATCATGAAGCTGCGTCTGGTGAAATTTGCCAGAACTCCTGAGTACAATGCCCTGTTTTCCGGAGATCCTACCTGGGTTACAGAATCCATCGGCGGCATGGGCATCGACGGCCGGCATATGGTGACCAAGATGTCCTACCGCTATCTCCACACCCTGGAAAATCTGGGAACGGCGCCGGAGCCTAACCTGACCGTGCTGTGGTCTACAAAGCTGCCACGGAATTTCAAACGTTTCTGTGCGAAAACTTCCATCGCTTCCTCTTCTATCCAGTATGAAAACGATGATCTTATGCGGGTAACCCACGGTGACGACTACGCCATCGCCTGCTGTGTATCTTCTATGCGGATCGGAAAGGAAATGCAGTTCTTCGGTGCCAGGGCAAATCTGGCAAAATGTCTGCTTTATGCGATCAACGGAGGGGTGGATGAAATTTCCAAGAAACAGGTAGGGCCCAAATTCCGTCCCGTCACCTCTGAATATCTGGACTATGAGGAGGTTATGGATCGGTTCCGGGATATGATGAAATGGCTGGCTCAGGTCTATGTGAACACGCTGAACATCATTCATTATATGCATGACAAATACTGCTATGAAAGGATCCAGATGGCTCTCCACGACAAAAAAGTCACCCGCTGGTTCGCCACGGGGATTGCAGGACTCTCCGTAGTGGCAGATTCTCTCTCTGCTATCAAATACGCAAAAGTAAAGACCATCCGGGACGAAAACGGCATTGTTGTGGACTATGAAATTGAGGGAGACTTTCCCAAATACGGCAATGACGACGACCGTGCCGACAGCATTGCCTACGATATCGTCCATGAATTTATGTCCTATATAAAAGGCAATCACACCTACCGGGGCGGTATCCCTACTACTTCCATCCTGACCATTACTTCCAATGTGGTATACGGAAAAGCCACCGGTTCCACTCCCGATGGAAGAAAGGCAGGGGAAGCCTTTGCACCGGGAGCCAACCCTATGCACCACAGAGACAGCCACGGAGCTGTGGCCTCTTTAAGTTCAGTGTCCAAGCTGCCCTTCAAGGATGCCCAGGACGGTATTTCCAATACCTTCTCTATCATCCCGGGAGCCCTCGGCAAGGAAGATGCCATCTTCTTTGACGACATTACCTTTGAGCTGGACAAAGACTGTGCCTGCTGCGAGCCTGGTTCAGAGCTGGAGGCAGAATAGCACAGACCGACCGAAAGCAGTCTTTCAAAAACAAAAAAACTTATAAATATACCAAATCAAACAGGAGGACAAAAACATGAAAATCAGTGACGCACAGATCGATAATCTGGTAGACCTGCTGGACGGATATGCAGAAAAAGGAGGACATCACTTAAATGTAAATGTCTTCACAAAAGAAACTCTTCTGGATGCTCAGAAGCATCCGGAAAAATACCCACAGCTTACCGTGCGAGTATCCGGATATGCGGTAAATTTCCATAAGCTGACAAAAGAACAGCAGGATGAGGTTATCTCCCGTACCTTCCATGAAGGAATGTAAGGAGCAGGGATATATCCACTCCATTGAGAGTTTTGGTACAGTTGACGGCCCTGGGATACGCCTGACGGTGTTTTTCCAGGGCTGTCCCATGCGCTGTCTGTACTGCCACAATCCGGATACCTGGTCCCCAAAAGTGGGAAAACCTGTGACAGTGGAAGAAATCCTGGAACTTTATGAAAAAAACAAAAGTTTTTATCAGAAAGGAGGCATTACTGCAACTGGGGGAGAGCCTCTTATGCAGCTTGCCTTTCTTACAGAATTATTTGAAAGAGCCAAGGCCCGGCACATCCATACCTGTCTGGACACCTCGGGGATCCTTTTTGGAAAAACGCACAAAGAAGAATACCGAAGGCTTCTGAGATCCACAGATCTGATCCTTCTGGATATCAAACACGCCTTCCCGGGGGCGCATAAAAAGCTCACCGGGCAGCCTCAGGCCCCGGTGCTGGACTTTCTGGATTTTACCACGGAGGAAAAAATACCGGTGATCATCCGCCATGTCATCGTCAAAGGTTTCACCGATTCTCCCCGGGAACTGGAAGAAGTGGGAAGGGTCCTGGCAGGACATCCCAACATAAAAGGCCTGGAGGTTCTCCCTTACCACAATATGGGAGAAAGAAAATATGAAGCACTGAACCTTCCCTATCCCTTAAAGGGCATGGAAAACCTGTCCCGGGAAGAAGCCTCCCGGGCCAGAAAAATCATTCTGGAGAGTTTTCAGCGTCATCGGCCTCCCGCATCTCCCTCATAATCTCATGAAACTGAACGCCGATCCTTTCAATCTCTCCCAGAACGATCTTTGTACCTTTTTCTGTGAGGAACCAGTTCTCTCTTGTCACATCGCTTTCTCTCACCGGACACACCAGGAATCTGGTGTCCGGATAGAGAAGCTGGTAATAGAGAAGACTTCTTCTGGCGTGGTAAGGCTTGCAGCAGAGGATAGCTCTCCGGATTTCCATTCCCAGGCTGTCGGTAACTTTTCTGGAATAAATAGCGTTTTCATAGGTATAGGTAGCCTGATCCTCTCTGAGAATGGCACTTTCCGGCACCTGGTTCTTTACCAGGACTGCCTTTAGAAATTCCCATTCTGTCTCATACTCCCCGTCATAAATCTCTGCCTTTTCCTGAACCCCTCCGAAATGTCCGGTTAAGATACTGTACCGGCCGGAAGGCAGGATACATGACGCATAATCTCTGTGATAAAGACCTGCCGCTTCTTCCCCAAGCTGCGGAAAACCACTGCCGGGAATAAAGATAATGTCTGCTTTCTCCGGCAGGTCTTCCACAAAAATAAAATCCGTAAGCTGCTGTAAAAATTTATGATTCATAATTTTTCTCCCGTTCTTTTCTCTGCCTTCTCTGTAAGTTTGATATCCTGTAGGTTTTACTTCAGGATATCCTGATATTCTTTATGGCTTTCAAACCATTTCACTGCATAAGAACAGGTAAGGACTGCCTTCTTTCCCTGTCTGCGGATCTCTCCCGCTGCTGCTTCCATAAGCTTCCCTGCCATGCCCATCCCTCTTAAAGAAGGATCCACAAAAGTATGGTTAATGTCTACTGTATCCTGATCGATAGAAGGAAACGTCACTTCTCCCTTCCTCTCCTGCTCCTCATCATAATATACTGCCTTGTGATCTTCTACCGTAATTCCCATGGCTTTCTCCTTTCCTGTTTTTATGAGCAGCCTTCTTTCTATCAGAAAGACCTGTTCTCTTTTTTCTACATTTTAGCATGGATTTTCTCAGACAACAACTCACAGCAGAATCCGGACCTGATATTTTTCCAGCCAGTAGTTGACCTGAAGCATATAGGCCAGCATCTGAGGCCCAGCCATCAGCTGTCCGTACCAGGGCTTTCCATAATCTGAAGGACTTTCCACAAACTTTTCTGCTTTTTTCTTATCCACCAGCTGTCTTATAGGCGCCCCCGGATCTGCCAGGACTTCCAGGAGCCTTGCTCCCAGCATAGCCTCATAATCGGGATGATAGGTTTTGGGATAAGGGCTTTTTCTTCTCCAGAGGACTTCTTTTGGAAGCTTTCCTTCTCCGCTTTTTCGAAGAAGGGCTTTCACCACTCCATCCCTGCATTTCATGGACCAGGGCACATTCCATACATATTCTATGATCCGGTGATCAGCAAAGGGAACCCTGGCTTCCAGGCCGGAATACATAGCCGTCCGGTCCATCCGATCCAGAAGGGTTGCCATAAACCATTTCAGATTCAGATAGGAGATCTCCCGTCTTCTTTTCTCCTCCGGGCTTTCGCCTGTCAGGACCGGGGTCTTGCGGATGGTCTTTTCATAGGCGGCCCGGGCGTACTCCTCCATAGGAAGGGTCTGGATCAGTTCTTCTGACAGCAGAGTCTGCCGCACTTTCATATCCGGGGACCAGGGAAAGGCGGGAGTTTCAAAGGCATCTTTCTTATGAAACCAGGGATAGCCGCCGAAGATCTCATCTGCGCACTCTCCTGTGAGAGTCACCTTATTATGCTCTGCCACCAGGGAGCAGAAATACAGCATAGAGGATTCCACATCGGCCATACAGGGCAGATCCCGGGCGTCTACGGCTTTATACAGACATTCGATCATCTCCTGGTTCCCGCATGTAAGAAAATGATGACTGGTACCGGAGTATTCCACCATTTTCTCCACCCAGGGACGGTCCTGGGAAGGCTGGAAGGAATTGGCTTTAAAGTATCTGTCATTTTCCTGAAAGTCAAAGGAGAAAGTATGGAGTACCTTTCCCTGTTTTTTCAGCTCCCTGGCACAGATAGCTGTGACCAGGGAACTGTCTACGCCCCCGGAGAGAAAAGTGCAGATAGGAATATCCGAAAGCATCTGAAGCTTCACTGCATCCTCCACCAGCCAGGAGGTTTTTTCCACAGTCTCTTCAAAGCTGTCTTCATGAGGGCGGCTTTGAAGCTGCCAGTATTTTTCCGTCTTCAGTCTTCCATCTTTCCAGAGAAGACGGCTTCCCCCTTCTACCTCCAGTATATTCCGGAAAACTCCTTTTCCGTAGGATTTTGCCGGTCCCAGAGCAAAAATCTCGCAAAGACTCTCCCTGTCTGCCACAGCTTCCACTTGCGGATACTGGAACAGGCCTTTGATCTCTGAAGAAAATATGAGGGTATCCCCCTGGATGGTGTAAAACAAGGGCTTTACTCCCGCCCGGTCCCGGAAAAGATACAGCGCCTCCTCCCTCTGATCCCAGAGGGCGATAGCGAAGATCCCGTTAAGCTTTTTTATAAAGTTTTCTCCCTCTGTAAGGTATCCCTGGAGGATCACCTCGGTATCACTGTCTGTGGTAAAACGGATCCCCTGGCTTTTCAGCTCTTTTTGAAGAGCTTTCATATTATAGATTTCTCCGTTATAGGCAATGGTGCAGGTTTTTCCTCCCGCCCTTCTTGTCATAGGCTGTCTCCCACGTTCCAGATCAATGATAGAGAGCCTTACATGGGCAAGACCGCATTTTTTCTCCAGGAAAATCCCTTCTTCATCAGGTCCTCTCCGTTTCTGTACCCGGTTCATGCTCTCCAGTATCTCCTGCCATCTTCCCGGTTCTTCTGTATAAACAGCCCGGCTGCTGGAAAATCCTCCGATCCCGCACATAGGCCCTCCTTTTATTCTGCAGATTTTCTTTTTTCATTCCATCAGAGATTTCTTACGCCCCTTCATTTCTCCCCGGGGGTTACGCCCCCAGGATCAGAGGCTGGTACTGTTTTCCCTCAAGAGCCGCTTTGGCCGCCGGAATCAGCAGTTCTGTATGAGCGATCATGGAATTTGGCTTTTTCTGGGGATTATCCTGACCAAAGGGGATAAAGTAGATGTGCTTTGCATTTAATAAAAGACCGATGTTCTTCATATTCATGCCTAAAGCGTCATTGGTGGAGATGGATAAAAGAAGTGGTTTTTCATTTCTCAGATGAGCTTTAGCCGCCATAAGGGCGGGGGTATCTGTTATGCCGTTGGCCAGCTTTGCAATAGTATTTCCTGTACAGGGGAAAAGGATCAGCAGATCCAGAAGACTCCCGGGGCCGATAGGCTCTGCTTCTGAAATGGTAAGCATAGGCTTTCTCCCGGTGATCCGCTCTGCTTCTTTTACAAAATCTTCTGCCTTTCCGAAACGGCTGTCAATACTCTGGGCAGTATCTGAAAAAATCGTCTGTATCTGGGCGCCTTCCTCTGCCAGTTTCTCCAGTTCCTGAAAAACTTTTTTATACGTGCAAAAAGACCCGGTAAGGGCCACTCCGATCTTCTTTCCTTTTAATTCCATGGCAAGCCCTCCTGCTGCATAGATTCTGATAACTTCCGAATGGCGGCCAAAGCCAGGATCTCCCCTGAAGCCTTGGGGGCATACTTTCCCGGTATGCCCGGCAGGTGTAAAGGAGAAAGCCCCAGCTCCTCGGCAGCCGGATAATCCAGGCCTCCCGGAAGAGAGGCGATGTCTATGATACATGTATCCTTCCTTATATATTTCAATAAATCCTTTTTCAGGACCACACAGGGAGCGGTCTGAAAAAGAAAAGCCGGCAGTGTCAGAGCCCGGGGAAGTTCTCTCTCCTCCAGGATCTCCAGTCCTGCGGCTTTTGCCTGGGCAGCCTTTTCCCTGTCTTTTTCCCAGACCATAGTCCGACAGAACATATTCTGGAGATAACCAGCCAGAGTCCTGCCGCATCTTCCATACCC
>DXFG01000102.1 GCA_019114545.1 Candidatus Blautia pullistercoris | reverse complement strand
GCAGACAGATTGTGTACCTGGATGGTCTGGCAGGTAGTGATCTTCATAAGCTCCAGGGGATATTCTCTTGTCTTTTCCCCAAGAAAAGCCAGGTGTTCTTTTGAAATCCTGCCTCCCGGAAAACGGAGACGGAGCATATAGTTTTTCTCCCTCTGGGCGTAACAGCCAAACCGGCCGGAAATCCCTTTAAAAGTTTTTCTATCGATCTCTCCGGCCTCGAAGGCCCGGATCCTCTCTTCAAACAGTTCTGTTTCCTTGACAAATTGCTGAATCAAATCTTCACTGATCATAAACCAATCGCTCCTTTAATGCTACCTTTATTTTTCTCATATTTTCCCAGATTATACATTTCCCAAGGAAGGAGTCCTGTACTTCTTTTAAAAGTCATGATAAAATTATGGATAGTACGAAAATAAGGTTCTTGACACAGTAGAAAGGAAATGCATTATGGCAAGAAAGGTATCTATAGGCTATCAAGAATTCGATGATATGATCCGGGGAAACCTGTTCTATATTGATAAAACAGGCTTTATAAAAGAATGGTGGGACAGAAGAGATAAAGTTACGCTGATTACACGGCCAAGACGATTCGGCAAAACCCTGACTATGGATATGGTCCGAAAATTCTTTTCTATAGAACATCCGGAAAACAGAGAGCTTTTTCAGAAATTGAATATCTGGAAAGATCCCTATTATCAGGAGATCCAGGGAAAATACCCGGTTATCAGCCTGAGCTTTTCAGATATTAAAGAAAATTCTTATCCGCAGGTGCGAAAAAAAATCTGTGAAGTAATTGTGGATCTTTATAATTATTTTTATTTCCTTACAGAAGGAGCCTTATTAAATCCCAGGGAAAAAGAATATTTTTATCAGATTTCTTCTGAAATGGAGGATTCTGAGGCTTCTATTGCTTTAAGAAGACTGTCCGGCTATCTTTATAAATATTATGGAAAAAAGGTTATTATCCTGCTGGATGAATATGACACGCCTATGCTGGAAACTTATGAGAGAGAATACTGGGAAGAACTGGCAACCTTTACACGAAGTCTCTTTAACGCAACATTTAAAAACAACCCTTATCTGGAACGGGCAATTATGACCGGAGTTACAAGAGTCAGTAAAGAATCTATATTTTCTGATTTAAATAATCTAAAAGTAATCACAACAACCTCCGAGGAATACGGGGATTGTTTCGGGTTTACGGAAGAAGAAGTTTTTGCGGCACTGGACGAATATGGTTTATCCCATAAAAAGCAGGAAGTGAAAAACTGGTATGACGGCTTTACTTTTGGAAATCACACAGATATCTATAATCCATGGTCAATTACGAACTTTCTGGACACAGGAAAATTACAGCCTTATTGGGCTAACACAAGTTCAAACCATTTGGCGGACGTACTGATACGGGAAGGAAGCAAAGATATCAAAATAGACTTTGAAAACCTTCTTCTGGGCAAAAATATCACAACACAGATAGATGAGCAGATTGTTTATGACCAGCTTTCTGAAAGGGAAAGCGCTATTTGGAGTCTTTTCCTTGCCAGCGGATATCTGAAAGTAGAAAAAGTGGACTTTCTGGAAGAAAGCGGGCGGACCTTTTATTCTTTAAGTCTGACAAATAAAGAAGTACGGATCATGTTTGAAAATATGATCCATGGCTGGTTTGCAGATTATGACAGTAATTATAACGATTTTGTAAAAGCCTTGCTGCAGGAAGATCTTAAAGCAATGAATTTATATATGAACAGAGTTGCGGCCGTAACTTTCAGTTTCTTTGATACCGGAAGAAAAGCTTCCCTCAGAGGTCAGCCGGAAAGATTTTATCATGGCTTTATTTTAGGCCTGATCGTAGAGTTGGAAGATCGTTATCAGATAACTTCAAACAGGGAAAGCGGTTTTGGAAGATATGATGTGATCCTGGAGCCGAAAAAGCCTGAAGATAAGGCTATAATCATGGAATTTAAGGTGCAGGACACCACTGATGAAAAAAATCTTTCAGAAACTTCCCAGGCTGCATTACAGCAGATTGAAGAACGAAAGTATGAAACAGTTCTTACATCCAAAGGAATACCTTCTGATAAAATACGGAAATATGGCTTTGCTTTCTGCGAAAAAAAAGTTTTTATAGAGGCAGGGAAATAGAGGGGCTTTTCAGACAATCAGGAAGGCAGCCCAGGAAAGGAGCGTCCAGATGGCAAAAAAGAACAGAAATCAGAACAGAACTTCTCAGAAACTTATTCCCCAGAAAGAATATCTCCTGCTGGAGGATTTTGCCGGGATTGAGATCGAATCCGGCGAAAATATAAAGCCTATCGATGAAGTCAATGGTTTTAAGATACGGCCGGGATTCTATGAGATCAACGGAGCTTCCGCTCTTCCTAACGGTGTTAATTTTACCCTTATCACCTACTCCGGAACCTCCTGTGAACTTCTCCTGTTCCACAGAAAAGCCCTGGTTCCCTACGCCAGGATCCCTTTCCCTTCAGATTACCGGGTGGGAAATGTGTATTCTATGTTCGTCTTCGGTCTGAAGGCAGATGAATTTGAATATGCCTATTCCATAGATGGTCCCTGCGATCCTTCAAAAGGATTGCTCCTTGATAGGGAAAAATATCTTCTAGACCCCTATGCTAAGGCTGTTACAGGACAGAGCGAGTGGGGAAAACAGCTTACAGGAGGCGCTTTTTATAAGGCCAGAGTAGTCCACAATAACTTTCACTGGGAAATCCCGAAGAAGAAGACTGCCATACCCGGCCTGCAGGACTGTATCATCTATGAAATGCATGTCCGGGGATTTACCTGTCACGAAAGCTCCGGAGTGAAACATCCGGGAACTTTTGAAGGTATCCGTGAGAAAATCCCCTATCTGCTGGAGCTGGGAATCAATGCGGTAGAACTCATGCCTGTATTTGAGTTTGATGAAACCCGGAACATGCGTACCGTAAACGGTCGGAAGCTTCTGGATTACTGGGGCTATAATCCGGTATGCTTTTTCGCCCCAAACACCAGCTATGCCTCTGAGCAGGAGTATAACCGGGAAGGGACAGAACTGAAGCGTCTGATCCGGGAACTTCATAAAAACGGAATTAAGGTGATCCTGGACGTGGTCTTTAACCATACGGCAGAAGGCAATGAGGAAGGTCCTTTTTTCTCTTTTAAGGGATTTGACAATAACATCTATTATATGCTGACTCCCGATGGAAAATACTATAATTTCAGTGGCTGCGGGAACACACTGAACTGCAATCACCCAATGGTAAGGGATATGATCCTGAACTGTCTCCGTTACTGGACCACCAGCTACCATATCGATGGGTTCCGGTTTGATCTGGCTTCTATTCTGGGAAGAAGCGAGGATTCTTCCCCTATGAGCCGTCCCCCTCTTCTGGAAAGACTGGCCTATGACCCTATCCTGTACAGTACGGATCTCATTGCAGAGGCCTGGGACGCAGGAGGATTATATCAGGTAGGAAGTTTCCCTTCCTGGAACCGGTGGGCAGAGTGGAACGGAAAATACCGGGATGATCTCAGAAGCTTTCTGAAAGGAGATGGGGGACTGGCAGGGGCGGCAGCCATGCGGATCCTTGGCTCCCCGGATCTTTATCCCAGAGAAAAGAGAGGAGACAATGCCTCTGTAAATTTTATTACCTGCCATGACGGATTTACTCTGTATGACCTTTATTCATATAATCAGAAACACAATGAAGCTAACGGATGGGAGAATACGGATGGAGCTAATGACAACCGAAGCTGGAACTGTGGAGAAGAAGGGGAGACCCGGGACCTGGAAATCCTTCGTCTCCGCCACCAGCTTATGAAAAATGCCTGTGCCGTGCTGATGTGCAGCCGAGGTACTCCCATGTTCCTGGCCGGGGATGAATTTGGCAACACCCAGTTTGGAAACAATAATCCCTACTGCCAGGACAATGAAATCTCCTGGCTGAACTGGGCGCAGTTAGAGGAAAATCAGGAGATTTTTGCATTCTTCAGGTTTATGATACATTTCCGGAAAGATCATACGATTCTGAGAAAAGATACCCGTCCAAGTTCCACCGGATTTCCTTTTCTCAGTCTTCACGGGACCTCCCCCTGGCAGAACGAGTACGGTCCGGATACCAGGACCATAGGCGTTATGTTTGCAGGGCAGGAAGGAGACGGAAGAGAGGATATCCTGTACCTGGGGATCAATACCTACTGGGAACATACAGAGATCCGACTGCCTCAGCTTCCCCGGGGATATTGCTGGGTACCGGTTATCGACACTTCCAGAGGAGAGGCTGCGCTGATCCGGGAAGAGGAACTGTTGGATCAGAATATTTATGTTATGAATCCCAGAAGTGTCTGTATCTATACAGCGAAACAATTATAAGCAAACAAAGAAGGAAAGCTTTGCCGGGATCAGGAAATTCCCCGATCCCAGGCAGAAGCCTTCCTTCTTTTCTTTAGTCAACAGATGGTTACAGGACAGCTCGGTTCCTTGCTTATTTCTTCTCCAGAGTTGTGTAGGGAGCCAGCTCCAGCCGGACAAAATATCCTCTGTCATGGCCGCAGACCGGACATTTTTCCGGCACTGCCGTGCCATTATAAATATGTCCGCATTTCAGACACATCCAGGAAGTCTTTACATCAGAAACGAAAAGTTTATTCTGCTCCAGAAGGTCTGCAAACAGACCAAAACGCTCGCCATGGGTCTTCTCCACAGCGCCGATCATATGGAAAGAAGCGGCAATCTCTTGAAAACCTTCCTCTCTGGCTTTTTCTTCAAAAGCCTTGTATACGTCTTCATGCTCTTCAAATTCGTTGTGCTGTGCAAATCGGAGAAGCTTGGCCACATCCTGGGAAATGTCCACCGGATAGGAACCGTCAATGGCAATGCTGGTCTCTGCCACCTGAGAAAGGTGTTTATAAAAAATCTCTGCATGTTCTCTCTCCTGGTTGGCAGTGAAAGTAAAAACTGCCTCAATAACTCCAAGCCCTTCTTTTTTCGCCTGGGAAGCAGCCATGGTATAGCGGTTTCTGGCCTGGCTTTCTCCTGCAAAGGCCCGCATAAGATTTTCTTTGGTCAGACTGTTTTCAAATGAATTTGACATGAAATATTCCTCCTTTTTCTCTAGTCTGTCCCGGAATTAGAAAATTTATCCATAACCTTTTGCTTTCACTTTTCCCTTTTTTCTACATAGGATAAAGAAAAAAGGATTTTTCAGATGGACTATAGTTCTTATCAGCAGGTTACAGGTGTTATCCAGGAAATCCGACGGGGAAATTCCTGCTGCACCCAGATCATTACCATCATGACAGATAATGAAGCTGTCAATTTTCTGGTATCCGGGGATACCAGGATCATTGACAATATGCGGCTGCGGAGAGGCATGAGAGCAGCAGCATTTTATGATGCAAATCTTCCTGCCCCGGCCATTTATCCGCCCCAGTTCCGGGCAGAGCTGATTGTGCCTCTGCGGCGGGACCAGAAAGTAACCTTGAAATATTTTGATGAGACCCTGACTGCTGAGGATAATTCTCTGAAGCTGAATCTTTCACCTTTTACAAACGTGGAAACCCTGAATGGACAGAGGTATCTGTGTACGCCGGAAAACTCCCAGCTTCTGGTATACTATACGAACACTACCTTCAGTATTCCTCCTCAGACCACGCCACAGAGGATCATTGTCCTGTGTCCTTTTGAGTAGCCGGGGCAGTTCTGACTAAGGAGCTGGAAAGGCTTCCGAAAAATATCGGAAATGATTCAGGAACCTATTGACCTGTAGTCGGCTCCAAGTCTTATAATAGCAAAGATAAAGTCAAATACCCCGATGCAGGCATATGAGGAATCCGGCTAGCAGCGACGCAAGTATCGGGGCATTTGATCCCTGCGGCAGCTCTGCACTGCACACAGGAATAAAAAACAGGCTTATGTATTGTGGAAGGCCTGAAGAAAAATGTGAAAAAGGAGAGAAAAAAGATGGAATATAGAAAACTTCCCCATGGTGAAGAAAAGATCAGTATTCTTGGGCTTGGCAGCAGTTCTATCGGAGGAGCCGGGGAAAAAGAAATCGCCAAGGCTGCGGAAATGGCTGTGGAAAATGGTATCAACTATTTTGATCTGGCTTCCGGGGACGACAAGCCCTTCCCGGTATACGGACAGGTTTTTTCCGGTTTAAGGGACAAGGTTTATTACCAGATCCATTTCGGCGCTGATTATACCACAGGAGAATATGGCTGGACCACCAGTCTGGACAAGATCAAAAGGTCCATTGACTGGCAGTTAAAAGCATTAAAAACAGATTATATCGATTTCGGCTTCATCCACTGTATCGATGAAGAATCCGATCTGGAAAAATACATAAAAAGCGGAGTACTGGATCATATAAAGACGTTAAAAGACCAGGGAATCGTCTGTCATATCGGTCTTTCCTCCCATACACCCCGGGTAGCAGAAAAGATCCTGGATATGGGAATCGTAGATATGATGATGTTCAGTATTAATCCCGCCTATGATTATCAGAAAGGGGACTATGGCATCGGAGAGGTAGACCAGAGAATGGATCTTTACCGCAGATGCGAAAAAGAAGGGATCGGCATTTCCGTAATGAAAGCCTTTGCCGGAGGCCAGCTTTTAAGCGAAAAGACCTCGCCTTTTGGAAAAGCCCTTACAGAATACCAGTGCATCCAGTACGCCCTGGACAAGCCTGGGGTCCTCACAGTCCTTCCGGGAATCCGAAATTGTGAGGATTTAAAGCGAATCCTGGGATTTTTCCAGGCACCACCTGAAGAAAAAGACTATTCCGTGATCGGAAGCTTTGCACCCCAGGAAGCGGAAGGGGTCTGTGTGTACTGCAACCACTGCCAGCCCTGTCCCAAAGGACTGAACGTAGGCCTGCTCAACAAGTATTACGATCTTGCAAAAGCCGGCGACATTCTGGCAGCAGATCATTACAGAAAGCTGGAAGTGAAAGCTTCTGCCTGTATCCGGTGCGGCCACTGCGATTCCAGATGTCCTTTCCATGTAAAACAGGGAGAAAGAATGAAAGAGATCGCGGGATATTTTGGAGAGTAATCCTTTTTTCATGCTGAATTAGCACGCCAGCGCCTGTACTGCCGGAAAATCTCCGGATACAGGCGCTGCTTTTGGGATTTTCCATGAATAGAAAAAAGCTATGGAAGTCTATACTTTTTG
>DXFG01000101.1 GCA_019114545.1 Candidatus Blautia pullistercoris | reverse complement strand
ACCAAAATCCTGCAATAAGCCCGATCATCGAAGCTTATATTGCAGGATTTTTTTCCTTTTGTTGACCGGTACGCCCGGAAACACAAAGGGTCTTCCTTTAAAATCCGCTGCAGTTCTTTTTCACTTTCCGCTAATGTTCCCCCCAGCACAGGATACCCGTCGCTGGCCAGCAGGATCTCGTCTCCGGATTTTACGGGATATACTTTTATCATGGAAGGGGCAATTCCCTGACCGTTTAAGACGGGATATCCGAAGGGAATGTTTTTGTTTTCAAAGGCCATCTGAAGTTTCAGGTTTTCTTCTATGGCTGTCCGGCCGGGATCTGCCGGGAGCTGGGCCAGTTCTTCGATGGTCTTTCCTTTTTGAAGCTCATATTCCAGACAAAAAGCCCTGAGTCCGGCGTTCAGCCGGTCGATTTCTTTTTCGTGGGTATATACCCTGCCGTTGACGGCGCACTGACAGTCTCCATAGGCCCAGATTTCACGACAGATATCGTTGTAGAGGATGATAGAAGCCCGAGGATAATCGGTGAACCGGAGAACTCCAGAATCAGAATTTCCGGCGCCGGCTTTCCTGGCCGGCATGCCGGAGGCAATGGCCAGCTGACGGTCAAGGAGGGAGAAAAATTCTTCCGGGGTCTGGGATTTTAGCTCTGATCTCTGGATTTTCCCAAGAAAAGCCAAAAGAATGTCTTTGGCATAGCAGCCGCTGGTCTTGCCCTGCCAGAGATAGCGGCTCTTCGGAGTTACTCCGTCTATGACTGCGGCCATAAAGCTTCCTGTAAATAAGCCGTCTTCACAGGTATTCAGACTGTTTTCTTTACCTTTTATAAATTGTTCAATGATTTTCATGATTTTCCCCATTCTATACATAATTCAATAAAATCCGGCATCTGGTGGCTGCCATCATTGACTTCAGTATAAGCAAAAAAGCAGAGCTTGTCACTATTTATGGATATACGGAATTCAGCCCTTCTGCCCCGTTTGGTTCTGGCTTCTTTTCTTTCATCTATGTATATGCTAAAATATTACCTGTCATTATAGATTTAATAACCGGAAATGAAAGAACAGGAGAACCATATATGGGGGAGAAGAAGTTTGCCGGAGCTCTTGCGCTGGCTATGATTGTTTTTGCAGTGATTATGGAAATCTATTCCTATAAAGTTATTCCGGATATGGAAACGGGTGTTTCCTCCTTTAATGATAACTGGACGATAAAAGAAGAAAACGGAGAAAGTGTGCAGGTGACGCTTCCGGTAAAACGTCAGGTGCCGGCGGGACAGGAACTGGTACTGGAAAACAGAATACCGGATAAATTTTATATGAATGGCGGAATTGTTTTCAGATCCAGACAGCAGGAAGTGGAAGTCTATATGGAGGAAGAGCTGCTCTATAAATACCCGGAGAAAGAATTGATAGGACAATCCCTTCCGGGAAATTGGAATTTTGTAATGCTTCCGAAAGATTGTGAGGGGAAAACACTGACAGTGAAGATCCGATCCCCATATCAGAAATTTTCCGGCCAGATAGGGGAGGTTTATTATGGAAACTATAGTGAGCTGCTGGATTTTATTATAAAAAAACAAACCCCGATATTCCGAATGGGGATTCTGATCGGAATTGCCGGAGCAGTCATAGAGGTTCTGGCAGTAGTTCTGCGAAAATACAGAATTTATTCTTATCAGGAACTGCTGGGCGGGCTGCTGATCCTGGCTTCGGTATGGCTGTGCGGCGAGTCTCAGATGCCCCTGGTGTTTCTGGGAGTAGAAGCGAAATACTATGTGACGATTATGGCGCTGCTGTTTTTGCTTATGTTTGTCTATGGATATCTTTATGTCAGATGGGGAAACATTCAGGGGAAAATCACAAGAAGACTGTTTTATTTCAGCGGTATAGCCGGAGCCGGAACCATGGGGCTGTCTGTGGCAGGTATCTGGGACCTTATGAGGATCATGCCCGGGATCCTGGTATTTGCAGGAGGAACTGCAGGATATGCTTTCTGGATACATCTCAGGGCTTTTCTGAAGAAAGAGGGAAGATACCTGGGATCGGAGACTGTCTGTGTGGGCCTGATCCTGGCAGCTGCGCTGGAGGAAATCTTGTTTTTTTATTCAAGATCTAACAATATAGCAGGGCCTTTTGTACGTTTGACCATGCTCTTATATGCTTTGAACCATTTTCGGATCGATCTGCTGGAGACTTATTACGGCTTGAGAGAAAGGGCGGAATTGGAGAAAAGGCTTCGCAGAAGCCAGGCAGAATTAATGACCAGTCAGATAAAGCCTCATTTTATTTATAATACCTTGAATTCGATCAGGGCTCTGGTACGGATCGATCCGGAAACCGCTTATAATACGATTTATGATTTTTCTACCTATCTCAGAGAAAATCTCAGATCTCTGGAGGATGTGGATGTGATCCCCTTTTCACAGGAACTGAAACATGTGAAGGCTTATGTGAATATCGAGAAGATCCGGTTTGAAGAACGAGTCCAGGTGGTGTTTGATATCCGGGAACAGAATTTCCAGGTGCCGCCTCTTTCTGTCCAGCCTTTGGTGGAAAATGCTGTTAAGCATGGGATATGTAAAAAAATCCAGGGCGGAACGGTCTGGATCCGCAGTTATAAGGAATCCGGAGATTATGTGATTGAGGTAGAGGATAACGGTATTGGATTTGACAGCAGCAATGTAGGTGAAAAGAACCGGCAGAACAAGTCTATGGGGCTGGAAAATATCTGCTTCCGGATACAGGAGATCTCAGGAGGCAGCATGGAGATTTTCAGCCGTCCGGGGGAAGGAACAAAAGTAGTATTGCGGGTTCCTGAAAAAAAGACTTCGTATTACGGAAAGGATGAGGACGGACATGAAAATAATCATAGTAGATGACGAAAGACTGGGAGTAAGGCAGTTCCAGATGGAAGCGGAAAGTGTGATAGGAACGGAGATCGCAGGCGCCTTTACCAATCCGGAAGAGGCATTGGAATATGCCAGAGAAAATCCGGTGGAAGCAGCCTTTCTGGACATCGAAATGCCGGTTATGAATGGTCTGGTCCTGGCTCAGAAGCTCCGGGAGATCATTCCGGGGATCGTGATTATCTTTGTTACGGGATATGAACAGTATGCTATGGATGCTTTCCGCATCAAAGCGGACTTTTATCTGACAAAGCCCTATGACCGGAAAGATATAGCGGAAGCCATAGAGAGGGCCAGACTGCTGTCTGTCAGACTGAAGAAGCGGGTATATCTGCGTACCTTTGGAAAATTTGATATGTTTGTAGACGGACAGGTGGTGCATTTCGCAAATAATAAGGCGAAGGAACTGCTGGCCCTCTGTGTGGACCGCCGGGGAGGAAGTCTGACCATCTGGGAAGCTGTAGATAAGCTTTGGGAAGGACGGGAATATGATGACCGGGTAAAAAACCTGTACAGAAAAGCCATCATGAATCTCCGGCAGACTTTTGCAGAGCATGGACTGGCGGACGTATTCAGCAACAACAGAGGGGAGTGCAGCATTGACTGCAGAAAGGTAGACTGTGATTATTACCGGCTGCTGGAAGGAGATGAAACTGCCAGGAGAGCCTGGCTGCTGACAAAAGAATATATGGGAGAATATTCCTGGGCTGAGGAAACCCAGGCCGTTTTGCTGTC
>DXFG01000007.1 GCA_019114545.1 Candidatus Blautia pullistercoris | reverse complement strand
AGGAAAAACCCCGGAAACCGCGTAGTTCCGGGGTTTTTGACCACTTTTGATAAAGTTTAGCGCTTGCTGAACTGCGGAGCGCGACGGGCAGCCTTGAGGCCGTATTTCTTTCTCTCTTTCATTCTTGGGTCACGAGTTAAGTAACCTGCTGCTTTCAGAGCCGGTCTGTAATCGCTGTCTGCTTCCAGAAGAGCTCTGGAGATTCCGTGGCGGATCGCACCAGCCTGTCCTGTGAAACCGCCGCCATGAACGTTTACTAATACATCAAATTTGTCAGATGTCTCTGTCAGTACTAATGGCTGACGAACAACTACCTTTAATGTCTCTAATCCAAAATATTCGTCGATGTCTCTTTTATTGATTGTAATCTTGCCTGTACCTGGTACCAGGTATACACGAGCTACAGATGATTTTCTTCTTCCTGTTCCATAGAATTTTGTACTAGCCACTGTCATTTACCTCCTATTAAAACGTTAATACTTCTGGCTTCTGAGCTGCGTGATCATGCTCTGGTCCAGCGTATACATGTAATTTTTTAATCATGGCCCTTCCTAAAGGTCCTTTTGGAAGCATACCCTTAACAGCCAGTTCAATTACTCTTTCAGGTTTTTTGTCCATCATTTCTCTTAATGTGGACTCTTTCATTCCGCCAACATAATCAGAATGTCTGTAGTAAATCTTCTGATCCAGTTTCTTTCCTGTCACTTTTACTTTATCCGCATTTACAACGATCACATAATCACCTGTATCAATGTGAGGTGTGTAGATCGGTTTATTTTTTCCTCTTAAAACTTTCGCAATTTCAGATGCAAGACGACCTAATGTCTGTCCATCAGCGTCTACAACGTACCATTTTCTCTCAACCTTATCTGGATTAGCCATATAACTGTTCATGGTTTTCCCTCCTGTTATCATCAATATACAATAAAATTTCGTTATTAAAAAATCAAGTAAATCTGCCGTCCCTGTGAGTTTCCAAGGTTCCGGCCTTTTGTGCAAACTCCTTTCAGTGCCATACCGGGGCTTTTGGCTAGGCAACTTCACAGTTCGTCACATTGAGTTATTATATTATAAGTAAAATCCCGTGTCAACAACTTTCTGCACATTCTCTGGATTTTTTTCCTGTTTTTCCTTTTTCTTCTCTTTCCACTGGCCGGCCCTCTCCCGGATCAGCATAGGCGTCCGTTCTTCCAGATCTTTTCTGCCAAGCTGCAGTTCGTTGCAGACTAACACCAGGTTGTCCACAGTCAGAGGGATCCCCTCGGAATAGCCGCTGGCAAAAAACAGGATTGGATCTTCTCTGTCCGCCCGATAAAGTTTCTTTACCAGATCCTGATCTTTCTGGAGAAACTCCATCAGCGGAACTGACAAAACCGGATTTTCAAAGCGGAGGCGGAATTTGTTGCGGAGCATGGCTTCGATCTGCATATTCTTGTAGTTTTTATAAGCCAGACGTTCCAGGAGATTTACCATACTTCTGTCACAAATCTCCAGTGTGGCATAGATCCCGTTCAGTTCCCTGGAAAATTCATAATGCTCTTCCCACTCTTCCTTATGTTTATACCGCACATCATGATCCACCTCATGCCACCCTTCCGAGAAGGTAGTGCGTACCTGTACTTCAAAAGTTTTATCAATCCTGTAGTTTTCCCACAGTTCCCTGGGGAAAGCAGAGGAAATCTCCTCCGGCATACGGCATACATAATTCATCCGGATAGGATTAAATTCATTTACCTTTGGAATATCCTCATGAGAGTCTTTTTCAATAATAGAATACGTCTCTCTCAGGAGCTCCTTGCAGATCGGAACGTCATCCATATAATAAAGAACGATACGGATACCGATCAGATCCTGAAGCTTCTTATCTTTCTCAATATATTCTTCTTTCTTCCATTCCAATTTATGCCAGATGGAGCCTGCAGATTTCAGCCTGGAAAAGATATGAAAATATATACCGCTTTTACTTAATTTTTCCTGAATATCCTTTCCCAGCACTTTTCTCAGGCCCCGCACTTTTTCATCTGTCAAATACTGGGATAACTCTTCGATTCCTCTCATAAGCACTCCTCTTTTGCGGTCAGACAGGCTGCCGCCTACAGAAAACCAGAAGTATCATTCATCTGATATACTTTGCTTATTATAACAATTTTCCTTTTGTTCGTAAATGTTTTTATACATAATTATGTGACTTCGTCACAGACTAAAAAAGGAAAACCGGCTATACTTAAGTCAAGCTCAAAGCAAGAGCAACTCAAAAGAAAACGAACACAAAACAAGAATCGATCATAAAGGAGATAAAATTATGGCTGTATTACACGTAAAAGAAAATGAATTTCAGAAAGAAGTATTAGAATCCGAAAAACCCGTCCTCTTAGACTTTTTCGCCACCTGGTGCGGCCCCTGCAAAATGCTGGGACAAGTACTGGAAGAGCTGGATAAGGAACAGGAAGACTTCCGTATCGTAAAAGTAGATATCGACGAAAATCCCGACTTAGCCGCCAGATGGCAGGTCAGCAGCGTTCCCTCCCTGTTCTTTATAAAAGACGGAGAGGTAAAGGACTCTGCAGTAGGATTTTTTCCAAAACCGAGGCTTCTCCAGAAAATGACAGAAGCCGTTTCCTGAATCTTGCCTACAGGGCGAACACTTCTACAAAGAAAGGCGGCAGGACAAATGACAAAAGATTATGATTTCATTATAATAGGGGCAGGGCCTGCAGGAATGACCGCTGCAGTATACGCTTCCAGGGCAGGAATGAAAACTGCCCTGCTGGAAGCCGGAGCTCCCGGAGGAAAACTTTTAAAAACCCATAAGATCAGCAACTGGCCGGGGATCAAAGAAGAGCCTGGTTCCCAGCTTGCCATGGACATGTTTGAGCATTCCACCAGTTTCGGAGCAGTTTATGAATACGGAAATGTGGTGGAGATCCGGGACGGAGAACGAAAACAGGTTATCTGCGAAGACGGAACTGTCTTCACCGCTCCTGCCGTTCTGGTGGCAACCGGAACCAAAGAACGGCTCCTGAACATTCCGGGAGAACAGGAACATATCGGAAAGGGTATTTCTTACTGTGCAGTATGCGACGGCGCCTTTTTCAGAGATAAAGAAACCGCTGTGATCGGCGGAGGGAATTCCGCTCTGGAAGAAGCAGCATACCTTACTCAGTTTGCCTCTAAGGTTTATCTGGTCATGCGCAGAGATGTCTTCCGGGCTGAAAAAGCTGTGATCGATACGGTCATGTCTAATCCTAAAATAGAACTTTTCCAGAACTATATCCCTCTTCAGGTGCTGGATAACGAAGGCCGTGTAGGAGGTCTGGAAATTTCCCATACCCAGTCAGGAGAAACAAAAGTGCTTCCTGTATCAGGCATTTTCCCCTATATCGGCGCAGATCCTGTCACAGGCTTTCTCAAAAACCTGCCTGTACTGGATGAGCAGGGCTATATGATCGTAAACAGCAATATGGAAACCTCTGTCCCACTGCTTTTCGGGGCTGGAGACGTATGCCAGAAGGAGCTCCGCCAGGTAGTTACCGCTGCCAGCGATGGGGCGATCGCCGCCCAGGCAGCTTTCCGGAAGCTCTAATGTACTGCATCACTCACATTTCGCATACTGATACAGGCCCCTGGGAATCAGTCTTCTTCTAAGTTTCTGAGGCAGGCGGCTGCTTTCTCCACCTGGTTCTTATCTGTGCGGAAAAGCTGGTACTCACTAAAGGAAGGAAGTCCCATGGACACGCCTTCCTTTCTGTATTTCATGCCGCTTTCTACTATTTTTTTGCCGGACATATGGTATTCGGTAATACCGGTTTTCTGGCAGAGCCAAGGAATGTTCTCAGGAGATATACCTGCTCCTGCCATGATCCGGATTTTCCCTTTGCTTTCCTCCCTTAATCCTCTCAGTACTTTCCAGCCTTCCAGAGCGCTGTTTTTCTGGCCTGAAGTAAGGATCCTGTGAAATTCCAGATCTATGGCATCCTGTAATCCCTCCCGGGGATCTCTGCACATATCAAAGGCCCGATGAAGGGTAACGGACATCCCGCCTGCTGCTTTTATTAGTCTGGAGAGCTGTGCTTTATCCAGTCTTCCTTCAGGAGTCAGGGCTCCAAACACTACTCCTTCTGCCCCCATTTCCCGGTACATTTTTATTTCTTCCTCCATTACCTGGATCTCTTCCTCTGAATAGAGGAAATCTCCGAATCTTGGCCGGATCAGCACATGGATCCTGATGGGATTCCTGCTGCGGATCTGCCGGAACAGATAGGGACTGGGAGTAGTTCCCCCTATGATCAGGTTCTGGCATAATTCAATCCTGTCCGCCCCTCCTTCCCAGGCGGCTTTTGCTGATTCAAAGGAATCTGCGCATATCTCTAATCTGAATTTCTTCATATTACTTTCCTTTCCTCTGCCCTCAATAGTTCAAGAGACTAAACATCTTATACACTGAAGGGAAATTCTCCATATTATTATGAAAGTTCCCGCCTGGTTTTTCAAGAAATTTCTTACAAAAAGCAGGACTCGTCCAGTCCTGCTTTTCTGATCATTTATTTTTTCCCTTATCCAGCATATTGGTCATACTTTCCAGGGTAATGCCCAAAGTGGACATATTATGGAGGAAAGCCGAAGTTCCGTTAGCCAGGATTCCTGCAAGGCCCAGGAAGATCAGGCCGCCGTTAAACCCGATGACAAACCGGTAATTTCTGTGGATCCGCTTCATCATACCGTTTCCCACCTTTTTCAGTATCACCAGTTGATGCAGGTCTTCCCCTGAGATGGTAATATCCGAAATCTCCCTTGCCAGCTGGGCGCCGCCGCTTACTGCAATACCGGCATCTGCTGCGGAAAGGGCCGGAGAATCATTAATCCCATCGCCCACCATGATAACTTTTCTTCCTTTGGCTTTCTCCTTTTCGATAAAAGAAGCTTTGTCCTCGGGAAGAACCTCTGCATAAAACTGATCCACCCCTGTCTTTTTCGCAATCGCTCTGGCGGTGTGCGCACTGTCTCCGGTCATCATTACCACTTTGCGGATTCCCGCAGCTTTCAGGGCAGGGACAATATTTTTTGCCTCTTCTCTGAGAGGATCCTCGATACAGATCACTGCCGCCAGCTCTCCGGATACAGCCAGATAAAGATGGGAGTATTCCGTAGGAAGCTTTTCAAATTTATCTTTCTCCCCTTCCGGTATCCGGCACTTCTCATCTTCAAAGACAAAATGATAGCTTCCGATCACCACTTTGTCCTCATTAACCTGGGAAGAAATGCCATGAGCCACCACATAATCCACTTTACTGTGCATTTCCTCATGGGCAAGCCCCTCTTTTTTGGCCTGGGCCACCACTGCATTTGCAATGGAATGTGGGAAGTGTTCCTCCAGGCAGGCTGCAAGGCGGAGCATATCATTTCTGTCTTTCCCGCCAAAGGTGACGACGTCTGCCACTGTAGGCTGGGCTTTTGTAAAAGTTCCTGTTTTATCAAAAACTACGGTTTCCGCCTCAGCCACAGCTTCCAGAAATTTTCCTCCTTTTACGGTGATCTGATGCTCCTGACATTCCCGCATAGCCGCCAGAACCACAATAGGCATGGACAGTTTTAAGGCGCAGGAGAAATCTACCATAAGAATGGACAATGCTTTTGTCACATTTCTGGTAAGGGCATAAGTAAGCACCGTTCCCATAAAGCTGTAAGGCACCAGGCGGTCCGCCAGATGGGCAGCCTTTCCCTCCACAGAAGATTTCAGCTTCTCTGAGTCTTCTATCATAGAAACGATCTTCTCATACCTGGTAGAGCCGGCAGATTGTTTTACCTGGATCTTAAGCTCTCCTTCCTCTACTGCAGTTCCTGCATACACATAGGCCCCCTCTTCTTTTTTCACCGGAATCCCTTCTCCGGTAAGAGAGGCCTGATTAACCATTGCCTCTCCCTCCGTAACGATTCCGTCCAGAGGGATCATGTTTCCCATATGCACACAGATAACATCCTGCTCTTTTATGCTCCTGATATCCGTCAGGATCTCCGTATCCCCTTCCAGGCGCCATACTTTTTCCACATTTAAAGACATGCTTCTGGCCAGATCTGCAACAGATTTCTTGTGGGTCCACTCTTCCAGGATCTCTCCCACACTTAAAAGGAGCATAACGGAACTTGCCGTATTAAAATCTCCTCTTATTATGGAAACGCCGATAGCCGCAGCATCCAGTACAGGAACCTCCAGTTTCCTGCGGCAGATGCATTTCAGTCCTTCCTTGATAAAGCGGAAGGACTGGATCACCGCTCTTGCCTTGGCTGCCGGAGATGGCAGGAAAATCTTACAAAGAAAATGAATGGCCAGTTTTGTAACCAGTTTTTCTTTATATTGATCCATCAGTTCTCTGCCGGTGTTTTTAGGAACTTTTTCCAGAAGTTCCTTGTCTTCAAAAGAAAACGCTACAAGCTTTTCAATAATCTCCTGACGGCTGCCGGTATAACAGACAACTCCGTCACCGGTCCGGTCATAGACCTTGGCCGATGTGACATTTTTCAAAGAGTTTATGTAGAACAGAAGCATATCCGCTTCCCGGGCTGTCATTTTCTTCTTCTGGGTAGAAAAGCGGATACGGCCTTTGATCTCATGCCGAATTCTTATTCGCATTTCTCATCTTCCTGTTCTTCTGTCTCTTCGTCGTAAATTTCTTCTTCCTGACGTTTTTCATTGATTTCTTTAGCCTCTGCCAGAACATCCTCTGCGTTTTCCTGGACAGTCGTCACGGTGTCCATAACACAGTCTTTTGCTCTTAATACGGCGGCTGTAGCCTGCACATAAGCTTTCTTTGCATCTTTACTGGACAGGATCTTTACGCCTGCTGTCCCAAAAAGGACTCCTCCTGCAAAAAGAGCTGCTTTTTTCATTAAATCCACACTGATCATAGTTCTTACCTCCTGATTTTCTTATTTGTGTTTGTAACCTGTGTAAAATGTCATTCCAAGGCAGAAAAGCATTGCCCAGGCCCAAAATCTGTGCTGTTTCATCGTACCTCTCCTTTTCATTTTACTTTAAGAGGCCAAAAGTTAGACTAGTCTAACTTATCTCCAAAAAAAATGAGTACCTCTTAATTTTTAAAGTGTAGCATTTTTTTCCTGCTCTTGTCAATGAACTGCTGCTGGTTTATGTGATAAAATTCGGCAAAGAAAAAGCCAGGCTTTCTCCCGGCATACAGTCCTGGATCAAAAGCCCCGGCTTCCCCCCTTTCTTCTCTTCATACAGTAATTCTCAGCATATGTAAATCCGATAATTTTATCTTCCTCTTTACAGGGGCATGCTCCCCGCTGCCTCTCTTTCTAAAACTTTGTCAATAGTAATACCGGATAAATATTCTTCCATCTGGTTCTGCAGTCCTTGATAATACCTTCTGATCATACAAAATTGTGTCCCATGCCGGCTGCAGAATTCCTCAGCCTCCAGACATCTGTTGATCTTTGTAGTACCCTCCATTACTTCTATGATATCCCACAGAGAGATTTCTTCCGGTTTTTTGGAAATGGCATATCCGCCTCTTTTTCCCTGATATCCAGCTACCAGCCCCGCATCTTTCAATGCCTTTAATACCTTCATAAGATAATTTTCAGATATTCCCATTTTGCTTCCAATTTCAGCTACAGAGGTTATTCCGCTCTGTGTAGCCAGATATACGATCGTACGAATCGCATAATCTGTTGTTAATTTTAACTGCATGTAGTCTCCTTTCTGTCGGTCCTTAACATTCCCCTTTCAGCTTTATGGTCCTATTATCTGATTTATTTTACAACATTCTGTCCGAGAAGAATACGGTTTCATTGTATCAGCTGGTCATCCTTTATTCAAGGCTTTTTGCAGATTATCCCTGCATTTGACAGATAACTTGATCTTTCACAAAATCCTTGATTTTTTCAGGTGTAGACTCCAGGGCTATGGCAAATTCTCCATAAGTAATATCTTCTGCAGACTTCAGATATCTCTGGTCGATCTGACACAGCTTCTTATTTCTGCGGCTGGCCTGATACTGTTTTACATAAATCCCTTTGATCAGAGAGAGCAGCACATTTATGTCGTAGGTATCCATCATTTCTTTATAATGATCTGCCAACCGGGTCTGCTGTCTGCAGGTAAATGTATCTGCCTGAATCTCCGATACCTCTTCCAGATATTTCTTTGCAGTCTCGGAATTGATGACCTCCCGCATAAACACATGATTTTCCACGGGAATATACACCTGATCTCCCTTTACAAAAATTGGCGACAGCTTGTAATATTCTCTGCCGTCTCCCATGGATTCTTTAAAAAACTCTCCAATATCTTCAACTCTGCACACACCACGTTTCCCATACATAACATAAGACCCGATCCTGAACATTTTTTCCCTCTTTTCTTCAAAATCCATACACTTTCTTCATCTATTATATTGTATCAAAAAAAGTACATAAATTTCAAAGGCAATTTTTTACGAAAATGTTCAGCACCGGATCTGAAAAACCGCATAATTTAAGCGTTCAGCGGATATTTATCTGTAAGAGCCTTTACGATTGCCATGGCCTCTTCTTTATTGTTTCTGTCCTTGACCATCAAAGAAATCGCCTCAGCGATGCGATCCATATCCTCTTCATTCATACCTCTTGAAGTTACCGCTGCGGTTCCCAGGCGGACACCACTGGTAATAAAGGGGGATTCAGGATCGTTTGGAATCGCATTTTTGTTACAGGTAATGTTGGCTTCATCAAGAAGATGTTCCATTTCCTTTCCGGTGATCCCCGTTCCCCGAAGGTCTACCAGCATAAGATGATTCTCTGTGGTTCCGGAAACAATATTGATCCCTCTCTTTAGCAGACCGTCGCAGAGGGCCTTGGCGTTCTTCACAATGTTCTCCTGATATACTTTATACTCCGGCGTAAGGGCCTCTTTGAAGCAGACTGCCTTTGCAGCGATCACATGCATAAGGGGGCCTCCCTGGATGCCGGGGAATACAGCCTTATTAAAATTAAACTTCTTGGCAATCTCCGCACTGCTCATGATCATGCCGCCTCTGGGACCTCTTAAGGTCTTATGGGTGGTGGTGGTTGTCACATGGGCGTAAGGGATCGGGCTTGGATGTACTCCTGCTGCCACTAAACCGGCAATATGGGCAATATCCACCATAAGATAAGCCCCTGCTTCGTCGGCAATTTCCCGGAATTTCTTAAAATCAATAATCCGGCAGTAAGCGCTGGCGCCTGCAACAATTAATTTCGGCTTTGTCTCTAAAGCGATCCGTCTTACTTCTTCATAATCAATCACACCCTGATCGTTTACTCCATATGGCACAATATTAAAGTATGCTCCTGAAAAATTAGCCGGACTTCCGTGGGAGAGATGTCCTCCGTGAGCCAGATTCATACCCATAACCGTATCTCCCGGCTTCAACATAGCGAAAAACACTGCCATATTGGCCTGAGCCCCTGAATGAGGCTGAACATTTACGTACTCGCAATGGAACAGCTCTTTGGCTCTTTCAACAGCAAGACGTTCGACTTCGTCTACGCATTCACAGCCTCCGTAATATCTTTTTCCCGGATATCCTTCTGCATATTTATTGGTAAGAGGGCTCCCCATAGCCGCCATAACCGCCTTGCTTACCCAGTTTTCCGAAGCGATCAGTTCGATATGTGAATTCTGACGATCCACTTCGTCTTTAATACACTTTCCGATCTCCGGGTCTACCTGATTGATTTCTTCCCAAGAATACATTTTTCCTTATACCGCCTTTCTTTCTGATAAAGATATTTGTTTTTCTCCCAAAGACATTTAAGGGATAAAAAAGTGCCCAGAGCCGGAATCGAACCAGCGACACGAGGATTTTCAGTCCTCTGCTCT
>DXFG01000100.1 GCA_019114545.1 Candidatus Blautia pullistercoris | reverse complement strand
GCTCCTTCCCGGTTTCCATGATCGTGGTGATGGGAATGGCCGATCTGAGGGGAAATCTGTCCTTTAAAGTTCAGAGATTCTATGGTTTTCCTGGCTTCTACACCATGAAGAGAAGAGAGGAGACGAAGCATTGGCTCATTATAGGGAGTTACAAAGGTGCTGGAATCCTCTCCAAAGAAAAGAGGCGCATGCCGGTTTCCGATTTCATAGCAGACCTTGGGGATCATCTCCGGGTGATGGGGAGAAACCCTTGCCTTGACTACCTCGCAGGGAGGGGTATGGACGGCAATGACCAGTTCGGGATCTGCGTAGAGTACATCCCCCTCTAACAGCCCGGTTTTCAGTACTGAGTCATCCAGACGGATTCCTATTTCCCGTCCGGCATCCGTAACCTTCCGGTGGATCTTTTTAAAGGCCTCGTGCCACTCCACAGTGATAAATTCCAGCTTCTTTCCCTGGAGTTCTATGTCTTCCAGTTTTCCCAGTATTTTTTCACAAATCATAAGTTTTTCTCCTACCATTGACCGATTAACATAAGAAGTCCCGGTATCCAGGCGGTGACGACCCCTTCAAATACCTGGAGACAGGGGACGAATTTCCCCAGCTTTTTCCCGCAGATATCTTCCACAAAGGAAGTTCCCCAGAGAACTGCCCAGAGATACCAGATAGCGGCCCAACGCCAGTCCGCAGTCACATTTAAAGCAGCGCTTCCTGTAACTCCTTCAATGGTTCCGAAGACTACAGCGTTTACTGCTACAAAGGTGGAAAACCAGGCAAAGGGGATGGGGCTTAAGTTCCACAGTTTGGAAAACGCTACAAAGATATATGTGAAGCCGAAGAGCAGTCCTGTTCCTGCAGCGTAATAATTTCCCATTACCAGGTTTACCGCATTGATAAAAATGGAAAGTCCTCCGGTAAGGATATTCATAACCGCCGCTGATCTTCCCTCTACCTTGTATAAGGTGCACATGCCGTTATTGATCAGGACGATTCCTACAAATAATAAACAAACGCCTAACATGGGACACCTCCTAGAATAAGCTGTAAAGCTGTGTCAGAGGAAGCTTGTCAGCAGGTTTGGAGGTGATATGTTCTCCGTCTACTTTTACCTCATAGGTTTCCGGGTTTACTGTGATCTGGGGTGTCTTGCTGTTGAATTTCATGTCCTTTTTACCGATGTTGCGGCAGCCGGATACAGGAACCACTGTTTTTTCCAGATGATATTTTGTCTTTACGTCTTCTTCCATGGCTGCCTTAGATACAAAGGTCAGGCAGGAAGCATATTTTGCCTTTCCGTGAGCGGCAAACATAGGCTTGTATATTACCGGTTCACAGGTGGGAATGGAAGCGTTAGCGTCCCCCATCTTTCCGGCAATGATCATGCCGCCTTTGATGATCAGGTCAGGTTTGATACCGAAGAATGCAGGATTCCACAATACCAGATCGGCGAATTTTCCTTTCTCCACAGAACCTACATAGTCGGCTACGCCATGGGTAATGGCCGGGTTGATGGTATATTTGGAAATATAACGTTTTGCCCGGAAGTTGTCGTTTCCGTGGCCTTCATCCTCAGGAAGGGCTCCACGCTCCCCTTTCATCTTGCTGGCAGTCTGCCAGGTACGGGTGATGACTTCTCCCACACGTCCCATAGCCTGAGAGTCAGAGCTCATCATGCTGAAGACGCCCATGTCATGGAGAACATCTTCTGCGGCAATGGTTTCCGGACGGATCCTGGAATCTGCAAAAGCTACGTCCTCTGGGATCCTCTTATCCAGATGGTGGCAAACCATCAGCATGTCCAGATGCTCATCCAGAGTATTTACTGTATAAGGCATGGTAGGGTTAGTAGAAGAGGGAAGTACGTTGGGAGCTGCCGCTGCCCGGATAATGTCAGGGGCATGGCCGCCGCCGGCGCCTTCTGTATGGTATGTATGGATAGTTCTTCCTGCAATGGCTGCCAGAGTATCTTCCACACAGCCCCCTTCATTAAGAGTATCTGTATGGATGGCTACCTGCACGTCATAGTCGTCGGCCACGTTCAGGCAGTGATCAATGGCAGCAGGAGTAGAACCCCAGTCTTCATGAAGCTTCAGTCCCATAGCGCCGGCTTTGATCTGTTCCACCAGAGCTTTTTCGTCAGAACAGTTTCCTTTTCCAAGAAGACCGATGTTCATAGGGTATTCTTCACAGGCCTTTAACATCATTTCCATGTTCCAGGGGCCTGGAGTACAGGTGGTGGCGTTGGTGCCGTCGGCAGGTCCTGTTCCGCCGCCGATCATAGTGGTGACGCCGCTGTACAGGGCACATTCTACCTGCTGGGGGGAAATGAAATGGATATGGGTATCCAGTCCTCCGGCAGTGAGGATCAGGCCTTCACCAGCCAGGGCCTCTGTGGAAGCGCCCACGGTCATTCCGGGAGTTACCCCGTCCATAACAGCAGGGTTTCCGGCCTTGCCAATGCCTGCGATCTTTCCGTCTTTAATTCCGATATCTGCTTTGTAGATTCCTGTATAATCCAGGACCAAAGCGTTGGTGATCACCAGATCCAGGTCTCCGTCGGCGCTGGTAGTCTTTACAGACTGTCCCATGCCGTCACGAAGGGTTTTGCCGCCGCCGAATTTACACTCGTCCCCGTAAGTGGTGTAATCTTTTTCTACTTCAATGACCAGGTCTGTATCTGCCAGCCGTACTTTGTCCCCTGTGGTAGGGCCGTACATCATGGCATATTTCTCTCCGGATATTTTTGCGCTCATATTCATACCTCCAAGATTAGTTTGTGTATTTTAAAGGAATCCTTTCTGCTTTGCCTTTTCCATGGAAGCGGCTTTTGTCCCTTCCACAGCCTGGGCGCAGGTCAGATCGTTCAGTCCGAAGATCCGCCTGGTGCCTCCCATGGCAGTGAGGACAACTTCCTTTTCCTCTCCCGGTTCAAAACGGACAGAAGTTCCCGAAGGAATATCCAGATGGAAGCCATAGGCTTTTTCCCTGTCAAAGGACAGACAGCGGTTTACTTCAAAGAAATGAAAATGAGACCCTACCTGCACAGGACGGTCTCCAGTATTTGTGACCATCAGCGTAAGGGAAGGCTTCCCTTCATTTAATGTAATTTCCCTTTCCAAGGGCATGATTTCTCCGATTTTCATTGCGTTACCTCCTGATCGCATTACTGAATAGGGTTGTGTACGGTGACCATTTTGGTTCCGTCAGGGAAGGTGGCTTCCACCTGTACTTCTGAGACCATATCGGCCACTCCTTCCATTACATCGTCTCTGGAAAGAAGCTTTGTTCCCAGATGCATAAGTTCTGTAACTTCCTTACCGTCTCTGGCCATTTCCATTAATTCCGAACTGATATAGGCTACCGCTTCCGGGTAGTTCAGCTTCAGTCCTCTGGCTTTCCGCTCTTTTGCCAGATTTCCGGCCAGATGAAGCAGGAGTTTTTCCTGTTCCTTAGGTGTCAGTCTCATACTTTCTTCCTCCTTGCGCATAAAAATAAAAAAAGGCAAAGACGCTTCTTTCGGCGTCTTTGCCTTTATGGGAGAGATAGTAGCATGGGAGAAGAAAGATGTCAAATAAAAGTTCTTATTTCCTTATTGAGAAAAAAGCATTTTTATACATATTAAAAAATATCTGACCAGCAGAAAATCGGAATACTATGAATAATTTTTTGTGGGTTTTTAAAATTCTTTGTGAAAAATACCAAAGGTAAAAAGGCCTGGATACAAAATATAAGTGGATCATACACGAAACCGTTAGAAAATGGAGTCTTTTATGTAATGAATAAATTTTGTCGCAGCAGCGGAGAAGACAAAATTTTTCTTCCAGGCCAGAACGGCGCCGGTCTCCAATGCTGGGGAAAAAGGAATAAAACACAGGTCATTGGAGATATTTTCAATATAAAAGCACAGAGCGACTCCAATATGGTTTTTCACCATGTCTGCGGCATTTAAGATCAGATTATAGTTGGCTGCCACGTCAAGCTGATCGTAAAAGTCCCCGAACCAGTTGGCCAGTTCGTTTTGTACCATTTCTCTCCGTGACATCAGAAGCGGAACTTTTGCCAGATCCTCCGGCGTCACAGTTTCTTTAGAAGCAAGGGGAGAGTCCTTCCGTACCAGTACGCCCCACACCTCTTTCTTTTCCAGACGGAGAAACTCATATTTCCCAATATCCACAGGCTCCGTGAACAGACAGATATCAAGAAGTCCTTTTTCTATCCGGTCCTTCAGGTCATCAGCCGTTGCACTGTAGATATTATAATGGACAAGGGGATATTTTTCCCGGAAAGCTGCCATTTTCCGGGAGAGAAAGGTCATGTTCCGGGTTTCGGCACAGCCGAAAAAGATTTCCCCGGAAAGGGCTTCTGCTTCATGGGATAATTCTTTTTTTGCCTTATCTGCAAGTTCTATGATCTCCTGAGCCCGCCGCTTCAGCAGCATACCATCTTCCGTAAGGACTATCCGATACTTGCTCCTGTGGAAAAGAGTGGTTCCCAGTTCCTCTTCCAGCTGTATAAGCTGCCGGGAAAGAGTGGGCTGGGTAATATGAAGCAGGTTGGCAGCTTTTGTAATATTTTCTTCCCTGGCAACCATTAAAAAGTATTTTAAAACACGGATTTCCATAAGATGATATACCTTCCTTTCTGTTGTTTCTGTCTTTAAGCATACATGATTTTGGTCAGAAGTTCCAGTATTATGGAAAAATTCCTATCCGTACAATCTTGCGTTGGAGACGTGATGCGGCATATACAGCTCTTGAATAAAAAGTGATATATTTGTAGCATTTTTTGTTGACACTCTAAGGATATAGTGATATATTTATCTCATAAAGATACAAAAATGTCTCATTTGAAAGGAGAAATACTATGTCAAAGAAACAGATTAAGAGAATTATCTTTATGGGACTGGGGTGTGCAGTGTTACTCATCGCAGCAGTGATCTACTCCCTGCTTTATAATGAGGGACGCTGGGTGAAAGAGATGGATATGTCAACTTATGTGTTCTCTCCAAAGGATATTCCCATGCTGGCAGCGGGAGTTTTAATAGCTGTATATGCTGTCTATATCCTGGTACTTTGTGTCAGGAATGCCCTTTCAAAGAAATATCCGGATAAAAAATACTCTCGGACAATCTCACCTGGGTGGGGATTTTGTGGGATCTTCGGATTTTTAGGTTTTGGGGGCTTCTGGACCTATGATAAGTATGGAGAAATATTTCCCTTTGTCTTCTTTCTGTTTTTCGGCTTTTTCGGACTGTTTTTTGAAGGAAAACTCTCTCACACTTTAGAAGATGAGCTTTTTCAGGAAAACAGGCGAAAAGCACAATTAAAAGCATATAAGACAGGATTCCGTTTATTGTTCATAGTCATATGGCTTATGGGACTTGGGATGTTTTCCCGAAATGTAGAATGGTGTGCCATCTTCATGCTGATTTCTGTTTCCTTTATCTATGCCCTGGTCCTTTTCCTCAGCAATTATTTCCTGTACCGTTATGAAAAAGGAGAGTAGATCATGGGTGCAGATTTTGTTTGTAATTTAAAAGTATATCGCACGGCACAGGGACTTACCCAGGAACAGCTGGCCGAGATCGTAGGGGTCCGGAGGGAAACCATTATGAGATTGGAAAAAGCCCAGTATAATCCTTCCCTGAAACTGGCCATTGATATTTCAAGAGCTGTGAAAGCTCCCATAGAAGATATTTTTGTTTTTAAATAAATTATTTTGTTGTTCCCGGCTGGCTGTTCTGCTTTATCCATTTGATATGCATTACATACAAGCGGTTAGTCTTTACGATTGACCGCTTTTCAAGAATTTTAATATAATGGGGAACAGAAACTCCGGAACAGGGAGAAAGGCAGGGCGAAAAATAAATAGAAATATTGAAGAATATTTTTTTCAATATTCGTATCATAATAGAGGTGTTGTAATATGAAGAAGTTATTTATTACAGGAACAAAAGTAATTTTTTTCTTTGTTGGATGGGCTGTTTTAGCCGGATTGTTACCTATTCCCGATTCCCCAAATGGTGCAGTTTGGAGATTTTGGGCTGAACTTATTCCGTTTCTATGTGTTGTGGGTTTAACTCTGATCTTCTGGCTAATGGAGAAACGAAAAATAGAAATGCATATCATCTCCAAGCCATTCAGAAGTGTTTGAATCGGCTTTGGGACGGGTGTCCTTTGGCTGGGTGCTGCCATTATAATTTTAGCTGGACTGGGGGTAATGAGAATTACAGCCACTGACACTTTTCCAATGTTATGGCTATGGCTGCTTTCCGCACTTATAAACACAATCATGCAGGAATTATTGGTGCGAGGTTATCTCTACCAAATGATAAAGCGTAACTATAATGTGGTTGCGGCAATGGTTGTTACTACGGCATTGTTTACCTTTATGCATGGAGGTGCCTTTGAAGCAGGTATTGTGTCAGTACTAAATGTTATTACGATGAGTATTTTAATGACTACGGTATTAGAATATATCCAATCACTGATTGCTCCCGTGATGATGCATTTTGTCTGGAATGGTGTTGGAGGAATTATTTTCGGCGCTGTTTCGCTGGCAGACGATTATCCACATCTGTTCACAACAGTTTTTACTGGAAACACACTGCTATCTGGTGGAATGCCTAAAATGGAAGGAAGCATAGTCGTTTTAGTCATAAACATAGCATTGATATTACTATTTCTGCTTTTCCTGAAAAAGCAGCGAAAAGCCGCATAAGGAAATGAAAGCTGCCGTTGCAGGAACACAAATTCCCACAACGGCAGTTTTTATTTCCTGAT
>DXFG01000099.1 GCA_019114545.1 Candidatus Blautia pullistercoris | reverse complement strand
CTCCAGCATTTCTGTGTGGAGCATTTTGCTTCCTGTTACTATGTATTTTTTCTGTGAACTTTCTGTCTGGGGATTTCTGGCAAATCTACTCATATTGCCCACAGTGGGAATCCTGCTGATCTCCGGACTGGCGGGAGGTATTCTGGGACTATTTCCGGCGGCATTGCCGGGGCAGATAGGAGCACTGCCGGGGCTTGTTCTTTTAGAATGCTATATCCGGGGCGGAAAATTTCTTCAGGAACTGCCGGTTTTTCTGTGGATAACAGGGAGACCTGAATTATGGCAGTGTGGGATATACTATGGGATTCTTGCCCTGCTTCTATTGGCAAAAAATAAGAGGAAAAGCCAGGAGACCGGAAAGAAAACCCCTTTTTGGGGAAAAGGGTATATGAAAAAGTGGTTCCCGGCAGGTGCCCTGGCAGTTTTTGGATTGAGCCTCTTTCTTTTATTTTTCCGCCCATTGGAAGGAAGTCTGAAGGTTACTTTTTTAGATGTAGGACAGGGTGACTGTGCATGTATCCAGCAGGAATCTGGCAGCTGTTATCTGATAGACGGAGGGAGCAGCTCGGTTTCTAAAGCCGGACAATACAGGATACTTCCTTTTTTAAAGGAACAGGGGATCAGGAGAATTGAGGGGATTTTTGTATCGCATATGGATGAAGACCATGTCAATGGGATTATGGAACTGCTGGAGATGAGCAGAGATAGAAAAACAGGACTGAAGATAGCCAGGCTCTTTCTCTCAGAATGTAAAGAAACACAGGAACAGAGAGAAAAGCTGGAAAAGGCCGGGGAGGAAGCCGGATGCCAGATCTTTTATATTAAAAAGGGCAGTACCGTAAAGAAAGGAAAATTGAACATCACCTGTCTTTCTCCGGAAAGAGATAATATGGAGAGCAATGAGGGATCCCAGGCCCTTCTGGCAGAAGCAGAGGGCTGCTCCTTTCTGTTTACAGGGGATATTGAGGGAATGGGGGAAGAGCAGCTTTTATCTGTATGCAGAGAAGCAGGGATCACCTGTGATATCCTGAAAGTAGCTCATCATGGATCCAGAAACTCGACTTCAGAAGAACTGCTGGACGTGATCCGCCCTGAAGCTGCTGTGATTTCCTGCGGCGAAGATAATTTATATGGACATCCTCATCAGGAACTGCTGAGAAGGCTGGAAGACAGAAAGATCCGGACCTTTCAGACAGATAATACAGGAGCTGTTTTTGCAGTGGTGAAGAAAGAAAAAATCCAGGTGTCTTTTCAGCTTGGAAAATCCATGTTAGAATAGGACAGGAAAAACCTGAAAGGAAGAACATAATGAAAAACTTACAGGAAGATATTAAAAATCAAGATTTTAAAAAGGTGTATCTCCTTTATGGAGAAGAAAAATATCTTTTGCAGCAGTATAGAAATAAGCTGGAGAAAGCCCTGGTTCCGGAAGGGGATACTATGAATTTTTCCCTTTTCCAGGGGAAAAAGACAGAACCCAGAGAGGTGATCGAACTGGCAGAAACTATGCCTTTTTTTGCGGACAGAAGGGTGATCTTTCTGGAAGATACAGGGTTCTTTAAAAATCAATGTCAGGAACTCCCTGAATATATGGCGGAACTGCCGGACTATCTGTGCATGGTTTTTGTGGAAGATCAGGTAGACAAGCGCAGCCGTATGTACAAAGCTGTGAAAAAATATGGCAGTATTGTGGAATTCGGCCAGCAGGATTCCAGAACCCTTATGCGGTGGATATTGGGAATCCTGAAAAGAGAGGGGAAAAAGATCACTCAGAGGGATATGGAGTTGTTCCTGGAGATGACAGGCACGGATATGGGAAATATAGAAAATGAACTGGAGAAGCTTTTGAGCTATACCATGGGGAAAGAAGTGATCTCGGGGGCAGATATCCGGGCAGTCTGCACCAGCCAGATTTCCAATCATATTTTCGATATGCTCCGGGCGGTTACAGAGAAGAAGCAGAAAAAGGCTTTGGATCTGTACTATGATCTCCTTGCCCTGAAAGAACCTCCCATGCGTATTCTATTTCTTTTGGCAAGACAGTTTAATCTGATCTGGCAGGTGAAGGAACTGGAGAAAGAGGGATACGATCAGAGCCGGATCGCCAAAAGAACGGGACTGCAGCCCTTTGTGGTGCGGAATTACAGTACCTATGGAAGGCGGTATAGGGAAGAAGAACTGGAAAAGATTGTCCAGGAGTGTGTGGATACGGAAGAAAAGGTAAAGACGGGACGAATCACAGATACCCTCAGTGTGGAATTGCTCCTGATCAAATTCAGCAGCTGAAAAAAAGAGCCTTCTGGCCGATGACGGACAGCCAGAAGACTCTTTACTTTTATAGTCTATAAAAATTAGTTAAGTGTGTTTACGGCTTTTGCTAAGCGGGAAACTTTTCTTGCAGCATTATTTTTGTGATAAACGCCTTTTGTAGCAGCCTTGTCGATTGTAGAAATTGCGTTCTTTAATGCAGCAGAAGCAGCTTCTTTATCCTTTGCAGCAACAGCAGCCTCTACTTTTTTGATAGAAGTCTTTACTGCTGATCTGATGGATTTATTTCTCTCAGCTTTTGTTCTGTTTACTAAGATTCTTTTCTTTGCAGATTTAATGTTAGCCAAAGTGTACACCTCCAAATGTGATCATTCAATTTATTTACTATTATACCTATATTTTTATCGGAGAAGACACGGAATACTCCGATATCACATGCTTTTTCATTCTAGTGTATTTGGAGAGAAATGTCAATACATAAAATCTTTGAAATTGCAAAAAATATGGAAAAACAGGCATAGAAAGGATGTTTTTTCATGGCAATGGGAAGAATTCATACAGACCTGGCATTGGAGACAAAAGAAAAATTTGAAGAGGATAATGTAGAGATCAGAGGAGTGGAGATCCAGGAGGATTATGATGAGAAAAAGGATATCCGGACGACTGTGGTAAAGATCAAAACAGAAAACGGGGCCAAAGCTATGGGGAGATCCCAGGGAGTCTATATTACCCTGGAAGCCCCCAACATGTCTGTGCCGGATGAGGACTACCACAGGGAGATATCCAAAGAGATCTCCCGACATGTAAAGGCCCTCCTTCCGGATAAGGAGGATCTCAGCGTGCTGGTGGTAGGCCTGGGAAACAGGGAAGTCACACCAGATGCTCTGGGGCCTGACGTAGTGGCAAATCTCCGAATTACCAGACATATCATTCATGAATACGGGATCCAGGGAATGGGAGAGGAGCATGCCCACAGTGTCAGCGGACTGGCACCGGGAGTTATGGCCCAGACAGGAATGGAAACTATGGAGATTATCAGAGGAGTGATGGAAGAGACAAGGCCGGATGTGATTATAGCTATTGATGCCCTTGCGGCCAGAAGTATCCGGAGACTGAATCGGACCATCCAGATCACAGATACAGGGATTCATCCAGGGTCAGGTGTAGGTAATCACAGGACCGGATTAAATAGAGAAACTCTTGGAACGAAGGTAATCGGGATTGGCGTTCCCACAGTGGTAGACGGGGCAACCATCGTTCATGATGCTATGGCTCATCTTTTAGATGCATTGGAAGAGGAAGAAAAGAAAGAATTTCTGGAGGAAATGATTGCCCCGTCGCTCCACAGCATGTTTGTTACACCTAAAGATGTAGATGAAACGGTAAAGCGTCTGGCGTATACGATTTCAGAAGGTCTGAATATGACCTTTACCCGGGGAAAGGCATAAATGAAAAGGATTGTCTCATATATAGATATGAGGTGATTGGGTGAAGAAAAAAGACGCTGCAAAAGCCGTTTCTGCTGTCATATGGATAGGTATGCTGGTTTTGGCCGGTTATATTGTGATAAAAGGACTTTCTCTGGATAAGAAAGTGGTGGAGAAAATCATGTATAATATGCAGCAGCAGGCGGTGGAAACCTATCTTCCGGCCGTAACCAGATCAGATCGGCAAAATAAGTCTTTTGCCTCCTGGATTCTGGAAAAAACCAAAGATCAGCTTCCGGGACTGGCTGCAGATGAACAGGATGTGCAGGCAAAGGAAGATGTAACTACCAGCGCCAGGATCGCAGAAGAAAATCAGGAATTCCTGAAACAGCGGCTTACTGAAGAAAACCAGGAAGCAGGCCCAGATGAGGATGGCCTGGAGATCACCGGTGGGGACACTCAAAAGGAGCAGAATAAAGATAGTGAGGAAGAACAGGAGAAAGATCCAGAAGCCGGAGAAGAGGAGTTAAAAAGTGCAGCGGTTTCCCAGGAGCGGGTACCGGTGACGGACATTTCCATGGAGCAGCTGCAGGACTTTGATTTTGTCCTCAGTAATTTTTATACGGTGGACAGCACTACCAGCATTACCAGCGACCAGCTTAATGCTCCGGAGCTGATACAGATGGATCTCAGAATGAAGACAGGCAATGATCAGCCTCAGATCCTGATCTATCATACCCATTCCCAGGAGGAATTTATCGATTCGGTTCCTGGGGATGCCTCCACCACAATTGTAGGGGTGGGAGATTATCTGACGAAAATACTAAAAGAAAATTATGGATATAATGTGCTCCATGTAACAGATACTTTTGATATTGTAGACGGTAAATTAGACAGAAATCAGGCATATAATTATGCACAGGAACGTATCAGTCAGGTTCTGGAGGAGAATCCCAGCATAGAAGTGATCATTGATCTTCACAGGGATGGGGTGGCAGATAACCAGAGGCTGGTGACAGAGGTAAACGGAAAACAGACGGCCAAGGTCATGTTCTTTAACGGACTGAGCAGGACAAAACAAAACGGAGAGATCAGCTATCTGCCAAATCCCTACATTCAGGATAATCTGGCCTTCTCCCTTCAGATGATACTGGCCTGTGAAAAGTATTATCCGGATTTTGCCAGGACTATTTACCTCAGAGGGTATCGGTATAATCTTCATCTGCGCCCGAAAACCCTGCTGGTGGAGTGCGGGGCACAGACCAATACAGTGGAAGAAGAGATGAATGCCATGGAGCCTCTGGCCGATGTGCTGAACAAGGTTTTGACAGGGACGTGAGTGCGGTCTTGGCAAAGAAGAAAGCTTCGATGCTGGCAAATGTTATAGATATGTGCTATAGTGAATAAACAGATGATTGCCAACAGACAACAAAAGCAGGGCGGAGGATTTATGATAAAAGTTTTTTTATATAATACTAAAGACACACAGAAAACGGCATATATTTGGAATACATGGGCGGCAATGCTGAATTCCTTTCAGTCAGTGCTGATCTTGATGGTTATTTCCAGGATTGATCCGGTTACGGATGCAGGAGTATTCACCATCGCATTTGCTATCGGAAATCTCATGCTGACCATTGGCCAGTATGGTATTCGGCAATTCCAGGTTTCTGATGTGCAGGAAAAATATAGCTTCAGAGAGTATGTGGGGGTCAGAGTCATTACCAGCTGCCTGATGGTGATTGTTTCCTTTTTTTATGTGGGAATACATTATTATACCGGGGCATATGACTTTGAAAAAAGTATTGCAGTTTTTCTCATTTGCCTCTCTAAGACGATTGATTCCGTAGAAGATGTTTTTCAGGGACGCCTGCAGCAAAGAGAACGGCTGGATATTGGGGCAAAAGCTATGACGGTTCGGCTTCTGGGATATATTATTACCTTTATTTCGTCCTATTTATTGACAGAAAACCTGATCACAGCTTCTTTACTTGCACTTTTGGTTTCCCTGTTTCTCTGCCTGGTCTTAAATGGGACGGCAATCAGGAACTTTGAATCTACGGTTGTTGCATGGGAAGGAAGAAATGTAAAGTATATGTTTATCGAATGCTTCCCTCTTTTCCTTGCTGCCTATCTGGTGATCTATATAGGCAATGCGCCGAAATATGCCATTGACGCTGTGCTCAGCAGTCAGGAACAGGCCTGCTTTAACTATATTTTTATGCCAGTCTTTGTTATCGGCTTATTAAGCAGATTTATTTACCAGCCTATGATCGGAAAAATGGCACTTCTCTGGCACAAAGGAGAATTAGGAAAGTTCTTATCTATGGTAGCGAAACAGAGTGCTATTATGATCGGACTTACAGTTTTCGTTTTGATAGGAGGCTTTTTGTTGGGAATCCCGGCATTGTCTATCGTATATGGAGTGAATCTGACAGGGTATAAGGCAGAGCTGATGGTCCTTCTTTTGGGTGGTGGATTTTTGGCTTATACCAGCTTTTATCAAATGGTTCTGACGGTGATCAGAAGGCAGAACTGGCTGATTGCCGGTTATCTGCTGGGGTATGTACTGTTTCTGCTTCTGGGCAGATGGACTGTGGAGCAGGGGGGGATTCTGGGAGTTTCCGTATTTTATACGATTGTAGTGGCGGTTATTGCAGTATATTTTGCCATGGTGATACTCTGGGGCTATAAAGTCAGAAAAAAACAGATGAAAAGTACATAAAGATAAGAAAAATGATGAGAAAACATATCAGATTTTGAATTGAAAAGAAGGATTGCATATGCTATAATCAAAAGGATATATTACGGAGAAATATCCAGAGTGTTACAAAGGAGTAAACAGAAATGAAATTGATCATTCAAATACCCTGTTATAATGAGGCGGAAACTTTAGAGATAGCCTTGAATGATCTGCCAAAGCATATTGACGGGATAGATGAGATTGAATATCTGATCATTAATGATGGGAGTCAGGACAATACAGTAGAAGTGGCCAAAAGATGGGGCGTCCATTACGTAGTGAATTTTAAGTCGAATAAAGGTCTTGCAAGAGGATTTATGGCGGGATTGGATGCATGCCTGAGAAATG